>NZ_JBQKJL010000001.1:0-399479 GCF_052117285.1 Lawsonibacter sp. LCP25S3_E2
CGCTGCCCTCGCGGACAGCTTATAGAGGATATCACTGTCGGAATCATTTGTCAAGCACTTTTTTCAAGTTTTCCAAACTGATTTTCAAGTGCCGGACCGGTTTGATTCCCTACCGAAATCCTCAAACGCCTCTCTCCCAGGACTTTCAAGGCCCCGTGCCGGAAGCGCTCGCTTATAATAGCAAAATCTCTTCCGCTTGTCAACACCTTTTTTCAAGTTTTTTGATTTTTTTCCACATTCTTCGTGTTTCAGACAGTCCCACCTGCGAAATTCCACGGCTGGCGGACATTTGCCCGCAGGATTTCCTCTTGCGGAAGCACATTACTTGTGATACCCTTATTTTATCCACATTTATATATGTAAATCGGCAGGAGGGACCACCATGCCCATCAAGATTCCCGACTCTCTGCCCGCCAGAGCGACTCTGGAAGGGGAGAACATCTTTGTTATGACTGAGTACCGGGCCATCCACCAGGATATGCGCCCGTTAAATCTCTTAATTTTAAATCTCATGCCCACCAAAATCGTGACGGAGACTCAGCTGCTTCGAAAGCTGTCCAACACCCCTCTTCAGATTCAGGTAGAGCTGCTCCAGATGTCCAGCCACACCTCTCGCAACACCGACGCGGATCATCTCTCTTCCTTTTATACTACCTTTGACCAGATTCGGGAGCGGCGCTTTGACGGCATGATCATCACCGGTGCTCCGGTGGAGAACATGGATTTTACTGACGTGGATTACTGGCCGGAGCTGTGTGAGATTATGGAATGGACCCGCACCCATGTCCACGCTACTCTCCATGTGTGCTGGGGGGCCCAGGCCGGGCTTTATTACCACTATAATATTCCTAAATACTCCCTGCCCAAAAAGCTCTTTGGCGTATTCTCCCACACGGCGGTAAAAAAGCAGTCCCCCCTGTTCCGCGGCTTTGATGACGAGTTCTTTATCCCCCACTCCCGTCACACAGAGAACCATGTGGAGGATATTTTAAAGGTGCCTGAGCTGGAGCTGCTGGCTGTGTCCAAAGAGGCTGGAGTCTTTGCCGTGAAGAGCGAGGACAACCGCCGCTTCTTCATCACCGGCCACCCGGAGTATGACCAGGACACCCTGGCAAGGGAATATTTCCGGGACAAGGACAAGGGGCTGCCCATTGATGTGCCCAAAAACTACTTCCCCAACGATGATGCAGGTCAGGAGCCGGTGGTCCGCTGGCGCTCCTCCGGGCAGCTTTTCTACACCAACTGGCTCAACTACTACGTATATCAGACCACGCCCTACGACCTCAACCAGATCTCCGGCTGATCGCTGCCGTTCCAGCGCCCGTGCAAAGCAGACCCCGAACGGCAGGGCCAGCGCGGCATTCACCCCCACAAGGGAACAAACGAATTTTAGAAAACCAGGAGAGGCACCGCACAAGCGGTGCCTCTCCGATTATCATTTAAATCTTTTGCCAGGGGCTTCGTACGGCCCATGCAGTCCAAAGTCCGTACAAACTGCCGGCTGGGTAGTTTTTGTAACTTGTTCTTTACCGTAAGACAGCATGCAGCCGCTTTTCCGGAATATAGGGGCGCAGGGACTCCACTCTGGGCAGGGCGGACAGCAGCAGCTGGCCCAGGATAAAGCAGGCGGCCAGCTCACCCACGCCAACAGTCACAGCGTTAAAGGCGTAAGCAGACCAGAAGCCGGGGCCGAATCCAGTCTCAAACCAGGCAATCTCCGCACCCACGATGATCATATTGAACACCACCGGAGGCAGGGAGGCCAGATAGCGGTTGGGCATGCGCTGGGTGACCATGCAGGCCAGCAGGGTGGCCATGGAGCCGCACAGGATGTCCAGAGGATAGGGAGAAAACAGGTTGGCGATGAAGCAGCCCACAAAAAGCCCCGGCGTAGCGGCGGGGAACAGGAAGGGCAGTACCGTCATGGCCTCGGCCACCCGCAGTTGGATGGCTCCATACTGGGGAACCGGGAGGGCTACGGTCAAAACGGCGTATACCGCCGCCAGCACCGCGGCCAGGGTCAGGTTGCGAAGGGACATTTTGGACATAAAAAAACCTCCATTTTTTATTTAGAGAACGGCCCGTGGGCCGAACGAACACGCGGGGTTCTCCCCCGGTCACGCCTCACCTGCTCGCAACGCTCCCCTTCCCTCCGACTCAAACCAAAACCGGTCCGCCCCGGCGGCCCTGGGTTTTGGTTTTCGCTTCGGTCCAGGCTCGCTGCTCGCAACGGCTCAGACGCTTCGTGCTTGGACGAGATGGTATAAACTCGTCGCAGGTATCTTACCACAGCCAGCTCCCCTTGTCCAGGGGAAAATGGTTGTCCCAGGGCTCATTTCGTAGTACAATAAGGAAAAATCATCGTTGGGAGGTCCATTTATGGAGCAAGCAAAGCCCATCACCAACCCGGAGCTGCTAAGTGCCGTGGCGCGGATGAACCAGGAGCAGAGCCGGGAGAGCCGGGAGGCGGTACTGGATCTGGTCATTTCCACCGCCCGTTTTCTCGCCCCGGTGACCATCACCCCCGCTCCTGGGGAAGAAGCCCCCGGCCAGGAGGCCACCATTCAGTTCCAGCTGCTGCCCAACCAGAGCAATCAGCCCTTTTTCCCCGCCTTCACCAGCTGGGAGGAGCTTCGGAAGCTCTGTGGGCCCAGAAATCAGCAAACCCTGGTCCTCTCCTTTCTGGACTACGCCAAAATGGTCCTGCAAGACGGCCGGGCAGCGGGCTTTGTGATCGACCCCTTCGGCTGCTGTCTGTCCTTTGACCGGGCCATGATGGAGCACCTGGTCCAGCGCAGGCAGGAAAAATTCCCCGAATAACCAAGAAAGTCCCGAGAACCTATGGTTCTCGGGACTCTTTTATTCGTTTTGGCTCCACACAGCCGGGACACACCCCTCCAGCTCCGGGGCGCCGCTGCAACGGCTCAGGTGGGCCTCCACGCCGCCATGATAAAGGTATCTGCGCACCAAAGCCTGCCACCAGTTTCCGGCGCTGTCCGGAAAGTAGAGCGTGACAAAGACATGATCCCCCTCCATCCACACTGGGGTATTTTGCGCCAGCACAGCTCCCTCTTCCGCCAGCTCCTGCTCCAGCACGCTCCAGGCCCCAATCTCACGTAAATCCATCCACACATCCTGGGGCAGCACCTTGTCCCTCGGACTGCCCAGCGTAAGGGCAACGATCAGCGTGATCACTACCATCCAGCCGAAGATCCGCCGGGGTTCCAGCTTATCGCGCTCGTCCTCCGGCTCCCACCGGGTCACCTCCTTGACCCGCAGGGCAGCATCACACTCTCCAAAGGTGGTCAGCCCGCCGAACACAGGCTTGTCGCTGGCCAGCTCCACCAGAGTGCGGGCGTAGACCCGCCGCTCCTCCTCTTTCAAACGGCGGAGCACCCGCCGGTCGCAGGCCAGCTCCATGTCCCGCCGGGTGAAGTAATAGGCCGCCCAGAGGATGGGGTTCCAGAAGTAGAAGGACAGGGAGGTGGTCATCAGTCCCTGGAGCCAGGGGTCATGGCAATTCACATGCTCCCACTCGTGGAGGAGAACCAGGCGCATCTGCTCCCGGCTCAGCTCCCGCTGGAGGGCAATCTCATGTCTTCCCAAGCTGCGGATGACAAAGCTGGTGGGCAGGTTCGGGCACAGGCGGACGACGATATCATGGTCCTTTTCCATCCCCAGGCTGTCGTATTGTTCCCGGCTTAACGGTTCTCCCGACCGGGCCAGCCGCCGAACCCGCATGTCAACCCGGATGGAGCAGGCCAACACCCCCACCATGTAGAGGATTCCCAACACCCCCAGTACCAGAATGGTCCTGTCAGAAACGGAGACGGGCACCGCCGCTCCCCCAGGAAAAGCCACATGGTAGTCCCCAGCCTCCCGGATGAGGGGCAGAAACATGGGATATCCATTCTCCGCTCGGGGCACCACCAGGTCCGGAAAGGTGGGAAAGGGCAGTGGGAGCAGAGAGTAGATCAGCACCGAGTTTGGTGCAAAGCCCATAAACCACCCCGCTCCCCACAGAAAGGTGCGCTGTCCAGGGGTGAGCAGCCGCACTGTCACCGGCCGCAGCAGGAGCAGCACCCCCATGACCATCCCCACCAGCAAGCCGCAGTTCACGCACAGAATCAAAAACCATGAAAAAAACGCCACAGCCGTTCCCTCCTTATTCCTCGGAATCGTCTCGCACCCTGCGTCCCTTGTTCAGGCGATCCGGGTATAGCCCTCCAGGGAGGGCTGCTCTATCGGGGCGGTCTCAATGCGGCGGTAGTACTGTCCAGACCACCAGGAGAAGGTGACCGTATACCACTTGTCATCCTCCCCCAGTACCACCAGCTGCCGGTCCATGCGGCTCCAGACCTCCTTGGGGTCTCCCACCTGGTCGGGCACCGCCTGGGCCCAGACCCCTCCGGCTAAAAAGTCCGACCACGCCGGTTCCGCCGTTTTCTCCTCAATCCGTCGGTCATAAGAGGGGCTGCCGCAGAAGAAAAACACCGCCAAGACAACAGCCAGAATCAGGGAAGCATTCTGAACGAAAATCCCGCTGGGCTTCCAGTTCACCGCCCGGCGTACCCGCAGGGCGGCATCACACTCTCCGAAGGAGGTCACGCTCCCCCACAGGTGCCGCCCCGACCCCAGCTCCACCAGGGTACGGGCGTACTCCCGGCGCTGAGCGGGCTCCAACTCTTCCAGCACCGCCTCATCACAGGCCAGCTCCATATCCCGGCAGGTGAGCCGGTAGGCCAGCCACAGCACAGGGTTCCACCAGTAAAAAGCGGTCAGCACCGCCACGATGATCGTTTTGTACCAGGTATGGTGGAGGCGGATGTGTTCCATTTCATGGAGCAGCACCAAGCGGAGCTGCTGCTCCGGCAGCTCCTTCTGCAGGCAGATTACATTGCTCACCTTGTCTCCCCAGCCGGTGTCATGCCCTGCGCGGACAAAGCTGGCGGGCAGGCCCTCGCACAGGCGCACCGCCACCCGTTCTTCGGTAATGCCATACCGCTTCATGGTCTCCGGGTCCATCCGCTCCCCCTGTCGGCTCAGCCGCCGCAGCTTCCGCCCCTGTATTGTGTACCAGACCATAGTCGCAGTCAATGCGGTCACCCACACCACACCGACCACTGGCAGCAGCCGTTCAAAGAGGTCGGAGGACAGGGGAAACTCTGCGCCGCCGGGCAGCATAAGGGAGGGCGGTTCATTCCTCCCAACGGAAATATACATGGGGTAGTTGTAGAATCCCTGCTCCGCCACGCGTGGGGTCACCAGTGCCCGGAAGGTATAGGGGATGGGGAGCCACGAGCCCAGCGCATCAAACAGCGTAAACATATATCCCATATACCACCCCACAAACCACAGCCAAACCTGGTGCCGGGGCCGCAGGAGCCGCCTCGTCACCGGCCGCAGCAGGATCAGGGCTCCGAAGGCAAAACCCATGAACAATCCCACATTCACAATGGTAATTCCCATCCTCCCCACAGAGGAAAGCACGATGATCACAGCCTATCCCTCCCTGCGTTCCTGTGCCGGCGAATTGTACGGTTTCCTTGTTCCACCTTACTCCACAGCCTTACGCGCAGTTCACCCAAGCCGGGTATAGCCGTCGTGGAAGGCCCGCTCCATGGGATTGGCCCGGCCCAGGTAATATTCCTCCCCGTTCCAATAAAAGCCCAGGGAATACCACTGATCCTCTGTATCCAGCACCAGCAGCCGCTCCTCGGCCCGGCTCCAGATCTCCTTGGGCTGCCACTGGGGGTTTTCCAAAAACTCCTGTGTCTCTTCCACCCATACCATACTCTGGTAATAGGCGTTCCAGTCTTCCGTGGTGGCATCCACATACCCGCTGACGCTCACCGGGCCGCCGCAGTAGAAAAACAGCATCAGAGCCACCACAAGCATCGCGGACAGCCCCGTGCGGTTTTCCCCCCAGCGCTTCCAGACGGCCGCCCGGCGCACCCGCAGAGCGGCGTCACACTCCCCAAAGGAGGTAAGATTTCCCCACATGTGCCGTCCCGACCCCAGCTCCACCAGGGTGTGGGCATACTCCCGGCGCTGGGCAGGTTCCAACTGCTCCAATACCGCCTCGTCACAGGCCAGCTCCATGTCCCGGCAGGTGAATCGGTAAGCCAGCCATATCACAGGGTTCCACCAGTAAAAAGCGGTCAGCCCTCCTACGATAATAGATTTGTACCAGGCATGATGGAGGCGGATATGTTCCATCTCGTGGAGCAGAATCAGGCGGAGCTGCTGCTCGGGCAGCTCCTTTTGCAGACAGATGACAAAGCGCACTCCGTCTCCTATCCCCTTTTCATGGCCAAAGCGGACGAAGCTGGCAGGCAGGCCTTCACACAGGCGCACCACCACATTGTCCTGGAAAATGCCGTATTTGGCCATGGTCTCCCGGTCCATCTTCTCCCCCTGCCGGCCCAGCTGCCGCAGCCTCCGGTCCTGTACCGTGTACCAGACCGTGGCAGCCACCAAAACCACAAGCCAAATCACTCCGATTACAAGCAGAAGTGTTTCAAATACATCGTCCGGAAGGGATGCCTCCACCCCACCCGGCAAAACCAGCGTGGGCCCCTCCCCCGCTTGTTCCGCTATGTATAACGGCATCGCCCGGTCTCCGCCCCGCACCTGTACCCGTGGGATCACCAGGTCCCGGAACGAAAAGGGAAGGCGCACTCTCCGGCCCAAGATATCATAGAACTGAGCCAAAAAGCCCACATACCATCCCGCGAACCACAGCCACACCTGATGTTTGGGCCGCAGCAGCCGCCCGGTTACCGGCCGCAGCAGGATCAGGGCCCCAAAGGTAAACCCCAGGACGATCCCCATGTTCAGATAGGCAATTCCAAGCTGTCCCATAAACTGAAGAAAAGCCGTCACGGCCTAACCCTCCCCCATTTTTTCATCAATGAGGTTTTTAAGCTCCTCCGCCTCTTCTTTTGTCAGCTTTCGCCCGCTCAGAAAGGCGGTCATAAACAGGGACAGGCCGCCTACCCGCTCCACCAGCTCCTCCCCCTGGGCCTGGATGGCAGCCTGACGGGTGAGGACCGGGGTAACGGTGGCGTCCTCGTGGCGCACCGCCCCCTTGTGCTTGAGCTTGCGCAGGACGGTGTAAGTGGTGGACTTGTTCCACCCCAGCTTTTCCCGGCACAGCTCCACCAGACGGGTGGAATTCACTTCCCCGCTGTCCCACAGCACCTCCATGAGCTTATATTCCCCTTCAAAGAGCTTCTCCATGGTTCCACCTCCTCTAAGTTTATCCCAATAAACCTCTTGTTGCTTGAAGTTTATCAGAATAAACCTATTCTGTCAAGAGGAGCCAGCTCCGGGAGCTTCCAAATTTCGCCAGTCTTTTTTGTACACTCCCACATAACCCATCAAAATAGTAGGAAATTTTTGTAGGCTTTTTTCTGTATTTTCTCTTGCTAATTACCCACCATTTTGATAGGATATTTACAGAAAAGAATGAGCCGGAAAAAACCGGACAAACTAGATCAAACTGTACTATTTTTGTTTGCTTTGGACCATTCTGTAAGCGGACACACAACGTGACCGTAGGTTTACTTTAAAAGGAGCTGGGTACTATGGTAAATGTGAGAAAAGCGGCAGTCATTGGCTGTGGATTTGTGGGGGCGTCCATCGCCTTCAGTCTTATGCAGCGGGGCCTCTACTCCGAGCTGGTGCTCATCGACGCCAACCGGGAAAAGGCCGAGGGCGAAGCCATGGATTTAAGCCACGGCCTGCCCTATGCCGCCTCCATGAAGATCTATGCAGGCACCTATGACGACGTGGCCGACTGCGCCATGGTCATCCTCACCGCCGGAGCCAACCAGAAGCCCGGCGAGACCCGCCTGGACCTGATTGGCAAGAATGTGGCTATTTTAAAGAGCATTCTCCCCGAGCTCACCAGCCGGAACTTCCAGGGTATCCTTCTGGTGGTGGCAAACCCCGTGGATGTGCTCACCTACGCCGCCTGGAAGCTCTCCGGCTTGCCCGCCAACCGGGTGATCGGCTCGGGCACCGTGCTGGACACCGCCCGGCTCAAGTACCTGCTCAGCCAGGAGCTGGGAGTGGACAGCCGCAACGTCCACGCCGCCGTCATCGGTGAGCACGGAGACAGCGAGCTGGCCGTGTGGAGCAGCGCCAACATCTCCAGCATCGACCTGGACCAGTTCTGCCGCCTGAAGGGCATCGAAAACCGCAAGGAGCTGCTGGACAAGATCTACCACGAGGTGCGGGACAGCGCCTATGAGATCATCCAGCGCAAGGGGGCCACCTACTACGGCATCGCCATGGCCGTGGCCCGGATCGCCGAGTGCATTGTGAAAAACGAGCATGCCATGCTCCCCGTTTCCGTTCCCCTCTCCGGCCAGTACGGCCTGGAGGGTCTGTGCCTGAGTATCCCCTCCATTGTGGGCAAGGACGGAGTGGAGCAGGTGCTGGAGATCCCCCTGGACCGGGACGAACACCAGGCTCTTTTGGCCTCCGCCGCCCAGCTCAAGGAGGTCATTACCTCCATCGGGCTGTAAGCAAAACATAAAAGACGGCCGCCGGATCATCCGGCGGCCGTCTTTATGCTCTTAAACAAGTGGCTTGGCACTCATCTCAAATGATTTACAGGGTGTCCATTTCCTCCTGCTCCACGGTCTTAATGCCCCGTGCAGCCAGGGCGGCGGTGGCCGCCTCGTTGTTCTCCACCCGGAAGACCATGTAGGCGTGGTCGGCCTTCTTGCCCCCCAGGAAGGCATACATATACTCCACATTCACCTTCGCGTCCGTGAGCACCTGGAGCACCCGGTTGAGCCCACCGGGCACGTCGGCAATGGCCACCCCCAGCACAGGGGTGATGGAGTGGATGTAGCCCGCCTCCTTGAGGACGGTGGTGGCTTTGTACACATCGTCGGCGATCATACGCACGATGCCGAAATCTTTGGTCTCGGCCACGCTCAGGGCCCGCAGGTCTACCTGGTTCTGGGCCAGCACACCGGTCATGGCGTACAGGGCGCCGGGCTTGTTCTCCAAAAAGACAGAGATCTGCTTGATATTCATACTCGCTCCCCCTTTTTAAATCTTGCGCTTGTCGATGACACGAACGGCCTTGCCCTCGCTTCGGACAATGGACTTGGGAGCCACCAGGGTGACCTTGGCGGCCAGACCCAGCATGGAGCGCAGGCCGTCCACCAGCTCCTTCTGCCGGCGGTCGATCTCGCCCAGGTTGTCGGTGAACATCTCGGGGGTCATCTCCACCTGGACGTCCAGGGTGTCGGTGGACTTCACCCGGTCCACGATGATCTGGTAGTTGGCGGGATAGCCGTGGTTCAGGAGCACCGTCTCGATCTGGGACGGGAAGACGTTGACGCCCCGGATGATGAGCATATCGTCGGAGCGGCCCATGGGCTTGCACATCTTCACATGGGTACGGCCGCAGGAGCACTTCTCCCGTGTAAGCATGCAGATGTCGCGGGTGCGGTAGCGCAGCAGGGGGAAGGCCTCTTTGGTGATGGAGGTGAACACCAGCTCACCCTTGCTGTCCTCAGGCAGCACCTCCCCGGTCTCGGGGTCGATGATCTCGGCAATGAAGTGGTCCTCGTTGATGTGCATGCCGCTCTGGGCGGAGCACTCGAAGGCTACGCCGGGTCCGGACAGCTCGGTCAAACCGTAAATATCATAGGCTTTAATCCCCAGAGTATTCTGGATGTCCTGGCGCATCTCCTCGCTCCAGGCCTCGGCGCCGAAGATGCCCGCCTTCAGGGGGATCTGGTCGGGGGTGAGGCCCATCTCCTTCATGGTCTCGCCGATGTAGGCGGCATAGGAGGGGGTGCAGCAGAGGATGGTGGCGTTCAGGTCACGGATGAACATGATCTGCCGCTCGGTGTTGCCCGAGGAGGTGGGGATGGTGAGGCAGCCCACCTTGTGGCTGCCGCCGTTGAGGCCGGGGCCGCCGGTGAACAGGCCGTAGCCGTAGGACACCTGGCACACATCCTCGTCGGTGCCGCCGGCGGCCACGATGGCACGGGCGCAGCAATCCTCCCACAGATCGATATCGTGCTGGGTGTAGAAGGCCACTACGCGCTTGCCGGTGGTGCCGGAGGTGGACTGGATGCGCACGCAGTCCTTCAGAGGCTTTGCCACCAGTCCATAGGGATAAGCTTCCCGCAGGTCGGCCTTGGTCACAAAGGGCAGCTTATAGAGGTCATCCGTGGATTTGATGTCGTCGGGGGTCAGCCCCTTCTCCTCCATCTTCTTGCGGTAGTAGGGCACGTTGTCCCACACGTGGCGCACCTGCTTGACCAGGCGCTCGTCCTGCCAGGCTTTAATTTGCTCCCGGGAGGCGCACTCAATTTCAGGCTGGTAATATCTTTCCATGGGTATCAGTCCTTTCGGAATGGTTTATATATGTTCAGACCCCTTTTCGCTGGGAAACAGGATCCAAATATCCGTATTTCTGTTTGCCGGAAAAATAGGCTTGCTTTTTGCTTTGCTCCACGCTATAATGAAGCCTCGGGAATGAAGTACTCCCTTGGGAAACCTAAACCGCTTGCAACAAGCTGATGACTTCTGCGATGAAAATCGTGGGGTTATCAGCTTTTTTGTTTGCATTTTTGGAAAAAGGAGAACGAATCTATGCTTACTTCACTGGCCTTTGTCTTTCTGGCGGGACTGGCCGCCGCGGCCCTGTGCCAAAAAATCAAGCTGCCCCGGATCATCGGAATGCTCTTTGTGGGCATCCTCCTGGGGCCCTACGCCCTCAATCTGCTGGATGAATCCATCCTATCCATCTCCCCGGATTTGCGGCAGATGGCTCTGGTCATCATCCTCATCAAGGCCGGGCTCTCTCTCAATCTCACGGATCTGAAACAGGTGGGCCGGCCGGCGCTGCTCATGTCCTGTCTGCCCGCCACCTTTGAAATCGTAGGTTACACGCTGCTGGCCCCTGTGATCTTCGGCCTGAGCTGGGTGGAGGGGGCCGTCATGGGTGCCGTGCTGGGAGCCGTGTCCCCAGCGGTGGTGGTGCCCCGGATGGTCTCCCTCATGGAGGGCCGGTGGGGCACCCAAAAGAGCATCCCCCAGATGATTCTGGCGGGGGCCTCCATGGACGATGTGTATGTGATCGTCCTGTTCTCCACCTTCGCCGGAATGGCCCAGGGGGGCTCTCCCTCCTTGGGAAGTTTTCTGAGCATCCCGGTCTCCATTCTTCTGGGGCTGGCCGTGGGCGGCGGGGCCGGGGTACTCCTGGCCCAATTCTTCGAGGCCAACTATGCCCACAAGAACCCCATCCGCAACAGCACCAAGGTCATCATCATTCTGGGACTTGCCTTCCTGCTGCTGGCCGTGGAGGACTGGCTGGAGGGAATCGTCCCCTTCTCCGGCATCCTGGCGGTGACCGCCCTGGCCTGCGGCGTCCACCTGAAGGCTCCCAAGCCGGTATCGGACCGGCTGTCCCAGAAGTTCGGCAAGCTGTGGCTGGCCGCGGAGGTCATTTTGTTCGTCCTGGTGGGGGCTGCGGTGGACATCCGCTACACTCTGGAGGCCGGAGCCGGTGCGGTGGCCATTATCTTTGCCGCCCTGGCCATCCGGGCCCTGGGCGTGACTCTGGCCACCGCCGGAACCGCTCTCAATAAAAAGGAGCGGCTGTTCTGCGTCATTGCTTACCTGCCCAAAGCCACCGTCCAGGCGGCCATGGGCTCAGTGCCCCTGGCCATGGGGCTGAGCTGCGGAAAGCTTGTGCTGTCGGTAGCGGTGCTGGCCATCCTCATCACCGCGCCTCTGGGCGCCTTTGGGATGGACGCTACCTACCGGCATCTGCTGGAGAAGGAATAGCCCCTCAGGCGTTTTTGCCCAACTGGAAGGCCTTCTTGTTGAGCTCCAGGAACTTGGGGGGCACCATGGCCTCCAGGGAGGCCTGCCAGGCCTCCTCGGGCAGGTCAAAGTAGTGGGACAGCCGGCCCATGAGCACGATGTTCACCGCCTTGGAGGACCCGGCCTCCTCGGCCAGTTTCAGGCAGTCCAGGGCGTCTACCTTGGCTCCGGCGGCCTTCATCTTCTCCACCAGGTTCTCAGGGTACTGGGCGGCCCCGGTGATGACGGGCATGGGGTCGATCTGCTGGGTGGAGGTGACGATCTGTCCGTCCGGCTTTAAGTACTCCAGCCACCGGGCGGCCTCCAGCAGCTCAAAGGAGACGATGTAGTCGGCCTCTCCCTTGTCGATGACCGGGGAATTGACCTTGTCTCCGTAGCGCACATAGGTGACCACGCTGCCGCCCCGCTGGCTCATGCCGTGGACCTCAGATACCTTCACATCATAGCCCTGCTCCATCAGCAGGTGGCCCAGCAGCTTGCTGGCCAGCAGGGAGCCCTGGCCCCCCACGCCCACGATCATAATATTTTTGGTTTCCATCTCTTAACCCTCCTTGCCGGTACTCTCAAAGGCCCCCACGGGACACAGCTGCTCACACACGCCGCAGCCCACACACAGGGTGCTGTCCACATGGGCCTTGCCCTCCTTCATGGAGATGGCGGGACAGGCGATCTTCATGCAGCTCTTGCAGCCCACGCACTTGTCCACGTTGACCTTCAGGGGGGCGCTGTGCTTGACGTACTTGAGCAGAGCGCAGGGCCGGCGGGAGATGATCACCGAGGGCTCCTTGGCTGCCAGCTCCTCCTTCACCGCCTGGTCACAGGCCTTCAGGTCATAGGGGTCCACCACCCGCACCCGGTGAAAGCCCATGGCCTTGCACAGCTGCTCCAGGTCGATCTTGCCGGCGGGGTCACCCTTGATGTTATAGCCGGTGGTGGGGTTCTGCTGGTGGCCGGTCATGCCGGTGATGGAGTTGTCCAGGATGATGACGGTGGAATTGGACTGGTTGTAGGCAATGTTGGCAAGGCCGGTCATGCCGGAATGCATAAAGGTGGAGTCGCCGATGACGGCCACCGTCTTGCCCTCGCTCTCCTCCCCCAGGGCCTTGTTGAAGCCGTGGATGGCGGAGATGGAACCGCCCATGCACAAGGTCATGTCCATGGCGGACAGAGGGGCCACCGCACCCAGGGTGTAGCAGCCGATGTCGCCCAGGACAGTGCACTTGTTTTTATTTAAGGTATAGAACAGTCCCCGGTGGGGGCAGCCGGCGCACATGACCGGGGGCCGGGGCGGAATCACATCGGCGAGAGCCTTGCCGGTGTGGACTGTGCCGCCCAGCTTCTGGGCTACCAGATTCTGGGAGAACTCACCCTCCATAGGCAGGGCGTCCTTGCCGGTGACCTCCAGGCCCAGGCTGCGGCAGTGGGTTTCAATGATGGGGTCCAGCTCCTCCACCACCACAAGCTTCTCTACCTTGCTGGCAAAATCCCGGATAAGCTTCACAGGCAGAGGGTTGGCCATGCCCAGCTTCAGCACGGACACGCTGTCGCCGAAGACTTCCTTCACATACTGGTAGGAGGTGGAGGAGGTAATGATACCCATCTTCGTGCCGCCCATCTCCACGCGGTTGATGGGGGCGGTCTCCGCCCACTCCTGAAGCTTCCGGGTGCGCTCCTCCACCACCGGGTGGCGGCGGATGGCATTGCCGGGCATCATCACATACTTGGCGATGTTCTTCTCATAGGTCTTTACCGCCCGCTCCACACGGGGAGAAGTCTCCACCAGGGACTGGGAGTGGGCTACGCGGGTGCACATCTTCAGCAGCACAGGGGTGTCAAACTCCTCAGAGAGCTCATAGGCCAGCTTGGCAAACTCCAGAGACTCCTCAGAGTCGCTGGGCTCCAGCATAGGCACCTTGGAGGCGATGGCGTGGTGGCGGGAGTCCTGCTCGTTCTGGGAGGAGTGCATGCCCGCATCGTCGGCCACACCGATGACCATTCCGGCGTTCACACCGGTGTAGGACATGGTGTACAGGGGGTCGGCAGCCACGTTCAGACCCACATGCTTCATGCCGCAGAAGGAGCGCTTGCCAGCCAGGCACGCGCCAAAGGCCGCCTCCATGGCCACCTTCTCGTTGGGAGCCCACTCGCAGTAGATCTCGTCGTACTTGGCGGCCTCCTCGGTGATCTCAGTGCTGGGGGTGCCAGGATAGCTGGAGATCACACAGCACCCCGCCTCATACAGGCCTCGGGCAACGGCGGCGTTGCCCAACATCAGTTCTTTCATCTTGCTTCCCTACTTTCTAAACATCCGCAGATTTATTCCTCTTCCGTCTTGTTTCCTAGGCCCTCCCGAATGATGACCTCCTGCATGACCCCGCCCGCGCCGTTGTCCAGCATAGACCGGCGGACCCGGCTGATGGTGGCGCTGCTGGCGCCGGTCTTTTCCAGAATATCCAGATAGACCAGCCCCTGCTGGAGGTAGACTGCCACGTCAAAGCGCTGCTCTAAGGAGCGCAGCTCCGTGGGGGTGCACAGGTCGTCAAAAAACCGGCAGCACTCGTCCAGGTCCTTCAGCTTCAAAATGGTCTCATACAGGGCCATGCTTCTGGGGCGCTTATCCAATTTCGCCATGGTACCACTCCTTTTTCCCCTAGGGGTAATTTACTCCCTTAAAGTGTAGCACACAAAAGCGTAAAGGTAAAGGCCCTTTCCCGAAAATGGGTACAAAAAAACCCCTGCCTGATCCGCCATGGATCAAACAGAGGACGAGAAAATCCGTTCCCGCGGTACCACCTCTATTTGCCGCCCACTCACGAAGGCGACCTCAGCGGGTATCCAACAATACCCTGCCCCTGTAACGGGAGGCCCCGTTCCGCTCTACTTAGCCATCTGGCCGTTCCTCGGACAGCTCGGAAGATGAAATTTCAAACACACAGCCGCGCCCCTCGCACCAACCGGGAACTCTCTGATCAGCTGAATACTGCGTTCTACTTTGTCTTCGTCAACGCTTTTGATGGTTGCATTATACACCCCCAAAGTCATTTGTCAAGAAAAAATTTTAAATTTTTTTCGTGGGTACCGTCTTTTTTCCCTCAGTTTCTTCTCCAGGGGGCCTTGACATTTTGGAAAAAATCAGTTATGATACTTCAACGGTTTAAAGCTTAAACTCAGCGAAGTGTTTCCGGGCTCGCCCGGTTTGAAAGGAAGGATCGGCTATGCCTATTACCGATTTGCTGGAGCGCAACAGCAAGCTCTACGGCGAGGAAAGCGCCCTGGTGGAAATCAACCCCGAAATCCAGGAGCAGCAGCGGGTCACCTGGAAGGAGTACGAGCTCATCCAGCCCACCTCCTCCGCCCCCTACCGCCGGGAGATCACCTGGTCCGTCTTTGACGAAAAGGCCAACCGGGTGGCTAATATGCTTTTGAGTCGGGGCATCCGCAAGGGACAGAAGGTAGCCATTTTGCTGATGAACTGCCTGGAGTGGCTGCCCATCTACTTCGGTATTTTAAAGTCCGGGGCCATCGCGGTGCCCCTCAACTTCCGCTACACCTCCGAAGAAATCGACTACTGCCTGAAGCTGGCGGATGTGGACGTGCTGTTCTTCGGCCCGGAATTTATCGGCCGTGTGGAGACCATTGTCCCCAAGATCTCCCACCAGATGCTGCTCTTCTTTGTGGGCGACACCTGCCCCTCCTTTGCCGAGGATTACCACCGGGCCACCGCCAACTGCTCCTCCATGGCTCCCAAGGTGCTCATTGACGACGAGGATGAGGCCGCCATTTACTACTCCTCCGGCACCACCGGATTTCCCAAGGCCATTTTGCTCAAGCACCACGCCCTGGCCCAGTCCGCCCGGATGGAGGCCATCCACCACGAGACCTCCCACGAGGATGTATTTTTATGCATTCCACCCCTCTACCACACAGGGGCCAAAATGCACTGGTTCGGCTCCCTGTTTACCGGAAGCAAGGCCGTGCTTCTAAAGGGCAACTCCCCCCAGGCCATCTTTGAGGCCGTCTCCTCCGAACGGTGTACCATCGTGTGGCTGCTGGTGCCCTGGTGCCAGGACATCCTGGCCGCTCTGGACCGGGGGGATCTGAAAATTGAGGACTACCAGCTCTCCCAGTGGCGGCTTATGCACATCGGCGCCCAGCCGGTGCCCCCCTCCCTCATCAAACACTGGATGGGCTACTTCCCCCACCACAAGTATGACACCAACTACGGCCTGTCCGAGTCCACCGGTCCGGGCTGCGTCCACCTGGGCATGGATCACATTGACAAGGTGGGTGCCATCGGCGTACCCGGCTATGGCTGGAAGGTCAAGATCGTAGACGAACAGGACGTTCCCGTTCCTCAGGGTGAAGTGGGCGAGCTGTGCGTCAAGGGTCCGGGCGTGATGGTGTGCTACTACCACAACCCCGAAGCCACCGCCGAGGTCCTGAAAGACGGCTGGCTCCATACCGGAGATATGGCCCGCCAGGACGAGGACGGCTTCTACTTCCTGGTAGACCGGAAGAAGGATGTGATCATCTCCGGCGGTGAGAATCTCTACCCCGTACAGATCGAGGATTTTCTCTCCGCCTACCCCAAGATCCACGATGTGGCCGTCATTGGCCTGCCAGACAAGCGGCTGGGTGAGATCGCCGCTGCCATCATCCAAATCAAAGACGGCATGACCTGCACCGAAAGCGAAATTAACCAATTCTGCATGGACCTGCCCCGGTACAAGCGCCCCCGGAAGATCATTTTTGCCGACGTCCCCCGCAACCCCACCGGCAAGATCGAAAAGCCAAAGCTGCGGGAGCAGTACTGCGGTGTGCGTCTGGTGGAGGCCCAGAACAAGGCCTGATTTCTCTACATACAAAAATCCCGTGGAGCCCATAGCTCCACGGGATTTTTTCATAGAAAGGTGCTCAGTCCACGCTGGTCTCCAGATCATTCCAGCTAAACTTTTTCTCCTCAATGGACTGCCAGGTGGGGAATTTTTCTTCCAGCTCCTCCCAGGTGATAAACCAGAACTTATAAACAATCCCCAGATGGGCGGGCAAAATGTCCTCGATGATCACCTTCAGCTCCTGAAAGCCAGGAGGTTCTCCGGCAATCCCAGGGAAAAAGACGGCCACTTGCCCCACTCCCAGTTCCTTCACCAGGGCGGGCACCCCACAACCGGAGATCGTGTCGTTGATGGCCTCCAGGGTAAAGCTGTCCCCGCCAATGCGCAGCAGTGCAGCCAGAGCAGCACCCAAGGCACGGGGATCGGTGGCCACCGGCCGGCGTACCAGAAGCCGGGCAATGTGTTCCAGCCCCCAATCCTGGGCCGTCATCAGGGAGCTCTCCCTTTGGATCTCCTCCAGGCGCTGCATACACTGGTCCAGTGCCTCTCCCTGGGCATCCAGTTCCCCGCCGTTAAAGGGCGCGCTCAGGTCATAAACTCCCAGGGGGCGCAGCAGCTCCCGCAAATAAGCGGCGTGGCTCATGGCATCCCCTCCACCTGCAGCGTACCCAGTGTGGGCAGCACGTCCTTCTCCACCGCCAGATCGGCAGCCGGAGAAAGGATCGTATAATTTTCCACTCCTTCGCAATTATATACAATATTGCCCAGCCGGGCCAGCAGGATATCCTGGCCCAGAAGTGTTCCATCAAACCAGCTGCGCAGGGTCTGCTCTACCTGGGTTTTCACCTGCTGGCTGTCCCAGCCCCCTTTGGCGGCCACCTGAACGGACACATTCACCTGCTTTACCTGGGGGGCACGTACCTGAACATCCACGGCGATCTCCCGCCGCTGCTCAAAATACTCCTGGAGCTGCCCCAGAAGCTCCTCATCCGGCACCCCCGTCAGTGTGGCGGCCACCACGTCTACCGATCCCACACCGCGGGGTCTGGGGATGGCTACTGCTGCGGCCACCTGATCAAAAGACAGGGCACTCTGCTCATAAAAGGCGGCGTTGGCCCCGTTTGGCAGGCGGCGGAAGGTGTCCAGCACCCGCTCCCGCAGGACCGCATCCTCCTCTCCATCCGCTCCTCCGGCACAGGGCTGGGGATTGGTGCAGGCAGAGATGCCCACGGGTGCAATTGCCATGGATACAATGGTTCCCGCAGCTACATTGCCGGCCTCACCGGCCTCCAGGGCCCGAACAGGGGCCTCCACCGTCAGCTCCCCGGCGGACAAGATCACAGGTTTTGTGGTCTCAAAGCGGATCAGTCCCGCCGTCATGCATACCGTTCCCTGGGGGATCTCCCGGTCCGACTCTGATGCCTCCCCGGCGGAAAAACGCACCGTTCCCTGGGCGGCCACCGGAGCCTTTCGCTCCAAACTGCGCAGCTGGGCATGATAGTCCAGATATGCCCCTTCCGCCGTCTGGGGAAAGGCCTGCCTCACCACCCAGTCCGCCTGAATGTACAGCGAATAGATCTGGGCCGCCAGGGCATACATCCGGGCGGACAAGTCCGTCCCTTCCTTTGGCTCCAGGCCGGTGTATTCTTCAAAGCTGTTCAAAAGTTCTTGATAAATTTCCTCAATGGTTTTCACGCACTCTCTCCTCCCCTTACAGGGCCACCTGGCCAGTGAGGGTTTCCCCACGCCAAAGAAGCTTTACCGTCAGCAGTCCGCCCTCGCCTTGCTGCTGAAGCTCCACCGACTGCACGCTTACGTTCTCCTCCCCTAGCGCCTCAGCCACATACTGCTCGGCCAGGGCCTGTCTGACAGAAGGTTTTTCCCGGCAAAGCTCATAAAGCCGGCTGCCCAGCCCAGGCAGGAAGGGAAGCGCCCCCCTCCGGGCGGTCAGGCAAAACAGGGCTCGGGCCAGGACCTCCTCCCCGCCGCTGACGCTCCCCAGGCCGCCCGCCCCGTTGGGAACATAGTCCCCGTTTTCCAACATGCGCTCCATGCCATTCCCCCCTTATCCCACAATTTCCAGTACAATTTGGGTGATGATATCCTCCAGGGTCCGCCCGTTGATGATGACCTGGCCCTCCAGCTCCAGCTGTTTGGTTCCCAGGTGCAGGGAACAGTCCACCCCGCTCAGCTTTATTTCTCCCGGCCCCAGCTCGTCCATGTGCTGCTGTGTGCCCAGAATGCAGGGATTTTCCCTCTGGCCGCCTGTTTTTAATACCAGTACCTTGTCCCCTGCCGTGGGCCTCCAGCTGTAGCCTCCCGGTGTAAATACAGGTAGCCACCGCCGCTCGCCGCCCATCGTTACCCCAGCGGGATCACCCCCCAGGGTGACGGTGCCCAGCTCTGCGGGTGCCTCCCCTACGGGCTGCTTTCCACTCCGTTCCGATGTCCACATATGCCCTCACCTCATACTGTAAAATCCGGGTCTGCCAACTCCAGCCGGCTCCAATAGCCTCCTTCGTCCATACCTACACTCACCTGCACCGCCCGGTAAAGCCCGTTCCAGTCCCAGTGGCTGCGCTGCACCCGCACCAAGTCCCCCGGCCAGGCACAGAAGGGCTGGGCCACCGTAAGCTCCAGGCGCTGAAGCTCTGAGGCGGACTTATCCAGCTGAAACTGGCCGGAATACCGCATGGCCTGATAGCTGCTGCGCTCGGGCATGGTGATGACCCGCCTGGCCTGGCCGCCCTTGGCCAAAAACTCAGAATTATCTATGCGCTCCACCTGGCCGCTCCACCGGTCCCGGACCAGCATTTGGGACAGCACCCCGTACCGCCGGTCCCGCCGGACGAGAGCGGTGACAGGAGCCCCATCTCCCACCAGCCGCTCCTGGCTGTCTGACCATCCGGTAAGCACCAACCGCCCCAGCCGGTCAAACCGGGGTGCCACGCCCCCGTAGTACCGGGCAAACTCATAGACCACGGACCACTCACTGCTGCCTGTGGCCACCGAAAATTGCGACACCGCAGGCAGGCTCGCCCCCGGTGCCGTTTTGATCCCATACACTGTCACATGGTCCCGGAGAATATCTGCCTGGGTGGCGCAGATATAGTCCTGGCCCAGAGCCTCGTTATCCAGCAGCAGGGCAGCCATTCCCCGGCCCGACACCTCCAGCAGCCTTCCCTGCTGGGAGAGGGTGACCTCACATTCGTCCACCACCCCGCAAAAGACCTGTTCCCCCTCATGGAAGGCCTCAAAGCGCACCCAGTCTCCCGGATGGGTGGTGTTCTCCTCGTCCCAGGTACAGCGAAGCCAAAAGCTGTCACAGGGCACCCCGGCGGTGTAATCCAGCCGCCAGGCCATCAGATTGGGCAGCGTCCAGCGCGTTCCCTGGGCATCCGTTACATAGCCGGTCAACGCACCCGCACCTCCTCTCCCACCCGGATGAGGTTGGGATTTTTGATCTGAGGATTGAGGGCAATGAGCTCCGCCAGGGACAGGCCGTAGCGCAGCGCCAAATCCCACAGGGTATCCCCCTTCACCACCCGGTGATAGGCCGCATCTTCTGCCCCCGAAGCCGTCTGGCCGCCGCCGGTCTGGCTGGCGGCGGTATCCTGTACGGCAAGGCCGGTGTACCAGCTATCATCCTCCCAAAAGGCAAAGGAATAGCGCACATAGTCTGGTCTGGGCTCCTGTTCCAGCCGAAGGGAGACAAAGTAGGCGTTGGCCGCCTGCCACAGGGGATGGATCAAAAGTCCCGGCCCTCCCTCATAAAACACATTGGCCAGCTGGCCAAACTGGGCATAGGCTCCTTCTCCTACAAACTCCCCCTCGCCCTCCATGATTCGGTTGGTCCGGCCCAGATCCTGCAGCCGGAACAGGCCGAAGGGGGTTTTGTGTACCGCCATCTTTCGCTCGTAGTCGATGGAATACACCCTGGGGTTGTGGGGCCAGGTATAGCCCTTGTACCGCATGGGTGACAGGTCCATGGGCCTCTCCTCCTTTTCTTAATAGAGATAAAATCCGCTGTCATACCGGCGGCTGTCCCGGCGGAAGGCCCGGTCCGCCTGCTCTGCCCAGGTTAACGCACCACCGGATGGAAGGGGGCTTGGTTGTCTGAAAGCAGGATAGGATTCCCTTTGTGTCCCGGACAATAAGGCATCTGCAGCAGAAAGCCGGCCCGCCGCAGGAAGGTCGGAAGGCTTCCGTCCCGGTGTTCTTTCGATCATCTGAGCGGCAGGCTCCTTCCATCCCATATCACCCGCTTCCTCCATCCGCCCCCAGGTCCCATCCATTTGTCTCAGCTGGCCAAGCAGCGGGAGCTGCTGATTTTTGTCTTGCCGCTGCACCTGGGAGAGGAGGAAATCCTCCGCCGGGCCCCGGTCCGCTTCTTCCCCGCCGTTCCAGCTTTCCTCCCTGTGCTCCATCTGTTCCGCGGCACCCTCTGGGCCCTCTCCATTTCCCCGGACCGCCAATGCGGCCAGGGCCCGTTCCAGGCGCTTTGCCTGCTCCAGCAGGGCATTTTCCTGCTTCTCCGTCCCTTCCAGATAATCCGTCATGTACCGCCCCCTCCTTTCAGCTGCTCAAACCGTACCGGATCAAAGGAAGGATTCACCATCGCTTCTCTTTCTCCATGTTCCGGCTGGCCGCACACAGGGCATCGCTCCTCCAAGGCCCGCTGACGGCAGGCAGGGCAAAGCCGTTCCAGCCGCTCCTCCCCGTCCAGCAGCTCATTGACCAGGCACCAGAGGTAGTCCCGGTGTTTCATTTCCCTGGCGCGGGCTTCGGTGGGCAGGGCATGGAACGCCTTCAGCACCCGCCACCGAAGCCGCTCTTCCGGATCATCCCGGAGTTTTTTTTTAGCGTCTCCAGCTCCTCCTCCCCCAGACCGGGGCCTGGGTCGGATTCCCGGCTGAAGCAGCTCCATTTCTGGGCCAGCGCGGCAATCTCCTCCGCCGTCAGACCCGCCAGCACCGCTCGCCCATCGGGAAAGACGGGGGTGTGGTCCTCACTTTGCTCCAGGGCTCTGGCCAATAGGCAGGCGTTGGAACAAAGGGCACGCTCTCTCTCCTCCTGGGCCAGTTCCCCGGCCTCCCGCCGGGCCTGAAGGACCTCCAGGGCAGAGAGAAGGCGCAGATCCATGCCGTTTCCCAGACTCACACGGTCCCGACCGGCCAAAATGGACCAGGCCATCGCTTACACCTCCGTCTCAATGCGCCGGGAAGCTACCAGGGTAACCTTCTCCAGCACCATACTGCCGATGGTGGCGTTCTCCTGAATGGAGCTCCACTGGCAGTCGGAGTAAATGATCTTCCGGTCAGGCTTACAGATGACCAGGGAGAAGCCGTCCAGGGAATAAAAATCCACTCCATCCCGAATGGCCTCATCCGTGGCATACAGTCTGGTCAGCTCCACCACATGAGTAGCCTGGCCAGGGACAGTGGCCACCGGCTCCGACTCGCCAAAGGCCTCCACGGCAATGCTGCTCTTGGTGGTCTTGGCCGTGTAGCTCTGCACCACCGCCAGACGCACTCCGTCCGCCTCCAGATAGATATCGCTGCTGGTGGGAAATCCTGCAATGCTCATACGTTACCTCCTTCGTTTTCCGGCTTATACCGTAATGTGGGCCGTCAGCCAGATCTGGTTGAGGCCGTGGGCCACCGTGAAGGAGAACTCCACCAGGCATCGGGTGGCATCCTCCGGGTCCGCGTTTACCGCTACATTTTCATAGCCGGTGATGATCTCCCGGCTGAGCTTGTTTTCCAGCTCCAGCACCACCTGGGAACGGATGGCACCCCGGCTCTGCTGGGTATTTTTGGCCCGGCGGAACTTGCTGCGCAGGGCGGCGCGCAGTCCTGGGATCACATCGTCCACCACCCGGATGGTGGTCAGGTCCCGCCAGGTGCTGTCCGCGCTCTCCCCCGTCTGTGTGCGGGTGGTCACGCCCCGCACCACACTCACCGTGCCTCCCATGCTCTCCACGGGGGTGACGCCGCCCAGAATGAGCAGATCCAGATCGTTGTCCTCATACCGCTGGGAAAGGCCATACAGTCCCCTCAGCTCCGCTCCCCCCAGGGGAATGGCCGGGTCGGTCTCCCCGGCGATGGTTCCCGCCACCGCCGCTGCCAGGGAGAGGCCCGTGAGGCTCTCCCCCTCCCGGTCCACACAGCCGGGAGCCACCAGAATCATCCGCTCACAGTTTAGGTTTTTGGCCCGTTGGGTAAGCTCCTCCACGCTCTCACCCTTTCCTCCGGCTACCACGCCCAGCCGTTCCCGGCGCAGCTCCGAGGCGGACATGACGCTCTCCCTCAGTTTCTGCTGTACGTTCTCCTGGGTGCTGTCACAGACGATCAGAGCCAGATCCTCCATGCCCGCAAGCAGCTCAAAGGCACCCTCGTAGCCGCCCTCCTCTTCTACAGGCACTGCCACCACGCCGGAAGCGCCGTTTTTCAAAATCAGACGGATGAGCTCCGCCATATCCTCCCCACCGGCGGAGCCAAAGACAGTCACCGCCTTATCATAGCTGGTAATGGTCTGGGCTTGCCCCGCCTGGGCCACCGTATTGATGGCCACCAGGCCCACCAGTCTGCCGCTTCCGCTGCCGCTGACTGCCGTGGACGCGTCATAGGAGGAATAGACCCCTGGACGCTGATGTATCGTAATGCTCATGGTTTCACCACACCTCGCAATTCAAAGTCAACAAATTCGCCGCCGCTCTCTTCCACCGCGCTCAGATACACAGTACACACCGCCTGAACGGGCCGCCGAAGCCGCCGGCTCTCCCCGTCATACTCCGTCTGGCCGCAGGAAAATTCCTCCACCCGCATCCCCTGGGGTCCTCCCAGGATCAGTGCTCCGGCCAGTTGGTCAAAGGCCGTTTGAAGCTGTTGTCCGTCACCCCGCTGCGTGGCGTAGAGATCGAGGCCAAAGGTGATGTCCGCCTTTTTCCCAAACAGCTCCTCCCATTGGCCTGTCTGCTCATTGAACCGCTCTCCCAAATAGTCCTGGAAGCCGGCGCTTTTGGCCTGACAGCCCCGCAGGGACACCACCGCAACAGGCCCCTCCTCTTTCCGCAGAGTCTGAGGAAAGGCGGTGGCAGCCAGCACTCCGCATCTTGTCAGGTACTCTACCATCGCCTGGCACAGCTGCTGCGTTCCTCCGCTCATGCCCCCACCTCATCTCTGGGGCACAGCACCGCCCACCAGTAGGGGCAAATTCCCTGCCCAACGATATGGGCATTTCGTACCCGGTACTGCCTGCCCCCATATTCCACTAGGGTGTCCAAGTCCACCGGCTGATCCGGAGGCCCCAGATACAAAAGCTTCTCCTGGCTGCTCAATCCCAGGGCGGTAGGCAGCTGCTGGACCTTATGTTCCTCCCGCACCGGCTGTAAAATGGCCCGCAGGGGGACTTCCTCCTCCCCCCGGTACAAAATGACCTGCTGGCCATAGCGGTTTAAAATCCCCCGCCACTCCCGCTCCATCATCCTCGCACCCCCCGGAAGAAGAAGCCCGTGTCCCCCAACCAGGGAGACAGCAGGTTCAAAGCCTGTTGACTGCGCCCTTGCCCAGCCTTAGGCTCTCTATGGATGGTCAGCTCCCCGGCGGTAAAGGAGGTCACATCCCCGCTTCCGCCGCACTCCTCCAGCGCGTCCATCACCAGCATAGCGGCGGCCAGGGGAAAGGCGGCGGAGCAATCCTCGGGTGTCACCCCCGCCTTCAGCCGGCCCGCCAGCTGTTCCTCCACCGCCTGGGCCAGGAGGAGCAGCAGCTCCTCCCGGTCCTCCGGTGCGCCCATGGCCCTGCACAGGGCAATGATCCGCTGGGTCATGTTAAACCTCCAACACCCGGCTGGCCTCCGGGAATACTTTGGCAAAGCCGGCGATGGTGGTGATGGCTGCCCGCTCCAGCTGGCGGTCAATGAGCTTGTCGTACTCCACCATCACATCGCTGCCCTGCACCATCTCCAGGGCAAAGCGCTTGTCCAGACCGATGCAGGTGTTCTCCGGCAGCACGCTGGTGCGCAGCAAGGTGGCTCCCAGGGGGGTAGTCAGCTTGCCGGTGCCCTGGAAGTTCAGGCCGGTGAGGGGGTTCTGGAACTCGGTGAGCTTGAGAAGCTTCACCATCACGTCCCCGGACACCAGCAGGGCGTTCATCTCATAGGGGTCAAATTTGGCCCAGAAATTCACCAGGTCGTCATAGGTAAGGGTACCGCCGGCGGCCACATTGTCCACGGAAGCGGCGTTGTCGTTGCCGTCGCCGTTCATCAGTACATCCACCGCATCGGCGAGCAAAGTACGGGAGATGTGGGCGCCCATCTGGCGCAGGGTGACCGAGAAGAGATCCAGCTTCTGGTAGCGCACCGCCTCATAGCTGGCCACCAGCATTCTGCCCCGCTTGCGCAGCTTCACCAGGTTGGACTGGACCTTGATGGTAGTGGAGGGAATCTGAGCGCCCTCGTCCACATACCGCAGCTCCTTCTCCTCCCCACCGGCCTGGGCGGTAATGGAGCGGTAGTCCATGCCGTCAAAGCGGGTGGTGGCGGCAGTGATGTGGGGCAGCAGGTCCCCCTCCTCCATGCCCTGTCGGACGGTTCGGGCGATGTACTCAGGGAAAAGGACGGCGGAGTCGGCGGTGCGGAAGAACTTCTCCACCACGTCGCTGCCCGCGCCCTTCACCTTAATGTCAAAGCGCTTGAGCTGGCGCTGGAAGGCGTCCAGGCCCTCCAGGCTGGTACCCTTGTAGCGCTCACTGGGGTCCTGGCTCTCCAGCACCTGGGTAAAGGTGCGGCCAGCCTCCTGATACATCCCCTTGTCCAGCTTCAGATTGTCATAGGAAAAAGCCATGTTTCTTCGCTCCTTTCCGAATTTACAGACAGATGACGGCGCTGCCGTCCTCGTCTACGCTGATCACGGTGGCGCTTACACCCTCGGCGGCAGTCTTCACGCCGCCCTTGCCATCGGCAGCCAGGGTGGCCGCACCCAGGGACAGGCCGGTACCAGCCACTGTCATAAAGCCCTTCACCTGCACCCCGGCGATGCCTGCACGGGGCTCCAGGGCCACGCCGCAGAATTTGTCGCTGTCGGTACAGGGGCCCACCTGGCCGTTGCCGGTCAGCTTTACCACCTGGCCGCCCTTTACCCCCTCATCCGCGAGAAAGGTGGCCACCACGGCGCCAATGCCGTCAAAGGAACAATTGCTCATTTCATTACCTCCCATTGTTCATTTTGAGAATAACCGCCCTTTTTTCTTCCACGGGCGGGGCCTCACATCACACTAAAAAAGCCCGGTCCGTCTCCCGGAGCCGGGAATTCTTATCCCCGTAGGACAGTTGAGTCTTGATGGGGTAGCGCTCCTCCACCCGGCGGGCAAAGGATTTTCCAAACGCTTCCAGCTCCTCCGGGCTGAGCTTGGAACAGGCGGACTTGACCACCGCCTCCTCCAGGGTACCGTCGGCCAGCAGGGCCAGGCGCACCAGCTCCCCCCGGAGGTGTTCCAGATAGGTCCGGCCCAGTCGGGCCTCCCGTTCCAGCTGCTCCAGCTCACGCTCCCCGCCGGGGCAGCCCTTGGCCAGCTCCCGCCAGCTCCGGGCACTTTTTACCACCCCGGCCAAAGGCTGGGCCGGTACCGCTACAAAGGAAAACTCATAGGCGTCCTGCGCCCCCTCCAAGCTGGCATAGCACAGCTGTCCGCCATACTCCTGGCCCTTCTGGTGACCGCAGTCCCCCTGGTTTCGGTCGGCGCCGCATACCGAGCACACCGCCCGCTCTACGCTGCAGCCCACACTGACTTCCTTTTTGATGCCGCCCTCGATTTCAGCCACCAAATCACGGGTGCTGTGGGTACGCAGCATATAGGCGTAGCCCTTCAGCCAGCAATAGGGGTCCCCGGCGCGAGTCAGCCGTTCCTGTTCCCAGACCACTTCGGTTTTATAAATTCGGGCCGCCTGTCCTCGGGCTGACCACTGGTGGTCAAAGATGCCGCTCTTCCCCACAAAAAGCTCCGCCAGTTTTTCCAGAGTTTCAGGGGCAAAGCACTCATAGTCCCGGTCAATTTCGTTGTCGCACAGACGCACGGAAAAGGTATAGATCTCCTCCTCCTTAAGGGGTTTTCGGGCCAGGGCCCCGATCCGCTCCAAGTCTCCTTGCTCCAGGGCCGAGCTCTGTCCACCCTGAGCCTGCTTCATGACATTCATACCGTTCCTCCTTGTGTTGTGTCCTGAGCCGTTTCTTGTTTCAATTTTTCCGCCTGGGCCCGGTACAGCTCCGCCCGAGCCTCCTCCGTCAGGTCCTGGAGGTTAATGTCCTCCCACAGGATCTCCGCTCGGGGGTCATAGCCGTGGAGCTTAAGCCACAGCTCCGCTACCCGGCACAGGGCCGGCTCCACACTGCGGCGGATGGCGGTAATCTCGCTGGTGAGCAGGTCCGCCTGCTGGGTACTCATGCGCTCGGTGGAGGACCAGGACAGCCCCAGCATAAAGGGCGGAATTCCCGTGCGGGACACCAGCTGTTCCAAAATCTGCCGTACCGGCACCTGACTGTCCAGCACCTGGCTGTCCGCTCCGATGACCTTGATGTCCACATCGCCCACCGCCACAAAGTCTCTTACGCTTCCAGCCCGCCCGGCCTGCATAGCCTCGCTCCACTCCTCCGCCAACAGGCGGCAGCGCTCCTGGGCAAAGGCCTCCTCCCCCTCGCCGGGCTTGCATACCACGGCAAAGCGCAGGTTCCCCGCCCGCTCCCAGTTCTGCCCGGTGGCCTGAAAAATTTTCAGCAAAATTCCAGTCAAAAAGGGCATAGAGCGGAGCAGTGACACCCCGCAGGGGGCATCGCTGGTGGGCTGAAAGGGGGTAAAGAGGAGCAGCTGCTGCCAGGGCAGCTCCCGTTCCTCCCCCACGCCGGTCCGGCACAGCCGGAAATCCAGGGGACTGTCCCCCACCTTCACCTCCACCTGCTCCGGGTCGGCACACAGCAGCGCGGCAATGTCCCTCCCCGTCTGATCCAACACAATTTCCCCCAGAGCGTGTCCGCAGGTAAACAGGTCGTCCAAATACCGGTCTAAAAAGGACTGCACGCCCCGCTGCCCCCAGCCGGTATCCACCGTCCGGAAAAACTCCTCCAGGCCCTTTTGGGCCCGCCCATCCCGACAATGGACGCGGAAACCTCCGCACAGTCGGGTCAGCTTCCAGATGGCAGCGTCCACGATCGGGACTCCCTCCCGGATGGCCCGGTACAATGCCATTTCCCCGGTGTGCAGAGGAATGTACCTCTCCAGCACCCCAAAGGGGTGCCCGGAACTTTGCCGCACCTGGACCACCGGCGCAGCAGGCTCCTTTCGCCTGCGTTCCCACCACTTCATTGCCTTGTCTCTCCCTTCCATGTTTCTTGCTCAAAACCGTCCCCGCTCCACTGTCCCGGCGTAAATTCCCCCGGCCAGCTTCCCCTTTGCCGCCACCGTGGCGGCAAAGTAGCGGATAAACGTCCATAGCGTGGTCGTATCTCCCCACCCGGCAAGCCGGGCGGGGGCCCCTTTTCTTTTTCTTCCTCGGGCGGAGTAAATCCGCCCTGCGGAAATTCTCCGGGTCACGCCCGTCGAATTTACGGCGCTTATCGCGCCGCCCCGCTCAAAGCGGGGTCCCAAAGAACACGCCCACGCTTAAAAGCTTCTCCGTTCCACCGTCCCGGCGTAAATTCCCCCGGCCAGCTTCCCCTTTGCCGCCACGGTGGCGGCAAAGTAGCGGATCTCGTCCATAGCGTGGTCGTGTTCTTTTTTCACCTTGTCCTGCCCCTGGCTGTCCTCGTCCCAGCGGTAGAGACCAAATTCCCGGACCGCGTCCCTGCAGCCCTCACAGATCACCATCCGCCCGCTTTTCAGCATCTGGGCGGTAAGGCGGATGCCCGAGAGCACCTGGTTGTCCGCCTTTTTTACCCGCCAGCCCCGGCGGCGCAGGGTTTCGCAGAAGCTGGCCGCCGAGGGGTCGGCCACCACCGCCTGAATGTCTCTCCCTCCGGCCAGATGTTCCAGCGCGTCGGCATACTCCTCGTCCGTTTTCTGCCTGTGCTGCTCCCGTGCGTCGTAGTAGTACTCCGCCACACGGTACCACACGTCTTTCTGAAGTCCCCAAAGTCCCATAGAGGTGGGGTTGGAGGTGCCGTAGTCACAGGAGATGTACCACCGTTCCATTTCCCCTCCCGGTTCCGGTTTGACAAAGCTTTCGTCAAAAAAGTCATATACCAGCCCCTCGGCCGCCACCCACTCTCCCAGCACAAACCGCCGGTAGAAGGTCCCCTGAAAGGTGTTGGCATAGCGCTCCCGCACCTGTGGGGACAATCCGGGGTTATCCAGCATGGTAAACTGCAGGCGCAGGGTGTTTTTTTCCTCCGCCTTGAGCACCCACTCCTGGTAAAACCAGTGGGCGGGGGACTCGGGGTTGCAGGAAAACCACAACCGGCTCCCCGTCACCGAACACCGGGCCGCCGTCTGTTCCACAAAGGAGCGTGGCATAAGGGCCACCTCGTCCAGCAGCGCCCCCGCCAGCGTCATGCCCTGAATGAGGGCAGCGGAACTCTCATCCTTGCCGCCAAAGAGATAAAACAGGTTTTTGCGTTTCCCCAGCCGCACCTCGATGAGGTTTTTGGATAGCTTCTGCCTGCAGGAAAACCCCATAGCCTCCAGCATAGGCAGCAGCTCCGAGAGAAGATTTCGCCGCACCGACTGGATCGTCCGGCCGCACAGGGCGAAATTTTTCTCCCGAAAGCTGCTCATGGCCCAGCAGAAAAAGGAAAGGCCGGTGCATAGGGTCTTCCCGCTGCGCACCGCCCCATCGCAGATGATGGCCTGCCTGTCCCGATCCGGGGACGTGGGCCGCCACCAGGTGAGCACCCGGCGCTGCTTGGGGGAAAATACCATTGCCCCCATTTCTTATCCCTCCTGCTGCTCCATGGCCTGGAGGAAGCGGTCCACCTGCTCCTCTCCGCTGCGGTCCACCGCATCCAAAAGCCGCTCCAAAAGCCTGGCCCGGTCGGCAAATTTCAGCTCAATGACCCCGTTGCTTCCCCGCTTGAATTCCGTCAGCGCATCCAGATCGAGGCCGTCCAGCCCGCTCCACTCCTCCTGGGGAAAGCAGGCCAGCTTCACCGCATCTCCCGCCCCGGCGTTGGCCAGCTGCCACATTCGTCTTAAAATCTGCTCCCGGTCCGGGAGCTTCCACCCTCTCTTCACCATATCCCTCCTCGCCCTTAGGCAGCTTTTGGGGAAAAGTTGTACGTTTGCGTCCTCCTAACCAAAAATTTTTTCGACGGCCGGTGGAACAGCTCGTCCTTTTTCGCCTGGTTTTTCTCCTTTGCCGTATTACACTGTGGCTGTTCCGGGTAAAAGAAAAATTTACCGCCCAAATTTTCGCATAGAAAACCTTCCCGCTCCACATGCTGGCCATATCCACATAGCCCAACCAAATGGACGAGGAGGAACCCTTTGCTATGAAACGATTTTTATCCCTGCCGCTGGCCCTGCTGCTCTTGGTAGGGGCCGTTCCCGCTGCCCACGCTCAGGGGGACAGCCCCCTGTCCCTGTCCTGTGCCTCGGCGGTCCTTATGGAGAAAGAAACCGGCACCCTGCTGTTTGAGCAAAACGCCCACGAAAAGCTGGAGCCTGCCAGCGTTACCAAAGTCATGACCCTGCTGCTGGTCATGGAAGCGGTGGACTCCGGCCGTATCACTCTGGAGGACACCGTCACGGTCTCCGCCTATGCCGCCGGAATGGGTGGCTCCCAGGTCTACCTGGAGGAGGGGGAGCAGATGTCGGTGGGTGAAATGATCAAGTGTGTCACGGTGGTCTCGGGCAACGACTGTGCCGTGGCCCTGGCCGAGCACCTGGCGGGCAGTGAAACCGCCTTTGTCACCCTGATGAACCAGCGGGCCCAGGAGTTGGGCATGGCAGACACCACCTTTCTCAACTGTACCGGACTGCCTGCCCAGGGACATGTGACAAGCGCCTATGACATCGCCCTCATGTCTCGGGAGCTCATCCGGAACCATCCCTCCATCCGCCAGTACACCACCATCTGGATGGACTCCATTCGTAACGGTGAATTTGGCCTGACCAACACCAACCGGCTCATTCGCTTTTATCCAGGGGCCACCGGACTAAAGACCGGCTCCACCGACGCGGCCCTTTACTGCATGTCCGCCACTGCAGAGCGGGATGGGATGGAGCTCATCGCCGTGGTGATGAAGGCCCCCTCCACCAGCCAGCGGTTTGAAGATGCCAAAGCCCTGCTGGACTATGGTTTTGCCAACTACGCCCTGGCCAGCGTCTACCCAGACGAGCCTCTGGCCCCGGTGGACGTGATCCTTGGCGATGCAAAACAGGTCCAGCCTCAGCTTCAGCGGGAGTGCCGCCTGCTGGTGAGCAAGGGAGAGGAAAAGCAGATCTCCACCCGTCTCAGCCTGGCCGAAAACGTGGAGGCCCCGGTGGACGAAGGGCAAATCCTGGGCGAGCTCCAGGTCTATGTGGGGGACGAGCTTCGGGACACGGTTCCCATCTTGGCCGCCCACGGGGTGGACCGGCTGTCCGTTCCCGGTATTTTCTCCCAGCTTCTCAGCCAATTATTTATGGGAAACTGACCAAAAATTTTTACCCCGCCTCCCAAAATTTCCCTTTGAGGAGGCGGGGCTGATTGTTCCAAAACGGCCTGAAATTTGCCCGGATTTAACCTGGATTTCCGGAGAGTTTTCTAGTATTTTACTTGACGCTCGTGCAAGCCCGTTGTATAATTTATACGAATATCTGAAATTACTTTCGGCACCCACTTGTTGGTTTTAGCCGATGCCCATACCCAAATGATATCTTGAGGTGATGAAAATGTCTAAATACCAGGAAAAGCTTTCCCCTTCCGATCTCTTTTTAGAGTTGGAGTCCTTTTCTGAGGGCCGTTCCACCCATGCGTGGAAGTGCTTTGGCGCTCATCCCGCCAAGGCTCCCGACGGGACCGAGGGTTATCTCTTCCGTGTCTGGGCTCCCAACGCCCCCAAGGTAACGGTCATCGGCGATTTCAACGGCTGGGACCTGGAAGCCACCCCCATGGAGCGGGTAGAGGGGGGCATTTGGGAAGCCTTTGTCCCTGGCCTCAAGCGCTATGATGCATACCAATACGCCATACATAGAGAGGACGGCACCTTTGTGGGCAAGGCCGACCCCTACGGGTTCCATGCTGCCACGCGGCCGGACGTGTCCACCAAGATTTATGACCTGGATACGGGCTATCAGTGGGGGGATCAGGACTGGCTGGAGTACCGCTCCAAAAATCCCCCCTATCGCCGTCCCATGAATATTTATGAGTGCCACCTGGGCTCCTGGCGGCGCACGGGAGAAGGGGAATTTCTCAGCTATCGGGATATTACCTCCTATCTGGTGCCCTATGTGAAGGAGATGGGCTTCACCCATGTGGAGTTGCTCCCCGTCACCGAGCATCCCCTGGATGCGTCCTGGGGCTATCAGTGCACCGGCTACTTTGCCGCCACCAGCCGCTTTGGTATCCCTGACGATCTGAAGTACATGATCGACCAGCTCCACCAGGCGGGCATCGGCGTCATCATGGACTGGGTCCCCGCCCATTTCCCGCGGGATGCCTTTGGCCTTTATAATTTTGACGGCACCCCCACCTATGAGTACGCCGACCCCCGAAAGGGCGAACATGCTGACTGGGGCACCAATGTCTTTGACCTGGGCCGCAACGAGGTGCGCTCCTTCCTCTTCTCCTCCGCCATGTTCTGGCTGGAGGAATACCATATGGACGGCCTGCGGGTAGATGCGGTGTCCTCCATGCTCTACCTGGACTACGGCCGGCAGGATGGGGAGTGGATGCCCAACATCAACGGCGGCAAGGAGAATCTGGAGGCCATCGAATTTTTTCAGAAGCTGAATACCGCCATCTTCGCGGCCCATCCCGATGTCCTCATGGTGGCCGAGGAATCCACCGCCTGGCCGAAGGTGACTTATCCTGTGGATCAGGGCGGTCTGGGCTTCAACTTCAAGTGGAACATGGGCTGGATGAACGACATCTGCCACTATATCAAGCTGGACCCCTACTTCCGGCAGTTCAACCACCGGGATATTACCTTCTCCTTGATGTACGCCTTCTCGGAAAACTACATTCTGCCCCTCTCCCACGACGAGGTCGTCCATATGAAGGGCTCCTTCTTCGGGAAGATGCCGGGGGACAACCCCATGAAGTTTGCCGGTGTCCGGGCCTTCTATGCCTACATGATGACCCATCCCGGCAAAAAGCTCACCTTCATGGGGGCGGAGCTGGGCCAGTGGAACGAGTGGCACTATGAATACTCTCTGGACTGGCATCTGCTCCAGTACGCGCCCCACCGCCAGACCCAGGAATTCTTCAAGGCCATGAACAGCTTCTACCTGGAGCAGCCCCCGCTTTGGGAACAGGATGACTCCTGGCAGGGCTTCCAGTGGCTGTGTGCCGATGATAACCAGGCCAATACCGTGGCCTTCCTGCGCTGGGACCGGAAGGGTCAGCCTCTCATCGTGCTGTGCAACTTCTCTCCCGAGCACCGCAATGGCTACCGGGTGGGCGCTCCCTTTGCGGGCACTTGGGCCGTGGCCTTCAATACCGATGATGCAGTCTTTGGTGGCAACGGCTTTGGGGACAAGGCTCCTTTGAAGACAGAGAAGATCCCCTGCCACGACCAGCAGCAGTCCTTCGTGGTGGACCTGCCTCCCATGTCCACGGTCATCTACCGCTGCACCCGGAAAAACCCGGTGCGCAAGCCCAAGGATGACTCGGGCAAGGCCAAGAAGGCCCCGGCCAAAAAGGCCGCCGGAAAAAAGGCTCCCGCCAAAAAGGACGAAACCACCGCTCTCGTAAAGGAAACGGCCGGCCGTTCCCTGGTCAAGGCCGAAGTCCCCAAGACCCCTGCCGTACGCAAAAAGCCTCAGGTTCCGGCCAAAAAGGCCGAGGCAAACTAAAGGGATATCTCGGGACGCAAGTCCCGGTTCCATAATCGCGTTTTCCCGCCCCCGTTGAAATAGACAAGAGGTGAAGTAACATGAAAAAAGAAGTTGTGGCCATGTTGCTGGCCGGTGGACAGGGCAGCCGTCTCTATGCCCTCACCAGCCATGTGGCCAAACCCGCCGTTCCCTTCGGCGGAAAGTACCGTATCATTGATTTCCCCCTCTCCAACTGTGTCAATTCCGGCATCGACACCGTAGGTGTCCTGACCCAGTATCGCCCCCTGGAGCTGAACAGCTACCTGGGCAACGGCCAGCCCTGGGATCTGGACCGCTCCGATGGCGGCGTACATATCCTGCCCCCCTACCAGAGGGAAGGCGACCAGGGTACCTGGTACAAGGGAACCGCAAACGCGATTTATCAGAATATCGGTTTTTTGGATCTCTACGATCCTGAGTATGTGGTAGTCCTGTCCGGCGACCACATCTATAAGATGGACTACTCCGAGATGGTGGCTCAGCACAAGAAGACGAAAGCCGCCTGCACCATCTCCGTATTGGAGGTCACTCTGGAGGAGGCCAAGCGCTTTGGCATCATGAACGCCAATGCCGACGGCCAGGTCTATGAGTTTGAGGAAAAGCCCCAGCACCCCAAGAGCACCCTGGCCTCCATGGGCATCTATGTCTTCACCTGGTCTAAGCTTCGCCAGTATCTCATTGACGATGAGGCCGACCCCAACTCCTCCAATGACTTTGGCAAGAACATTATCCCCAATATGCTTGCCGCTGGGGAGAAGCTCATGACCTACCGCTTCTCCGGCTATTGGAAGGACGTAGGCACCATCGACTCCCTGTGGGATGCCAACATGGACATGCTGGCCCCCAACAGCAGCATTGACCTCTACTCCACCGAGTGGCCCATCTACGCCCGCACTCCCATCAAGCCCCCCCATGTGACCGGCCCCAACGCCCATATCTCCCACTCTCTGGTCACCGGCGGCTGCAAGGTGGACGGCAAGGTGGAAAACTCCGTCCTCTTCCACTCCGTGGTGGTGGAGGAGGGGGCCGAGGTGGAATATTCCATCCTCATGCCCGGCACCGTGGTCAAGGCCGGTGCCAAGGTCTCCTACGCCATTGTGGCGGAGGATGCCGTGGTGGAGGCCGGGGCCGTTGTGGGCGCGCCTCCCAGCGATGACCCCAAATGGGGCATTGCCGTGGTAGCCGGCGGCGTCACCGTGGGTGAGAAGGCCACGGTCGCTCCCAGCGCCATGGTCCGCGAAGATGTGAAAGGAGGTGAGCAGGCATGAATGACCTGCACGGCATTCTCTTTGCCTATCGCTCCAACACCAATCTGGGTGAGCTGACCCGTCCCCGGAACACCTGCTCCCTGCCCTTTGGCGGGCGGTATCGTCTGGTGGACTTTATGCTCTCCAACTATATTAACGCCGGCATCACCGACGTAGGCATCATCGTCCACGAGAGCTATCAGTCCCTTTTGGACCACCTGGGCTCCGGCAAGGACTGGGAGCTCAGCCGCAAGCACGGCGGCCTGCGTATTCTGCCCCCCTTTGGCTATGAGGGCAAGGGCGGCGGCGAGTACCGTGGCAACATGGAGGCCCTGTCCGGGGTCTACTCCTATCTGCAGAATATCCGCCAGGACTATGTGATCCTGGGCTGGGGTGATATGGCCGTCAACCTGCCTGTGGCCGAAATCTACCAGCAGCACCTGGACACCGGCGCGGACATCACCATGGTCTGCACCACCCATTATTGCAGCACTCCCGGCAACTGTGAGTATGTCACTCTCAGCGACAACGGCCAGGTGAATGACCTGGCCATCCACCCCGCCACCGCTTCCGGGCTGGAATCTCTGGAGCTGTATGTGATGTCCAAGCAGCTTCTGCTGGACATTGTGGAGTACTGCACCACCCACAACATCTATCACTTCAGCCGCGGCGTGCTTCAGCCCCGCCTGCACACCATGAAGATCATCCCCTATGTCCACAAGGGGTATGTGGCCCGCTTCCCCTCTGTCAGCGGCTACTTCAACGACTCCATGGACCTGCTGGACGAAAAGGTGCGCAACGATCTCTTCAACCCCGACCGTCCCATCCGCACCAAGGACCAGTCCAACCCCTCCACCTACTACGGCCCCGGTTCCGTCTGCAAGCACTCTCTGGTGGCGGACGGCTGCTTTATCGAGGGTGAGGTAGAAAATTCCATCCTCTCCCGTGGGGTCATTGTGGAAAAGGGCGCCAAGGTGTCCAACAGCGTGCTCATGCAGGGCACGGTGATCAAGGCGGGGGCCTCCCTGTCCTACGTCATCACAGACAAGAATGTGAAGGTGAATGAGGACCGTATGCTCATGGGCCACAGCACCTATCCTCTGGCCATCTCGAAAAATTCCATCGTCTGACCGATCCCCACAGACGCCTTCCCTCCCAGGGGGGAGGCGTCTGTCCCCACATTGAATTGTCTTGGAAAAGAGGTACACTATGAAAATTTTATTCGCTTCTTCCGAGGTAGCCCCTTTCATCAAAACCGGCGGTCTGGCCGACGTGGCCGGCTCCCTGCCCCAGGCCCTGTCCGCGGCGGGGCATGAGGTCAAGGTCATCCTGCCCCTTTACGAGGGAATTGGTCCGGAGTGGCGGGAGCAGATGACCTTCCTGCAATATTTCAACGTCACTCTGGCCTGGCGCCAGGTCTACTGCGGCATCTTCCAGTTGGAGCGGGATGGGGTCACCTACTGGTTCGTGGACAACGAATACTACTTCAAACGCTGGCAGATTTACGGCCACTTTGACGACTGCGAGCGCTTTGCCTATTTCTCCCGCGCCATCATCGAGACCCCCGGCCACCTGAACTGGGCGCCCGATATTATCCACTGCAACGACTGGCAGACCGCACTGGTCCCCGTCTACCTGCTGGAGGAAAAGTACCGCATTCCTCAGCTTGGCGGTGCCAAGAGCGTATTTACCATCCACAATATCGAGTATCAGGGCCGCTACGGCGACCAGGTCCTGCAGGATGTCATCGGCCTGGATAAGAGCTACTTTAACGAGGGGATGCTGGCCTACCACCGGGATGTAAACCTGATGAAGGGCGCCATTATGGCCTCCAACTTCGTCACCACCGTCTCCCCCACCTACGCCCAGGAGCTGCGCACCCCCTTCTACGCCCACGGCCTGGATGGGGTGATCAACCAGCAGAGCTTTAAGCTGGAGGGTATCCTCAACGGCATCGACACCGCTCTCTATGATCCGGCCACCAACCCCAGCCTGGCCGCCAACTTCTCCGTCAAGTCACTGGTCAAAGGGAAGGCCGCCTGCAAGCAGGCCCTGCAGCAGGCGGTAGGCCTGCAGGAGAATCCGGACGTGCCCATCATCGCCTGCGTCTCCCGTCTGGTGGGGCACAAGGGCTTCTCCCTGGTCACCGACGCCCTCCACGACATTATGGGCATGGACGTGCAGATGGTGGTGCTGGGCACCGGCGACTGGCAGTATGAGGAAGCCTTCCGCCACGCCCAGGGTCAGTATCCCGGCCGCTTTGCCGCCCAGCTGACCTACTCCGCCCCTCTGTCCAATATGATCTACGCCGGCGCGGACATGTTCCTCATGCCTTCTGTCTCCGAGCCCTGCGGTCTCTCCCAGATGATCGCCATGCGCTTTGGCACCATCCCCGTGGTGCGGGAGACCGGCGGACTGAAGGATACCGTCACTCCCTACAACAAGTTCGAGGGTACCGGCCGGGGCTTTACCTTTGCCAACATCAGCGCCGGGGATATGACCTGGGTGCTCCGGGAGGCTGTGGATCTCTTCTACAACAACAAAAAGGCCTGGCGCGGCCTGCAAAAGGAGAGCATGACCGCCGACTTCTCCTGGGACAACTCCGCCAAGCAATATCTGGACATCTACCAGCGCATCCTGGGCTGAGTAGCGCCGTATCCCGCTGTTTTTGGAAACACTTTTTCAATCGGACGGGCGGCCTCCGTCACATGGGACGGAGGCCGCTTTTCTCTGCTTTTCTTGTGAAAACCGTAGGGAAATTCCCTGTTCCGCAGACATCTTAATGGGTTTTTACAATTGACGGACATTGGGAAATCTGCTAGAATTGAAACGGTTTCCAATTGAATTTTGCAAGTTTTCCTTCGTGAACTTGCTTTGATTTAGGAGGCATCCCAATGGCTGAATATACCAAATCCCAGCTGACTGAGATGATCATTGGAAAGCTCCAGCGCAACTTTGGCCGCACCGTGGACGATGCCACGCCCACCCATATGTTCAAGGCCTGCGCCTTGGTGCTCCGGGACATCATGTCTCAGCGTCAGATTGAGACCAGCAATCAAATCTGGGAGGAGCAGCAGCGCCAGGTCCACTACCTGTCCCTGGAGTTCCTCATGGGCCGTTCTCTGGAAAAGAACGCCTTTAACCTGGGGCTTCTGGGCACCCTGCAGGACGCTCTGGAGGGTCTGGGCTTCTCCGCGTCCGATCTCTTCGAGCTGGAGCCTGATGCGGGCCTGGGCAACGGCGGCCTGGGCCGTCTGGCGGCCTGCTACCTGGACTCCATGACCACCCTGGAGATCCCCGCCACCGGCTATTCCATCTGCTACGAGCTGGGTATCTTCAAGCAGAAGATCATCGACGGCAAGCAGGTAGAGCTGGCCGACAATTGGCTGGGCCTGGGCGACGCCTGGCTCATCCCCAAGCTGGATGAGACTGAGGAAGTCCGTTTTGGCGGCAAGATCGAAGACCGCTGGGATGAAAATGGTATTAACCACCCCGAGCACGTGGGCTACACCACCGTGCTGGCCATCCCCCGTGACATGGAGATTGCCGGTTATAAGACCAAGCACACCAACACCCTGCGTCTGTGGGACGCCAAGAGCCCTGTGCCCGTGGATATGTCCCTCTACTCTCGGGGCGAATATCTGAAGGCGGTGGAGCAGCAGGCTATGGCCGAGGTCATCGCCAAGGTCCTCTACCCCGATGACAACCACTACGAGGGCAAATCCCTGCGTCTCAAGCAGCAGTACTTCTTCGTCTCCGCCACCGTGCAGTCCATCGTGCGCAAGCACCGGGCCCAGTACGGTACCCTCCGCAACTTCCACGAGAAGCACGTCATCCAGATCAACGACACCCACCCCACCCTGGTCATCCCCGAGCTCATGCGCATCTTGCTGGATGTGGAGGGCTACAGCTGGGATGAGGCCTGGAACATCGTCACCCACACCGTCTGCTACACCAACCACACCGTCCTGGCCGAAGCCCTGGAGCGCTGGCCCCAGACCCTCATCGAGACGCTCCTGCCCCGCATCTGGCAGATTCTGAAAGAGATCGCCCGCCGGTATCAGGAGGAGCTGCAGTACCGCTACGGCAACGACATGGGCAAGATCGCCCATATGGCCATCATCTGGGGCGGCGAGGTGCGCATGGCCAACCTGTGCATCTGCGCCTGCCAGGCCATCAACGGCGTGTCCGCCCTTCACTCGGAAATTCTCAAGCGGGAAGTGTTCTGTGACGCCTATCAGGCCCAGCCCGATAAGTTCAAGAACGTGACCAACGGCATCGACCACCGCCGCTGGCTGTCCCAGATCAACCCCAAGCTGGACGCCCTGATCCGGGACTGCACCGGCAAGGATAAGTACCTCCTCCACCCCGAGGCCCTGCGGGACCTGGAGAAGTACCAGAACGATAAGTCTGTCCTGAAGCAGCTGGAGACCATCAAGCAGGAAAACAAGCGCCGCTTTGCCAGCTATCTGGCTCGGGAGTCCGGCGTCATCCTCAACACCGACGCTATTTTCGATGTTCAGGTCAAGCGCCTGCACGAGTATAAGCGCCAGCTTCTGAACGTGCTGCACATTGTCCACCTCTACAACCAGCTGCGGGACAATCCCAACATGGACTTTGCCCCCCAGACCTTCCTTTTCGGCGCCAAAGCCGCCCCCGGCTACCATGTGGCCAAGGAGATCATCCATCTCATCAACTCCCTGGCTGACCAGATCGCCAAGGACCCCATCTGCAAGGATAAGCTTCAGGTGGTCTTTTTGGAGAACTACCGGGTCTCCCTGGCCGAGAAGCTCATGCCCGCCAGCGAGCTCTCCGAGCAGATCTCCACCGCCGGCAAGGAGGCCAGCGGCACCGGCAATATGAAGTTTATGATGAACGGCGCTCTGACCATCGGCACACTGGACGGCGCCAATGTGGAGATGCATGAACAGCTGGGCGATGAGAACATCTTCCTCTTCGGCCTCACCGCGGAGCAGGTGAACGACTGCAAGCGCCAGGGCTACCGTCCCCTGGAGATCTACCAGCACAACCCCGCCCTCAAGCGGGTCATCGACCAGATCTCCGCCGGTTTCAGCGATGGTGTGTCCTACAGCACGCTGACCAACCGCCTGCTCTTTGGGGCCGGCGGCAGCATGGCCGACGAGTATATGCTCCTGGCCGATTTCGACAGCTATTGTGCCGCCCACAAGCGCTCTCTGGAGGCCTACGCCGACCGTCCGCGCTGGGATCAGATGTCGCTCATTAACATTGCCCGGTCCGGCATCTTTGCTGCCGACCGTTCCATCCGGGACTATGCCAACGATATCTGGCACGTCCCCACCCGGAAATAAGTTCTGCCATAAAAATGCCCCCGGAACCAACTTGGTTCCGGGGGCATTTTTTAAAGATATTCCAGATCAAGCAATATGATTTCTCCCGCTTCACGGGTCTTGTTCAGGTCGATGACCCGCTGGTTCTCGCTGCCCCGGAAGAGAAGGGTCAGGTCCCGCAAGCTCTCCTCATACCGGCCGTCCACCAGAACGTCGGACACTTCCAGCAGCTCCTTCACCTGGGGGTCCTCCATCTCCTGAAGCTGTTCCAAAGTATAGCCGGTGTAGGTCATCACCGTTTTCCCCAGGGACTTGACCTTCCGGCCCAGCTCCGCCAGGGCCCCCGGCTGGCAGAAGGGCTCTCCGCCGGAGAAGGTCACCCCCGCCAGATGGGGGTTCTCTTTCACCGCCTGGAAAAGCTCATCCACACTCACCTCATAGCCTCCCTCAAAGGGGTGGGACTGGGGGTTATGGCAGCCGGGGCAGTGGTGGGGGCAGCCCTGGGTAAACACCACAAAGCGGAAGCCGGGGCCATCCACGATGGACTCCGGCTCCGTGCCGCAAAGACGCAGTCTGTCAGTGGGTAAGGGTGCCATTTTTGCTCAGTCCGTGCTTCACACGGTCCTCCACCTCGGCGCGCTTGGCATCGTTAAAACGGTCCAGTGTTCCCACCAGATAGCCAGTGATCCGGCGGATGCGCTCAAAGTCCATACCTTCGCCCACTTTTCCGTTGATATTCTTCACTTGTGTATTCATCGCTCATTTCTCCTTTTCCTTAGTGGTTGCAGTCGCAGGGGACCGGCATATTGGGATATTTCTTTCTCAGCTCATTGAGCCGTTCAATGCTCACAGGCTCTCCCGCCCGCCGTCCGCACCGGGGGCACACGTCATCAATGACGCCGGTATAGCCGCACACCGGATCCCGGTCTACCGGGTGGTTCACTGAGCCATAGCCAATGCCGTTTTCCTTCATGCAGCGGATGATCTCCTCAAAAGCCTGGGGATTCTTGCAGGTATCCCCATCCAGCTCCACATAGCTGATGTGACCGGCGTTGGTCAACGCGTGGTAGGGGGCCTCGATCTCGATCTTGGCAAAGGCGCTGATGGGGTAGTAGACGGGCACGTGGAAGGAATTGGTGTAGTAGTCCCGGTCCGTGACCCCAGGGATGATGCCGTACTTCTTCTTATCAATGCGGACAAACCGGCCGCTCAGGCCCTCGGCGGGGGTCGCCAGGAGGGTAAAGTTCAGTCCTGTCTCCTCGGACTTTTTGTCGCAGAACTCCCGCATGTGGGTGATGATCTCCAGTCCCAGCTTCCGGGAGGCCTCGCTCTCGCCGTGGTGCTTGCCGGTAAGGGTTTTCAGGGTCTCAGCCAGGCCGATGAAGCCAATGCTCAGCGTCCCGTGCTTCAGAACCTCAGCCACACTGTCCTCGGGCCCGATTTTGTCCGAATCGATCCAGACTCCTTGTCCCATAAGGAAGGGATAATTTTTCCCCTTTTTGGAGCACTGGATCTTAAAGCGGTGGAGCAGCTGCCGGGAAACCAGCTCCATCATCTCATCCAGCTTCTTATAAAAGACCTCCAGGTCCCGGTGGGCCTCAATACCCAGGCGGGGCAGGTTGATGGAGGTAAAGCTCAGGTTGCCCCGGCCGCAGGTGACTGCCTTGGAGGGGTCATGGTGGTTGGCCATCACACGGGTCCGGCAGCCCATATAGGCCACCTCAGTGTTGTAATCACCGGGCTTATAGAAGGGGAGGTTAAAGGGGGCGTCGATAAAGCTGAAGTTGGGGAACAGGCGCTTGGCACTGGTGCGGATAGCCAGCTTAAACAAGTCATAGTTGGGGTCACCGGAATTGTAGTTGAGCCCCTCCTTGACCTTGAAGATCTGCACCGGGAAAATAGGCGTCTCGCCGTTGCCCATGCCCGCGTCGGTGGCCAGCAGGAGATTGCGCACCACCATCCGCCCCTCGGCGGAGGTGTCGGTGCCGTAGTTCACCGAGCTGAAGGGCACCTGTGCCCCCGCACGGGAATTCATGGTGTTCAGGTTGTGGACCAGTGCCTCCATGGCCTGATAGGTGGCCTTGTCAGTTTTGATGTAGGCGGTCTTGGCGGCATTCTTGTGGCCGGAGAGCAGGACCTCCTTGTCCGCCCCGTAGTGATCCAGCGCCTCATCATACCACTTCTCCAGCTCCTGGGCATAGTTGGCGGCGTTGCTGATGGTGGGGTTGGGAACCTCTTTGGCGATCTTCTTGGCCATGTCCATCGCCTCATCATAGGGAAGTCTCTGCTTCAGGGCGATGATCTGGGCCAGAGCATCAAAGTACTCCTTGACAAAGGTCTTGGCCACACCTGGAGCCATGGCATAGTCAAAGTTGGGCACGCTCTGTCCGCCGTGCATCTCATTCTGGTTGGCCTGAATGGCAATACAGGCCAGGGAAGCGTAGCTCATTATGGACTGGGGGGTACGCAGATAGCCATGCCCGGTGCAAAAGCCGTTTTCAAACAGCTTGATGAGGTCGATCTGGCAGCAGGTCTCGGTGAGCATGTAAAAGTCCTTGTCGTGGATGTGGATGTCTCCGTTGATGTGGGCCTTGGCAATATCCTTTGGAAGGATATAGTTGTCCACATAGTACTTCGCACCTTCGGAGCCATACTTCAGCATGGTGCCCATGGCGGTGTCACCGTCAATATTGGCGTTCTCCCGCTTCAGATCCGCATCCTTAGACTCGGAATAAGTCAGCTCATTGTAGATGTGCATAAGGTCAGACTCTGCCTCGCGGATCTTGGCATGCTCCGCCCGGTAGAGGATATATGCCTTTGCGGTCTTCTCATAATCATAGCGGATCAGCATAGACTCTACAATATCTTGTACCCGCTCCACAGTGCAGTCATCGTCGGGAATGGCGGCGCACACCTTTTTGGTCAGGTACTCAAAGTCAATGCTGACCATAGGCTCGTCCTTGACCGCCTTGTTGGCCGCATAAATGGCGTTATAGATCTTGGATTCATCAAAGGGAACCAATTCCCCATTTCTCTTACGGATCTGCTTCATGCCGCTACCCCTTCTCGACTACACCTCGCAGAAAACTGCAATATCTTGTGTCGTATTTTTTCATGCGTGACTATATATAGTTATAGCTCCAAACATCTTGTTTGTCAAGGCAAACAATGGAAGCTTTCCATGCCGTTTTTTTCTGCCCCGATCGGATTAAATGGTCGAAAAATCTCCGTATGTTCCCGTCCGGCGGCACATATAGATGGAATATCTTACATAACGGGAGTTGCTAGCCATGTTCCGATTGAAAAAAGGCATCCGTTTTTTCTGTGTCAAAAAGGCCTGGTGGACCGGAGCAGCCTGTCTGTGCGCGGCGTGTCTGATGTTCTACGTGGTCAATTATCCCGCCGCCGTGGGGGCCTCCGCCACCACCCGGCAGCTGCCCATCTACTGTGTCCAGCGGGAGCAAAAATTGGTTTCCATCTCTTTTGACGCCGCCTGGGGCAATGAGGACACCCAGCAGCTCATTGACATTCTGGGCCAGTACCAGGTACCCGCCACCTTCTTTGTGGTGGGGGAGTGGGTGGACAAATACCCGGAATCCGTGAAGGCTCTTTTTGACGCCGGCCACGAGGTCATGAACCACTCCAACACCCACGCCCACTACCCCCAGCTCTCCGCCCAGGAGGTGGTGGACGACCTGAACGCCTGCAACGACAAGATCGAAGCGGTCACCGGCGTGCGTCCCACCCTGGTCCGCCTGCCCTACGGGGACTATGACGACTGCTCCATCAACGCGGTGCGCTCCATTGGTATGGAACCCATCCAGTGGGACGTGGACAGCCTGGACTGGAAAGATATTTCCGCCGGGGAGATCACCAAGCGGGTGACCAGCAAGGTGCAGCCCGGCTCCATCGTTCTCTTTCACAATGCCGCCCTCCACACCCCCGAGGCCCTGCCGGATATCATCCAGTGCCTGCTTCAGGAGGGATATACCTTTGTGCCCATCTCCCAGATGATCCTCTCCGGGGAATATACCATTGACCACACCGGCCGCCAGTGCCCGGCCTAGCTTCTTTCGGCGCAGAAAGAGGGAGCCCCATAGGGGCTCCCTCTTTGTTATGCCTCATCCGGCAGCGGACCAGGCAAAAATCCCGTCGAAGTGAGATACATGGCCTCCTGATAGCCGCAGCTTCGCGCCAACGCAGCCGCCTGGTCAAACGCGTACCGTAAATGCCGGACACTGTGGGCATCGCTGGTGATGCAGATGGGCAGGTCCAGCTCCCTGGCCCGCTTTAAAATCCAGGTCTCCGGGTAGGGTGCGGTGCGGTATCCCCGAGATATGGCCCCGGTGTTGATCTCCAACATGACCTTCTGTCCCTTCAGCCGCTCCAGGGCCCCCAGAGCCGCCGCGCGGTAGCGGGGGTGCCCGGTGTCAAAGAGGCAATTTCCCTCATTAAACTTACATATCAAATCAAAATGTCCTACAATCTGACAGCCGGTTTTCTCTGCCACCCTTCCCACCTGCCGGTAATAAGCCTCCGCAAAGGCCAGAGGATCTCCCCCAAACCACTGCTCCGTACCCCGGCGGAAGGTCTCCGGACTCTCATCCACACTAAGCCTCTCTCCCTCCCGCTCCAGCATGTGGACCGAACCGATGAGGTAGTCGTAGGGTTCCTCCGGCAGCGGAGACAGAATATCCTGCTCCAGTCCCAGAAAAACATCCAGCCTTCCGGCATATTGTTCCCGCAGGGCCAGGATCTGCCGGCGGTAGCGCGGCACATCCGCCGCTTCCATAGCCCAGCACTCTCCCACCAGAGGGGAATGGCCGGAAAAGCCCAGGGAATCCATTCCCTGCTCCAGGGCAGCCAGAATCATCTCCTCCGCAGTATTTTTTCCGTCACAAAAGGTGGTATGGGTGTGCAGATTCTGTCTCATTGTGTCATCCTCTCCTGTCTCCCCTTATGGCCGATGCGGTGACGCCGGCTCAGCTTTTCCGTCACACGGTCCAGCGCGATGCCGCCCTTGTCGTACATACCATTCCATGATACATGAGATGGGTTATTTCGTAAATAGCCTCCTTTCGGTCCGGAACCTTTGGATTTGAATTTATTTTTTCTTTGCGCCATGGTCCAATCAGCGGTATAATGATAAAAATACGCTTTTTCTCACACAGTCTGTCCCCATCCATTTCCCATTTAGGAGGCGTCCCCATGAACCAACACTACATGCAGAAATTTCTCACCCCCGACCAGGCAGTGGAGCGGGCCGTCCAGTCGGGCGACTGGATCGACTATGGCTTTGGGGCCGGGTTCCCGGAGCTGCTGGACCAGGCTCTTGCCCGGCAGAAGGGCCGGCTGAAGGACGTAAAGATCCGGGGTGGTCTGGTGATCCGTCCCCGCATCGAGGCGGTGGAGTGTGACCCAGAACAGGAGAGCTTCCACTACTATAGCTGGCACATCGGCGACTATGAGCGCAAGCTCCAGTCCCGCGGGCTGGTGGAGTTTCTCCCCGTAGCCCTTCGGATGCTGCCCACCCTCTACCGGGGGCAGATCCGTACCGACGTGGCCTTTGTCCCCGTCTCCCGCCCGGATGCCGAGGGCTACTGTGGCCTTGGCATTTCCAACTACACCTGGCGTGTGATCTTTGAGCACGCCCGTACGGTTATTTTTGAAATCAACGAGCACTACCCCACCCTCCAGGGGGTAAACGGCTCCCACCGGGTCCACCTGTCCGAGGCGGACTATATTGTGGAGGGAGTTCACGAGCCCCTGCCGGTGCGCAGCTACAAAGACCCCTCCCCCACCGATATGGCCATCGCCAGACGGGTGGTAGAGGAGATCCCCGACGGGGCGGTGCTGTCCCTGGGGGTCGGAGGTGTCCCCTTCACTGTGGCCAACCTGCTGGCCCAGTCCGACCGGAAGGACCTGGGCTGCCACACGGGCACCATCAGCGACGCCTACCTGGCCATGTATGAAGCGGGAAAGCTCACCAACGCCCGCAAGGAATTGGACCGGGGCCTGAGCACCTGGAACCTGGCCATGGGCTCCCAAAAACTTTACGACTGGCTTCAGGACAATCCCGGCCTCTTCCACCCCGGCGATCTGGACTATGTCCACTGCCCCCAGCGCATCGGCTCCATGTCCAATGTCATCAGCATCAACGGCGGGGTACAGCTGGACCTGATGGGCCAGGAGAACGGGGAGAGCGCCGGGTACCGGCAGCTTTCCGGCATCGGCGGCCAGATGGACTTTCTGGAGGGAGCCTACCGCTCTCCGGGCGGAAAGGGATTCATTTGCCTCAACTCCTCCCGGATGACCAAGGAGGGCGTGCGCAAGTCCAACATCGTCCCTGTCATTTCCGGCGGCAGCGTAGTTTCTGCCCCCCGGACCATGGTCCAGTATGTGGCCACCGAGTACGGTGTGGTGTGCCTGTCCGGCCTGTCTCTGCGCCAGCGGGCCCAGGCCATGGCCTCCATTGCCCACCCCGATTTCCGGGAGGAGCTGGAGCGGTATGCTCGGGACGAGATGAAGCTGGGCTGACATTCTTTCCAAAACCAACGAGGGGAGGACCGATTCGGTCCTCCCCTCGTTTTCTGAGGTCAGGAATAGAGTGAAATGATCTCCTGGGCCACTTTTCCTTTGGGCAGGCACCGGTTCATGGCCTGTCGCTCAATGTAGTGGTGGGCATCCGGCTCGCTCATGTTCAGTTGGCTGATCAGCAGCCACTTCGCCCGGTTGACCAGCTGAATTTCCTCCATGCGCTTTTCTAAAGGCTGAATTTTGTCACTGACCTTTCTCAGCCGCTCCCGTGCGCTGATCAGCCAACTCAGCGCCTGGAGCACTGCCCCTCTGGGCGAGGGCTTTGCCAGGGTAAATACGCCCTGTTTCGCCACCCGGTCGTGGACCTGGTCGTGCAGCTCGCTGCGCACCAGCATCAGCACCACCGTCTCCCGGTTGGCGCAGCTGTTTACGGAAAACCGCAGGCCTGGGTCGTCGGGCAGGGGAGAATTGACCAAAATGCAGTCAAAGCTTCGCTCCGCTGTCATGCGTTCGGCGGCATTGATGCTGCCAGCCACACATACGGGGTCAAAGGGCAGCTGCATCAGCATCTCTTTCATGGCGGTGTTAAACCGCTCAGAGGCCGAAACCAGCAGCACACTGTACACCTGTTCCTCCAACGCCATATGTTCTCCCCTCCTCTCCCGTTGTATTCCGTGCGCGGATGGTTACAGGCCCTTGCAGTAGCAGCTTCGGATCCCCTCCGGGACGCAGCCGCGGATAAATTCACTCTCTGCCGCCGCTTTGCGGGCCACAGCCAGATTTTGCGGCAGCCGGCGGAAGGCCGACAGGGTCTGTGCATCGGCCTGGTAAAGATTCAGGTCCGCGGGCTGGGGCAGTACCAGTTCCTGCTGAATTCCATAAAGCCCCGCCTCAATCATCAGGGCAAAGGCCAGATAAGGATTGGCCATGGGATCGGGGGAGCGCAGCTCCGCCCGCCGGTATTCCCCCACCGCTGCCGGCACCCGCACCAGCTGGGACCGGTTTTCCTTGGACCAGGAGATGTAGCTGGGGGCCTTGCTGCTGCCAAATCGGGCATAGGAGCTCTCCGTGGGGTTGAGAAACACCGTCATCTCCCCCACCTTGTCCAATACTCCGGCAATCACCTGCCACAGGTGATCTTTGCCCTCTTGGGCGCGGACCGAAAGGTTAATATGGAAGCCGCTGCCCGGCTTCCCCTCCAGAGGCTTGGGGCTGAAATCGGCGTACAGGCCGTTTCGGTGGGCCACCATCTTCACAATAGTCTGGAAGGTCATCACATTGTCCGCTGCAGTAATGGGGTCGGAATAGCGGAAATCGATCTCGTTTTGTCCCGGTCCCTCCTCGTGGTGGGCGCTCTCCGGCCGGATCCCCATCTGCTCCAGCGTCAGGCAGATTTCTCTTCGAATCGCTTCTCCCTTGTCCTCGGGGGCCGCATCCATATAGCTGGCCCAGTCATAGGGCTCTCGGGTGGGCTCTCCCCGCTCATCCAGCTTGAAGAGGTAAAACTCCTGCTCCGCCCCAAAAAGAAACTCCAGTCCTCGTTCTTTGGCCTGGGCCACCGTGTCCTTCAGCAGCTGTCGGCAGTCGCATTCAAAGGGCCGTCCGTCCGGGTAGACGATTTTGCAGAACATCCGCACCACCTGTCCCTGTTCCGGCCGCCAGGGCAGCAGCATCAGCGTCTCCGGGTCAGGCTGCAGCAGCAGATCCGAGTGGGTCTCATCCCCAAAGCCCGCAATGGCCGAGGCATCAAAGGCGATGCCATATTCAAAGGCACGCTGCAGCTCAGTGGCCGCAATGGAGATATTCTTCTGCCGCCCAAACACATCGCAAAAGGCCAGACGGATAAACTTGATTTCTTCCTCCTTGACATATTGGATGACATCGTTTGCCGTATATTTCATAGGTCCACCCACTTTCTTTGTGCTTGTCCTGCGGGCCGCGCCGGTTTTCGCGCCCGGTTCCACAAATTTTGTGGAAATTATACCACGCAGGTTTTTCTTTTTCCACCATTCGGGGCACAACAAATTTGTTTTGTCTATTTCAGCCATGCTTGGGAACCAATTTGCCCGCTTTCTTTGGGTTTCGTCACAGGATTGGAAAAAAGGCCGCGTTCCTATTGACAAAGGGGCTCTTTTCGGTTTATAATGCGCCCCGTAAAGGCAAAGACGTCTTTCAGATTCGGATTCTGAAGGCGTCTTTGCCTCTTTTTTATGTTTACGCAGGGAAAGGGTGTATGCTCATGTGTTCCATTATTGGCTACTGTGGCCCGGTGATCGACTCCGCCGCGTTTGATGCGGCCTTTCAGCGCACATTGTCACGGGGCCCTGATCAGAGCCGGGTGGTCAAAGCCGGCAGCGGTGTGCTGGGCTTTCACCGGCTGTCCATCATGGGGCTGACCCCCTCCGGCATGCAGCCTTTCTCGTTAAACGGCAGCTTTGTGGTGTGCAACGGAGAAATCTACGGCTTTGAACAGTTCAAGGCCGCCCTGGCCGACCAGTATTCCTTCCAGAGTGACTCCGACTGTGAAATTTTGCTGCCCCTGTATCGGGAATACGGGGTGGACATGTTCGCCATGCTGGATGCAGAGTTCGCCTGTATCCTCTACGACGCCCAGACAGACGAGTTCATCGCCGCTCGGGACCCCATCGGGATCCGTCCTCTCTACTACGGCTATGACACCCGTGGGACCATTGTCTTTGCCAGCGAACCCAAAAACCTGTTGGGCCTGGTGGGGGAAATTATGCCCTTCCCACCCGGACACTACTACAAGGACGGAGCCTTCATCTGCTACCGGGACATGTCCAAGGTCACGCAGGTGTGCCGGGATGACCTGGACACCGCCTGCCGGAACATCCGGGAAAAGCTCATTGCCGGGGTGGAAAAGCGCCTGGTGGCCGATGCAAAGGTGGGCTTTCTCCTCTCCGGCGGTCTGGACTCCTCCCTGGTGTGCGCCATTGCCGCCCGAAAGAGCGCCGCTCCCATCCAGACCTATGCCATCGGCATGGATGTGGACGCCATCGACCTGAAGTATGCCCGTCAGGTAGCCGACTACCTGGGCAGCGACCACCACGAGGTCATCATCACACGGGAGGATGTCCTTTCCGCTCTGGAGACGGTCATCGAGGTGCTGGGTACCTACGACATCACCACCATTCGGGCCAGCATGGGCATGTACCTGCTGTGCAGGGCCATTCACCAGCAAAGCGATATCCGGGTGCTGCTCACAGGGGAGATCTCTGACGAGCTCTTCGGCTATAAATATACCGACTTTGCCCCTTCTCCCGAAGCGTTCCAGCAGGAGGCGGAAAAGCGGGTGCGGGAGCTGCACATGTACGATGTGCTCCGGGCCGACCGGTGCATCTCCGTCAACTCCCTGGAAGCACGGGTTCCCTTCGGCGATCTGGAGTTTGTCCGCTACGTCATGGCTCTGGACCCGGCGTTGAAGGTGAACACCTACGGCAAGGGCAAATATCTCCTGCGCCGGGCCTTTGAGGGGGACTACCTCCCCCAAGCCATCCTCTGGCGGGAGAAGGCCGCCTTCTCCGACGCGGTGGGCCACTCCCTGGTGGACGACCTGAAAGAGTACGCCGAGGAACACTACACCGATGCGGAATTTGAGGCCCTGCGCCGCAAGTACACCCACGCCCAGCCCTTTACCAAGGAATCTCTTCTCTATCGGGAGATATTTGAACGCTACTACCCCGGCCAGAGCCAAATGGTCACCGACTTCTGGATGCCCAACAAAAGCTGGGCAGGCTGTGACGTCAACGACCCCTCTGCACGGGTACTGGCCAACTACGGCGCCAGCGGCATATAAGGAAGGAGTCATCGAAATGGAACACAACAAGCTTTTATACGAAGGGAAGGCCAAAAAGGTCTACGAAACCGAGGACCCTGAGCAGCTCATCGTCTCTTACAAGGACGACGCTACCGCCTTTAACGGTCTGAAGAAAGGGACCATCGGCGGCAAGGGCGTCATCAATAACCAGATGACCAACCTGCTTATGAAGCGTCTGGAGCAAGTCGGAGTCCCCACCCACCTGATTCGGGAGCTCAGCTCTCGGGAAACCCTGGTCAAGCGGGTGTCCATCATTCCCCTGGAGGTCATTGTGCGCAACCTTGCCGCCGGCTCCTTCTCCAAGCGCTACGGGGTGGAGGAGGGTGTGGTCTTTGACCAGCCCACCCTGGAGTTTTCCTATAAGAATGACGCGCTGGGCGACCCGCTCATCAACCGCTCTCACGCCATCGCCTTAAAGCTGGCCACACCGGAGGAGCTGGACACCATCCGCCGCTATTCCTTTGCCGTCAACGACTTTTTGAAGGGCCTGTGGGCGGAGTGCGGCGTCATTCTGGTGGATTTTAAGCTGGAATTCGGCCGTCTGGCTGACGGCACTGTAGTGCTGGCCGATGAGATCAGCCCCGATACCTGCCGCCTTTGGGACGCCAAAACCCATGAAAAGCTGGATAAGGACCGCTTCCGCCGGGATTTGGGCGGAGTGGAGGACGCCTATCAGCAGGTGATGCGCCGCCTGCTGGAGCACCGCTGACGCCGGAAAGGGGAAGTAAGGTCTATGGCCGCAAAATATATTTTTGTCACCGGCGGTGTGGTATCCGGTCTGGGTAAGGGAATCACCGCCGCTTCCCTGGGGCGGCTTCTCAAACAGCGGGGACTGCGGGTGAAGGTGCAGAAACTGGACCCCTATCTCAACGTGGACCCAGGCACCATGAGCCCCTATCAGCACGGCGAGGTCTTTGTCACCGACGACGGGGCAGAAACCGACCTGGACCTGGGCCACTATGAGCGCTTCATTGACGAAAATCTCACCTGCCACAGCTCCGTCTCCTCGGGCAAGATCTACTGGGATGTGCTCAGCCGCGAGCGGGCGGGGGACTATCTGGGGGGCACGGTCCAGATCATCCCCCACGTCACCGACGAGATCAAAGCCAACATCTATGCCCTGGACACGCCGGACACCGATGTGGCCATTGTGGAGATCGGCGGCACCGTAGGCGATATCGAAAGCCAGCCCTTCCTGGAATCCATCCGCCAGGTGGCCGCCCAGCGGGGGCGGCAGAATGTGATGTTCCTCCACGTCTCCCTCATTGTCTCCATCCCCGGCACCGGGGAACTGAAGAGCAAGCCCACCCAGCACTCCGTCAAGGAGCTGCTCGCTCTGGGCATCCAGCCCGACGTGATCATCTGCCGCAGCGACTATCCTATTTCCCAGGAGATGCGGGAAAAAATCTCCCTGTTCTGCAACATCCCTGCCGACCACGTGATTCCCAATCTCACCGCTCCCATTCTCTACGAAGTCCCTCTCATGTTGGAGCGGGAGGGGCTAGCCGATGTGGTGGTGCGGCGGCTGGGGCTCGTCTGCTATGCCCCCGACCTCACCGAGTGGGCCACCATGGTCCACCGGGCCAAACATCCCGCCGGACAGGTGGAGATCGCTCTGGTGGGCAAGTATGTCTCCCTCCACGACGCCTACCTGTCGGTGGTGGAGGCCCTGGCCCACGCTGGCATCGAAAACGGAGTGCAGGTCAACATCCGCTGGCTCAGCAGCGAGGAGCTTACCGACGAAAACGCCGCCCGGCTTCTCGCCGGTGTCAGCGGCATCCTGGTTCCCGGAGGCTTTGGCAGCCGAGGAATCGAGGGGAAAATATCCGCCATCCGCTATGCACGGGAATGCAGCATTCCCTTCTTGGGCATCTGTCTGGGAATGCAGATGGCCGTGGTGGAATTTGCCCGCCATGTGTGCCATCTGGCGGGGGCCCACTCCAGCGAGCTGGCTCCCGACACCCCCCATCCGGTCATCGACCTTATGCCCGACCAGCGGGGGATCACCGCAAAGGGCGGCACCATGCGCCTGGGTGCCTATCCCTGTCATATCACCGGAACGGATACCTTTGCCTTCCATGCCTACGGGACGGAGGAGATTCAGGAGCGCCACCGCCACCGCTACGAGTTCAACAACCAATACCGGGACCTTCTTACGCAGGCAGGGCTTCGGCTGTCCGGTCTGTCCCCCGACGGACGGCTGGTGGAGATGGTGGAGCTGCCTGACCACCCCTGGTTTGTGGGGGTACAGTTCCACCCGGAGCTGAAAAGCCGCCCCAACCGGGCTCATCCTCTCTTCGGTGCCTTTCTTGCCGCCGCCAAGGCCTACCAGGCCTCAACGCAATAAAACAGCGGGCCCCGGACATCCTCCGGGGCCCGCTTTTCTGCGCTTCGTTGGCATAACTTCCCCCAGCCCGGCATACAGTAGAGCAAGGTGGTGTGTGTCATGTATTATGGGAAACGCTCGTTGATCCTCACTTGTCTGGCCGCCATTTTGGCCGGAACCCTGCTCCATTTTCTCTACTCCTGGGTGCCCTGCGCCATTACGGCTCTCGTTTCTCCGGTGAATGAGAGCCTGTGGGAACATGTCAAAATTGTCTTCTGGCCCTACCTGGCCGCCGCGGTGCTGCTCAACCGGGGCCGCCCCGGCGGGATTTACCCCTGGCTGCTGACTGCACCCATGATCTGTGCCGCCATGCTGGCCATGGGCTATCTCTACCACATCTGCCTGGGGGGCGAGGCCATGTGGGTGGACATTGCCATCTACATCGCGGTCATGGCTCTGGGCTTCTGGCTGCCCACAACCTTTTCCCAGCCCTTTTCCACCCGGCGCAAGGTACTCAGTGTGCTGCTCACCCTGATGCTTTTGGGCATGGTAGTGGTCTTTACCCTCTATCCCCCCCACCATATTCTTTTTGCAGACCTCTCTGCGGCAGGGGCCTGGTTCCCTCTTCCCTGCTAAAATTTGATTTGGCTCTAGCCAGCGCTCCCCTCCGTCTGTTATAATGAGAAAAACATCAGGCGGGGGGGAGCGCTGTGGTTTTATACGGAGTGGACGGCCTGGAAACGCGCGCCCAGGCCTATGGCCTGCTGGCCATAGCCGCCAAAGAGCACTGGGGCCTGTCCCCCCTGCCTCAGTTGGTGCGCACTCCGCTGGGAAAACCGGCCTTTTCCCACCTTCCGGGCCGGGAATTCAACCTCAGCCACAGCGGCACGCTGGCCCTGTGCGCCCTGGACAGCGCCCCTGTGGGGGTGGACATTCAGCTGGTCAAGTCCTGGCGGCCCTCTCTGCCCAGGCGCGTGTGTGCTCCGGAGGAGCTGGCCTGGCTGGAACGGCAGAGCGACTTTTGGCAGAGCTTCACCACTCTGTGGGCCCTGAAGGAGAGCCGCTCTAAGCAGAGCGGCCAGGGTCTGCGCGGCTCCATTGCCGCCATCTCCGTCCCGCTTCCCCATCCGGGAGAACTTTTCTATGTCCACCAGGGTCTCTGCTTCCAGCTTTTCTTTGGCCCTGACTGGGTAGGCGCCGTGTGTGGGACAACCTCCGCGCCGGTCAAAATCCGTTGGCGGGACCTTTCTCAAGCGCCCTCCGTCTGCGCGGTTTGGGCATGTACTGATGAAGCAAAAAAGGATGCGAGCAGTCATGAGCTTTGATTTACATAGTCTATCCTTTCTCACTGAGATCGTGGGTACCATAGCCTTCTCCATCTCCGGAGCCATGCTGGCCATTGAGCGCAACCTGGACCTGTTCGGCGTGGTATTCCTGGGGGCCGTTACCGCCATCGGCGGCGGCATTATCCGGGACCTGCTCTTGGGGCAGATCCCGCCCCAGGCCTTTCTCAACTATGTCTATCTGCTGTTCGCCGTACTCACCGCCCTGGTGGTCTTTGTCATCGCCCACTGGAGGGCCCGCCGGGGAAAATCCATTCCGTTTATCAACGATACCGCCCTCAATATCTTTGACGCGGCGGGTCTTGGCATCTTCTCGGTCATTGGTGTGCAGAACACCATCGACGCCGGTTTTGGAGAGAACGCCTTTTTCTGTGTCTTTCTGGGGCTCACCACCGGCGTGGGGGGCGGCATGCTCCGGGACGTGCTCAGCCGCTCCACTCCCGCCGTTCTGCGCAAGCATATCTACGCCCTGGCATCCCTGGCCGGCGCGCTGTGCTACTACCTGCTGCAGCTCTATGCCCCTGCCATCTCTATTTTTATGAGCACGCTGCTGGTGGTCATTCTCCGGGTTCTGGCCAGTCACTACCGCTGGACTCTTCCCCGCATTCCCATTCAACGGGATGAGCACTCCCTTTAAATCCACTGATACATAAAAAAGCGGTTCCCCTTCAGCGGGGAACCGCTTTTTTATGGTTGGGCCAAGCGCCGCTTGACCAGCTGCGCCTCTAGTTTCTCCAGCTCCGCTCTTGTATCTACATCCCAGAGCTCTGCCTCCTCCTTTGCCTGGATCAAACGGATCGGCACATCCAGCCCCTTTAGCACGGACATTCCTCCCTGTTCTCCCGTGAGGCTTTGGAATTTTTGGAAATACTTTTGGGGGAACAGCACCGGGCTGCACGGGGTCTCCCCCCAGGCCAGACGGATCACCGCCTCCGGCTGGGCCAGAAACGCATCCACCATGTTCTCCATGCTCTCCCTGGCACACAGGGGCTGGTCCCCCATGACAAACAGGCATCCGTCCATCCCCTCCATAGCCGCGGCTCCCCTTCGAATGCTCTCACTCTGGGGGCCGCCGGGATAGCGCAGGCAGGCAAGGCCCTGCTGGCTGCACAGTGTCTCCACTCCCTGGGTGGATGCCACCACCACGATCCGCTCAAACCGCTCTCGGGGCAGGGCTGAGAGCACATGGCCCAGCACCGGCTGGCCGGCCAGCATCTGCAGCAGCTTATTGTCACCAAACCGCCTTCCCTGTCCTGCGGCCAGCACCACACATCCCAGCTTCATGGCCCACACACCTCGTCCAAATCCAGTACAAAGCAGTCCGCCCGTTCCCGCAGGCGGTTTAAAAAGGGGAGGTCCTCCTTGCGCAGAACGGCCAACATCCGTTTGTGTTCCAACAAGTTCCACAGTGCCTGCTGATAGGCGGGGCTGGACTGCTCCAAAAAGCCGATCTCGTCCACCGCAGCCCACTCTCCCGGCGCGGCCAGCACCCTCCGGACGAGCTCTGATCCCTCTGTATCCAGCACTCCCGGCACCGGCTCCATGGAAGCTTGCCCTCGCCGGCCGATGACACACCGCGCTGAGCCGCCGCGCTCCTCCAGCCACACCAGCGTGGGGAGGCCGTCCCCTCCCCGTTCCACGCCGCTGCGCAATCCGGGTATTTTCTCACCCGCCAGCAGTGCCTCCAGCAGAGTGGTCTTCCCCCGGCCCTTCCCGCCGGTAATCAGAAGATGCCGCCGGGAGGAAGTTTGAAAAATGCTCCTGGTATAGGCGCTCAGCCATTTGATCGCAGGATAACCGGTATGCTCCATAGCGCTTCAAAAGCTCCTTTCCCTCCGGGGTCAGGGTACTGCCCCCGCCTCCTTTTCCACCCACTGCTCGCTCCAGCAGAGAAAAGCCCAGGTGCTGCTCGGCATTTTTGATGATGCGGAAGGCTTTGGTGTAAGCCATCCCCATCCCCTGGGCGGCGGCACGCAGGCTGTGCTTCTCCTCTACCCCCAGCAAAAGGCGGTAGGGCCCCTCGCCAAAAAAGCGCTCCCCCGCCTCATCCTGAAAGCTGACCGTCAGTCTCAGCTTCATAGCTCCTCCCCTCCGATCATCACAAAGCGTCCCTTGTGGCACAGTACCTCTACCGGGCCGTATACCTCCCGCAGCGCCCGCTCCAGTTCCTCCCGGCGGAGCTTCTCCGGGCGCAGATCGCAAAGCAGCGTCCCGTCTTTCATCAGCAGCAGCCGGTCGGCGTGGGCCAGAGCGGAGTTTACATCATGGCTGCACAAAAGCGCCGCCCGTTCCTTTTCCTGCAGATACGCCTTCAACAGTCGCATCATGCGGCTCCGGTTTGGAAAATCCAGGGCGCTGTCCGGCTCATCCAGCACCAACAGCTCCGGCTGGCACACCAGGGTCCGGGCAAAGAGGCACAGCTGCTTCTGCCCCTGGCTCAGGCTCTGGAAGGGCAACGGAGCCAGATGGGCAATTCCCACCCGCTCCAGCGCCTCCACGGCCCGGCGGCGGTGAGCCGGGCCTGGGCTTTCCAACAGCCCCAGCTCCGGGTTTAGTCCCATAAGCACCACATCCAGCACAGCCAGGGACAGGACCATATGCCCTCCCTGGGCCAGATAGCCCATACGCCGGGCCCGTTCCCGGCGGCTGAAGGTCCTTATGGGCTGCCCAGCCAGGGTCAGCTCTCCCCGGCCGGGCAGCAGGGTGCATATGGTCCGCAGCAGCGTGGTTTTTCCCGAGCCGTTTCCACCTAGAAGAGCGCACAGCTCTCCACCGAACAGGGAAAAGCTGATATTATGGATCACATCCCCCCGGTCATATCCGGCACAGAGATGTTCCACCCGCAAACGTTCCTTCACAGCGCTCCCCTCCCTCTGCACATCATCCAAAAGAGGAAGGGCGCCCCCAGAAGAGAGGTAACGATGCTGATGGGGATTTCCGCGCTGCCCACACTCCGGGCCAGCACATCAGCCAGCAGCAGCAAAACGCCCCCGCACAGTCCCGACAGTACCGTGGTGGAAAACCGGCTGCTCCGGGTCAGCAGCCGGGCGGTGTGGGGGGCCAGCAGCCCCACAAAGGAAATAAGTCCCGTGACGCTGATCACCGCCCCCGTCACCAAGGTGGCCAGCAGCAGCACTCCCGTGCGCACTGCCCCCACCGGGACCCCCAAAGTGCGGGCTTCCTCCTCCTCCAAACCCAGCAGCAGGATCTGCCGGCGCAGCAAAAACATTCCTGCAAGACCAATCAGAATCCAGGGAGCTGCCCCCAGCGTCTTGTCCATGGTCACATCGGCAAAGCTGCCCATGATCCAAAATTCGATGGAGGCCAGCTCCTTCTCCGGGTCGGCGGTCAGCTTCATGAGCATCAGCACCGCCTGGGCCAGAGCATTGACCACAATGCCCGAGAGCACCAGATTGGCGATCCCCCGCTCCCGGCTCAGGGCGGACAGGGCCAGGGCGGCCAGCACCGCCGCAAATCCCCCGCCAAAGGCCCACAGGGCAGTGAGCACACTGCCGCCGCCAAAGAAAAGGATTCCTGCCGCCGCCCCTGCCGAAGCGCCCGAGGCCACCCCGATGATATCCGGAGCGGCCAGGGGATTGCGGAACACCGTCTGATAGACGCTGCCCGCCACCCCCAGGGCAAATCCGGCCAGCAGCACCATGCAGGTACGCCCCAGACGCAGGGTGAAAAAGACATGGGCCACATAGGGGTCACTCCACAGCCCCTGCCAGGTAATGGGATACCGCCCCACCAGCAAAGACAGGGCCGCCGCCCCCACCAACAGGACCAGGGCCGCCAGGAAGCACACCCTGCCCCGCCTTTCCTCTCTCATGGGAACCTTACCAGCTCAAAAGCTGGGTGTCGATTTCCACGCCGTAGAACTGCCGGTAGAAGTCCGCCGCATCGGCCTGGAACTGCTCAAAGGCATACTCCTCCCCATGGAGGACGCTGGCCACCCAGCGGCTGCCCACCAGGGCGCTGGGGACCGGAGAGTCCCAGGACTCAAAGGCGGAGGGCATAGCGTACACCCGGCCATTTTTCACCGCGTCCAGCTGCTGCAGCTGGGGGTCGGCCAGCAGCTCATCCTTGGAATAGGCCGCGTCGGAGGCCATGATGATGACTTCCGGGTTCCAGGAGAGCAGCTGCTCATAGGACACGTCCGCCCAGTAGGTGTCCTCCAGCTCCGCGGCCACATTTTCACCGCCGCCCATCTCCAGAAGGGTGTTCTGATACATGGCCGCTCCGGCGGTGCTCAGGTAGCTGCTGTTGCCCGCCAAATAGACTCGTGGTCTTTCCACATCGGCCAGCTTCTCGGCCAAAAACTCCTGGGTCTGCTGGTTATAGTCCAGCAGCTCCCAGCCCTTCACCGGATCGCCAATGGCGGCATTGAAAAGGCGAATGGTCTCATTGAGCTGCTCCAGGCTCTCGGGGTTGACGGTAATCACCGTGAGGCCCAGCTCCTCCAGGGCGGGGACGGTATCCTTCAGCTTCAGGGGCAGGATCACCAGGTCCGGCTCCAGGGCGGCACAGCCCTCCAGGTCAAACTCCTTGGCGGTGCCTACCGAAGGCAGCTCCAGAAGCTCCGGGGCGGCCAGGGCATAGATGGGCCGGGTGTCCGCCTTGGCCTCAATGCCCACCAGCTTGTCCGCGTGGCCCAGAGCAATGAGCATGGAAGTGGTGATGTAGTAGCCGCTGACCAGCTTTTCGGGTTCCTCCTCGATGGTCACCTCCCGCCCGGCGGCGTCGGTCACGGTAACAGGGAAAGCCGCCTCAGACTGGGTGCTGCCGTCTCCCTGCTGGGAGGCGGCGGAAGACGTGCTCCCAGAGGAGGCTCCGGCACCGGAACTCTCCCCGCTCTGGGCACAGGCCACCAGGGAAAGGGCCATGGCGGCAGCCAGGATCATCGACAAAAGTCTCTTTTTCATAAAAATTCCTCCAATATCGTTATGCTGGAAAAAACATAACGAAGGTACCATAAAAGCCGCACCCTGTCAAGGCAGGATGCGGCTTTTGGATGTTTTATTCCTCCAAGCCGGCCAGGGCTACGTCCTCCGGACGGATGGGCAGGGTACGGAACATGTGTCCCGTGGCCGCCCGAATGGCCTCGGCAATGGCGGGGCTGGGGGTGTTGATGACCAGTTCTCCAATGGATTTGGCACCAAAGGGTCCGGTGGGTTCATAGCTGGGCACAAACTCCACCCGGATCTTCCCCGCCTCCAGGCGGGTGGGGATGCGGTATTGGAGCAGGGAGTCGTTGAGCATGCGGCCCTGGGGATTATACTGGATGTTCTCCAGCAGGGCCATACCAATGCCTTGGACAATGCCGCCCTCGGTCTGGACCCGTGCCAGGTTGGTGTTGATCACCGTACCGCAGTCTACCACGCCCACATAATCCACTACCCGCACCGCTCCGGTGTCCGGGTCGATGTCCACCTCGGCCATCCCCACCATGAAGGGGGGCGGGGAAATGGGGGAGGAGTTGGACTGGCTGGCAGAAAGCTGCTTGCTGTGCCCCTCATAGCTGGCCCAGCCGATCTCTGCCCTTGTCATCACCTTGTCCGTGCCGGGCAGGAAGACCTTCTCCCCGTCAAACTGGGCAGCCTCAGGGTCGATGCCCAGCAGGCGGGCGCCCTCCAGACGGATCTTCTCCCGCAGCTCTTCACAGGTTTTCACCACCGCCCCGCCGGTGACATAGGTGGTGGCGGAGGCGTAGGAGCCGGTGTCATAGGGGGACTGGTCGGTGTCCACTCCCCGCACGGCAATGTCGTCCACACTGCAGTCCAGGCAGTCGGCGGCCATCTGGGCCAGAATGGTATCGCAGCCGGTGCCCATGTCGGTACAGCCCACCAGCATGGTATAGAAGCCCCCGTCGTTGAGGCGCACCTCCACGCTGCCGATGTCCACGCCGGAGATGCCGCTGCCCTGCATGGCCATGGCCACGCCCCGGCCCCGGATGTGGCCGTTGGGCAACGTCCAGTGGGTGGGCCCCTTGTCCCAGCCCATCATCTCCTTGGCCCGCTCCATACACTTGTCCAGGGTGCAGCTGTTGCAGGGCTCGCCGTAATAGGCGGGCATCATCTGGCCCTGGCGGACCATATTCTTCTCCCGGATGGCACAGGGGTCCATGCCCAGCTGGGCTGCCATTTCGTTGACAGCGGACTCCACCGCAAAAATGCCCTGAGTGGCTCCGTAACCCCGGTAGGCACCGGCCCCCATGGTGTTGGTATACACCACATCACAGACAAAGCGGCTGGCCCGGAGGCTTCCGTAGAGGGCCAGGGACTTGTGCCCCACCAGGCCGATGGTGGTGGGGCCGTGGTCCCCATAGGCCCCGGCGTTGGACAGGGCGTAGAGGTCCATACACCGGATGGACCCGTCCCGGTCGGCGCCGATACGGACCTTCACCTGCATCTGGTGGCGGGGAGAGCCATTGGCCATGGACTCCTGCCGGGTGTAGCAGAGGTAAGCGGGACGGCCGGTGAGTTTGGTGACAATGGCAGGGAACTGCTCGCTGACTACGCTCTGCTTGGCGCCAAAGCCGCCGCCGATCCGGGGCTTCACCACCCGGATCTGGCTTTTGGGAAGTTCCAGGGCGTTGGATAAGATCCTCCGCACATGGAAAGGCACCTGGGTGGAGCTGACCACATTGAGGCGGCCATACTCATCCAAATAGGTATAAGTGCAGAAGGGCTCCATCATGGTCTGGTTGTTGGCCACGGTGTTATAGGTGCGCTCCAGCACCACATCACATTTGGCAAACTCCCCCTCCACATCACCCACGGTAAAGCTGTCGGTGGATACCAGGTTGCGCTTTGGGTCGGTGCCTACCGGGCACAGGGAGCGGAAATTCTCCTCCGGGTGGACCACAATGGGGTTGTCCAGAGCCTTGGTAAAGTCCAGCAGGGGCTCCAGCACCTCATACTCCACTTTAATGAGCCGCACCGCCCGCCGGGCAATCTCCTCTGTCTCCGCGGCCACAATGGCCACCGGGTCCCCGGCACAGCGCAGGTGCCGGTCCAGGATCAGCCGGTCATAGGGGCTGGGCTCGGGCCAGGTCTGGCCGGCGGTGGTAAAGCGGCTCTGGGGCATGTCCTCCCAGGTCAGCACCGCCGCCACGCCGGGCACCATTTTGGCCCGGCTGGTGTCGATGGAGATAATGTTAGCCCGTGCGTGGGGGGAACGCAGCAGCTTCAAGCGCAGGGCGTTTGCGGGGACCAGATCTCCGGTGTACACCGGCTTGCCGGTAACCAGGCTCATGGCGTCCTTCTTCCGTACGCCGGTGGAAACAGCTTTCATCTCTGCTCCCCTCCCTTCGCGGCCAGATACTTGCGGATGGCCCGCAGCTGCCCCTGATAGCCGGAGCAGCGGCACAGGTTTCCGGTGAGATAATGTTGGATCTCCTCCTCGGTGGGGTTTTTCAGCTCCCGCACCATGGCCAGTACATTCATAATAAAGCCGGGCGAGCAGAAGCCGCACTGCTCCGCTCCCTCGTCGGCCAAAAAGGCGCCAAACTCCGCCGCCTCCTCCTGAAGGCCCTCCAGGGTGGTGACTGCATGGCCCTCTGCCCGTGGGGCGGGGACGGAGCAGGACAGCACGGGCGTTCCGTCCATCCACACGGTGCAAAGGCCGCAGCCGCTGGTCTCACAGCCGCACTTCACGGACAGGCAGCCCACCTTCCGCAGGCAGTGGAGCAGCGTCTCATCCGCCTCCACCTCATCGGTACGGGCTGCCCCGTTTAAGGTCCACTTAATGGTCATACTCCACTCACCTCCAGCTGCTGTTTGCAGCGCTTCAGCAGTACCTCCGCCAGATGGCGGCGGTACCGTGCACTCCCTCGCATATTGTCTCCATATTCCAGAGCAAGGACCTGCTTCTCCAACCCCTCCCAGGTGCTGTCCTCCACCACACGGGGGCTCCCCGGCCGGGCGCCGACCACCGCCCGCCAGGTCTCTCCTACCTTGGACAGGGCACAGGTGAGTACCGGCAGGTCCGTCTCACTGTTCCGGGCCGTCTCATAGGCCACAGGTCGGCCGTCCTTCTTCACAAAGACCCAGGCGAGCACATCCCGGTCACGGGGCAGCTTCACATACTCCTCCAGGGGGATCCGCCCAGCCCCCGCCAGCTCCACCTGGCAGCTGAGGGCCAGCAGGGCCGTGACGATGTCGGAAAAGCCAAAGCGGGAGTAGACGCTTCCCCCCAGAGTGGCACAGTTGCGAAACTGCACCCCTACGATGTGCTGGGTACACTTCCGAAACAGCCCGCTGAAGCACTTCTCCAGCATAAAATTGGTCTCCAGCTGCCGCAGGGTAACCATAGCCCCCAGAGCCGCCTCTTCCCCCCGGTCCTGGATCTGGTCCAGGCCCAGGCCGGACAGGTCGATGAGGGTGTCGTACATCCGCTCCCCCATGCGCATCCAGCAGCCCCCGCCAATAATCGCGTTGGCCCGACGCTGGTTCAGCTCATGGGCCTGGGCCAGGGATTCGGCCTTAATATAATTACGTGCGGTATACATAAACGAATCCGCTCCCTTTTGTATTGTAAAATCTCCGGTTTTTCTTACCAGGCCGCCACGGTGCCGTCGCACCTGGGCTCTGTGGCCCCCATGAGAAGGCCATTGCCGACGCGCCAGATGATCTCCCCCCGGCCCATGCCGATGGAGTCCGAGATGACCTCTACCTCATGGCCCATGGCCTGAAGCTCTTGGGCAATGTGGGCGGGCACACTCTCCTCCAGCTGGATCTTCTTTCCGCCGATCCACTGGATGCGGGGGGCATCCAGGCAGTCCTGGGGATTCATGTGATAGTCCAGGGTGTTCACTGCCACCAGTACATGGCCCTGGGGCTGCATAAAGGCACCCATCACCCCAAAGGGGCCCACCGCTTCCCCGTCCTTGATCAAAAATCCGGGAATGATGGTGTGGTAGGAGCGCTTGCCCCCCGCCAGGCAGTTGTCGCTCTCCTCCTCCAGGGAGAAGTTAGCTCCCCGGTTCTGCAGGGAGATCCCTGTGCCGGGGATGGCCACCCCCGCGCCGAAGGTGGTGTAGTTGCTCTGGATGAAGGAGACCATGTTTCCCTCCGGGTCGGCGGTACACAGGTAGATGGTCCCACCGCAGGAGGGGTCTCCCGCCTTCGGCTCCAGGGCCTTGTCACCGATCAGTGCCCGGCGCTGGGCCGCGTACTGCTCGGAGAGCATGTCCTCTACTTTCATCCTCATGTACCGGGGGTCGGCCACATAGGTCTTGGTGTCCGCAAAGGCCAGCTTAATGGCCTCCACGATTTTATGATAGGTCTCGGCGCACTCCTTCTCCTCCGGCAGCTCCAGCCCCCGCAGGATATTCAGGGCCATCAGCACCGTGAGGCCGTGGCCGTTGGGCGGGATCTCACATACCGTATAGCCCTTATAGTCCGTGGTAATGGGCTCCACCCACAGGGGACGGTAGTTCTCAAAGTCCTCCCGTGCAAAGCAGCCCCCGGTCTCCTGGCTGAACGCTACGATCTTCTCCATAATGGAGCCCCGGTAATAGCTCTCACAGTTGGTCCGGGCCAGCTCCTCCATGGTCTGGGCATACTCCTCCCAGCAGAAGAGGTCCCCTGCCTCATAGCTCTCTCCATTTTTGGTAAAGCACTCCCACCAATAGCGGTGGGGCGCCGGATTTCTCTTCATGGCCGCTTCTATGCGCCGCATGTCCTTTCGCCACTGCTTGGCCACATTCACCGGGACGGGGACCCCCTCCCGTGCATAGGAGACGGCGGGGGCAAAGAGCTCATGCAAGGACTTTTTTCCAAACCGGCGGTTGAGCTCCGCCCACCCCGCGGGAGCGCCCGGCACCATAGTGGGGAGCCATCCCTCCTTGGGCATCTCCCCAAAACCCAGCTCCCGCACCTTCTGGGCGCTGAGGGACATGGGGGCCACGCCGCTGGCATTTAACCCGTACAGTTTTTTCTCCTTTTCGATCCATACAAGGGCAAAGCAATCAGAACCCAGTCCGTTGCCTGTGGGCTCCAGCAGGGGCATGGCCGCCGCCATGGCCACCGCCGCATCCACGGCGTTTCCCCCCGCCTTCATCACATCTACCCCGATCTGGGCCCCCAGGGGCACCGAGGTACAGGCCATGCCGTGGCGCCCGTACACTACATTGCGCCGGGACGGATAGGAATATCGCTCTGGATCAAAGTTCAGCATAGTATCAAACCTCTCTCTTCCTGCTGTCAGCTGTCGTACCTTCATTATACAAGAAGCACGCCACCCCAGGCAACTGTTCCGGGCGCTTTTTTCTTGTTTGGGCCGCAAAAAACCCGCCCATTGGCCTGGGCGGGTTTTCCCATCAGATTTCAGCGTAATTTCCCAAAAAGTGCAGGCTAACGCACTCCCGTTCCAGTTCCTCCAGCATCCCCAGGACCCCTTCCTCCAGCACAGAGGCCTCAATCTCCAGGAAAAAGACAAACTCAAAGTTCCGACCTGTCACCGGGCAGCTCTCCAGCTTGGTCATATTGATGCCCAGCGCGGAAAACTTGGAGAGGATTTCATACAAAGCCCCAGGCCGGTTGTCACAGCCTACAATCAAACTGATCCGGTTGGCCCCGGCGTAAATGGCCGGATCCCTGGCCACACAGAAAAATCGGGTATAGTTGTTATCGCTGTTTTGAATGTCGTCCCGCACGCACTCCAGGCCGTAGAGCTGGGCACAGGGGTGGGAAGAAATGGCCGCGATCCCCCGGTCCCCTTCCTGGGCCACCTTCTGGGCGGCCATGGCCGTATTGCCGCAGGGGATCACCTTGACCCCCTCCAGCCCGCGCAAAAATCGGCTGCACTGGCCGATGGCCTGCTCATGGGAATAGATTTCCCGGATATCCTCCAGACGGGTACCCGGCAAGGCCAGCAGCTCATGGCGGATGCACAGCCGGACCGAACGCACCACACTGAGGCTGTGCTTTTGCAACAGATCATAGGCCGCCCGGACCGAGCCATTGGAGCTGTTCTCAATGGGCAGCACGCCAAATTGGCAGCTGCCCTCCTCCACCGCCCGGACGACATCCTCAAAGGTGTTCACATACCGGATCTCTCCCCGAGGCAGCAGCCGGTCACAGGCCGTCTGGGAATTGGCTCCCTCCACTCCCTGGCAGGCCACCGTCCCCGTCTTGGGAAATACCGCCGCTCCCGCCTCCAGGGCCGCCTTTACCATCTCCCCCACCTGGGAGGGGGCGGAGAGCAGCTCTGCCTGCCGGGCCTTAGCCAGTTGGAACAGAGTGGTAAAGAGATGGTAGGCATACCGCTCCCGCTCCCCCGCCTGTTTGGCCACCTTGGACAGGATCTCCCGTTCCCGGCTCCGGCTGAGAATGGGCATGTGATGTTCATTTTTATAATCTGCAATGTCCTCCGCCAGAGACATCCGCTTCAGAAACAGCTCCAGCATCTGATCATCCAGTACATCAATCTGCTTGCGGATTTCCGAAAGCTCCATAGGCTACCTCCATTTTGTTCATGGCATTTCCAGAATCTACGCTGCACACCTTTTGCGGCGTTTTGCCGCAGATCCGTCTGCCACTCCTCTTTTCGTACCGATTGGTTAGAGCATAGCACTTTACTCCCCAAAAGGAAACCGTCAGGAGCCACCATTTTCCCCGCTTCCTTCTCCGCCTCCCTTCACATTTTCCACAATTCCCCCTCTCTTTTTTTCTGTTCCGGGCACTGCAATGGCAAAAACGGTTCCAAACGGGGCCTCATCTCCCTGAAATATGTCCCAACCCTTGCAAAACGCGGGAAAAAGCATTATAATAAGGGCCAACTGAGCGCGGGCCCAGCTCTGAGCCCGCTTTTCCCAACATTCAAGATTTGGAGAGGATTCACTATGGAACGCACCACCATTGCCGCCATTTTTGCCGACCAGGAGAGTCTGGGCGGTCAGACTGTTACCGTCTGCGGCTGGGCCCGCACCATCCGGGACATGAAGACCTTCGGCTTTGTGGAGCTTAACGACGGCTCCTGCTTTAAAAATTTGCAGATCGTTCTGGACGCCAATGTTCTGGACAATTATAAGGAGATCGCCGGCCAGAATGTGGGCGCCGCTCTCATCGTTACCGGCCAGGTGGTGCTCACCCCCGAAGCCAAGCAGCCTCTGGAGGTAAAGGCCTCCTCTGTTATGGTGGAGGGCGTGTCCGCCCCCGACTATCCCCTGCAGAAGAAGCGCCACAGCGTGGAGTTCCTGCGCACCATTCAGCACCTGCGCCCCCGGACCAACCTCTTTTCCGCCGTGTTCCGGGTCCGCTCCGCCACCGCCCACGCCATCCACTGCTTCTTCCAGGACCGGGGCTTCGTTTACGTCCACACCCCCATCATCACCGCCAGTGACTGTGAGGGCGCCGGCGAGATGTTCCAGGTGACCACCCTGGACCTCCAGAATGTTCCCAAGACGGAGGACGGCCAGGTGGACTATACTCAGGACTTCTTCGGTAAGAAGGCCAACCTCACCGTCTCCGGCCAGCTCAACTGTGAGAACTTTGCCATGGCCTTTGGCAACGTCTATACCTTCGGCCCCACCTTCCGCGCCGAGAAGTCCAACACCCAGCGCCACGCCGCCGAGTTCTGGATGATCGAGCCCGAGATGGCCTTTGCCGATCTGAACGACTACATGGACAACGCCGAGGCCATGATCAAGTATGTCATCCGCTATGTGCTGGACAAGTGCCCCGATGAGATCAACTTCTTCAACTCCTTTGTGGACAAGGGCCTGAAGGAGCGCCTGGAGCATGTCGCCTCCTCTGACTTTGCCCGTGTGAGCTACACCGAGGCTGTGAAGATCCTGGAGCAGAACAACGACAAGTTCGACTTCAAGGTCTACTGGGGCTGCGATTTGCAGACCGAGCACGAGCGCTATCTCACCGAGCAGGTGTACAAGCGCCCCGTGTTCGTCACCGATTACCCCAAGGAGATCAAGGCCTTCTATATGCGCCAGAACGACGATGGCAAGACCGTGGCCGCCGCCGACTGCCTGGTGCCCGGCATCGGCGAGCTCATCGGCGGTTCCCAGCGTGAGGAGCGCCTGGAGCTGCTGGAGGGCCGCATCCAGGAGCTGGGCATGGACCCCAAGGACTACTGGTGGTACTGCGACCTGCGCCGCTACGGCTCCTGCCGCCACGCTGGCTATGGCCTGGGCTTTGAGCGGATGGTCATGTACCTCACCGGCGTGAACAACATCCGTGACGTGGAGCTGCATCCCAGAACCTGGGGCAACGCGGAATTTTAAACAATCAAGAAAAACCCCCGGCGCCACGGCGCCGGGGGTTTTTAATCATGTCTGCTTGTGGATATTCCAAACGCATAAAACGTTTGAACAATTTGCTCAATTCGTTCATAGCAGGTCTGGTCACTCAGCCTTGGATCGTCCAGGGTTCTTTTGATTTTTTCCAGCACACGAAGGGCATCGTGCTCCATTTCCTCCCCAAGTTCTGCTGGACATTCCTGCTGAAGGTAATGAAGCACCTCCCACCCAATTGCTCGAGCATAAAGGTCATCCCGCACAGATTTTCTCATTTCAGTACCCGCCTGTTGATCCTTTACCGGATACAAGCCATTCCTTCCCTTTTTTGACATTTATTAAATGTCATATTTGGCGCTATTATACCATAAAATGATTTCTGTGACAACGATTGAATGTCAGGAATGATTTTATGTATAAAAATCGCGGTCCGAATGGCCGATACAACCTGTGTGGCATACGGGTAGCCGAATTGCGAAAATCTCGCTCGCCCAAGCTCTCTCAACGTGGGTTAGCCGATCTGCTGCAGCTGTCCGGACTTGACCTGGACAAAAATGCGATTCAACGCATCGAAAGCGGCCAGCGATTTGTAACCGACATTGAGCTAAAGGCCTTTTCCCAGGTCTTTGATGTCTCGTTAGAATATCTTTTGTCATAAAGAAAGCCTGTCACTTACAGACAGGCTTTCTTTTTATTGATCAAATGCTCCGGCGGCTCTCATTCCACGGGGTACAGCCGCCTTACCATGGAATGTTCCATACAGGCAACATCTCTGCTCATGCTGTGCCCCATGGCGTCCGCCCTGTTTTTTATACAAGTGTGAGGAAATAACTGGCCTCTCCCCAGTTATCCCCGGCCAGGTACCAGCGGCCGCGCACCTCAAGCACCGCGGTGCCATCCAGCTTTGGGACCGAGACCTCATTTCCCAGCCAGGTCTCCACCTCCACCGGCTCCTGGTCAACGCCCTTTCCCGCCGACCAGGTCCACACGGATATCTCGTCCGGCGCAGCGGACCATTGCAGCTCCAGCCGGTCCCCAGGCTGTGCAGCCATAGCAGGCAGATGGGACATCTCCAGGGGGTGGGGGGCATCGGCGATGATCCCCTCCATCTCCTCGCCGCCCTGCCAGATATACCAGGAATAGGAGCCGAGCCGGGCCGTCACCGGGTTTTCCCCGCCGTTCGTCACGACAAGCTCCGGGGGCTCAGCCAGCTTTGGGTCCCCTGGGCTTTCCCCCTCTCCCACTGCCAGGAATCCCCGTTGGGCGTACCCCGTGGCAGGGGGCACGTTCTTCCAGACCTCACTTACCTCATAAATCCCCCTGAAATCTTCCGGTAGAGGGAGGATCAGTTCTCTCCGTCCGGCCCCTTCGTAGAGGGTCACCCCCAATTCCCCGCTGTCAGGCGTAAAGCGCACCGTCACTTCACTGGGCGCAACGGGGTAGGACAGAGTGAGGGCCTCGGTCCCCTCCTTTACATATACCACCGGCTGAGAGGGACGGGCGTAGGGAGCGGTGGGAGCGTCGCCGCAGGCGTTGAAACAAACCGTGGGGCTGTCCCACTGGGCACTCCAGCAGCCAACCTCGGTTTTTTCAGCCCCTGCGGACACCGTGACCCTGGGCGGGCCGTCCAGGGCATACCGGGGTCCGGTCCACCACCACGCCCCGCCCAGCAGCAACAGCACCGCTGCAATTCCCAGTCCTTTTCATTTCATGGAAATCCCTCCTTTTCGCTCTCATCCATTCAGACGCAAAGCAAGGGCTCCGGTTGCAAAGGAGGGACCGTTTATTTTACCTGGTTCACCAGCGGCTCTCCCGCCAGATACCGGCGCAGATTGTCCTGCGCCTGCTGAATACAGTTCTTCCGTGTAATCTCCAGACGCATACCACCGGCCACATGGGGGGTAAGGAGCAGATTGGGAATGTCCCACAGGGGGCTGTCCTGGGGCAAGGGCTCGGGGTCCGTCACATCCAGAGCCGCACCCCACAGCTTTCCTTCCTTCATCATGGTTCCCAGAGCCTGCTGGTCCAGGGCGGACCCCCGTCCGGCGTTGAGGAGGATGGCATCCTCCTTCATCCGGCGCAGCCGCTCCTCGTTCATCAGCCCCACCGTCTCCGGAGTGTGGGGCAGGGACATGGCCACCACATCCGCCTGGGGGAGCCAATGGTCCAGCTTCTCCATAGTATCCACCTGGTCAAAGCCCGGTACTTCTCCCCGTACCGTCCGCTTCAGACCCACCGTGCGGGCCCCCAGGCTCTGGCACATCTTGGCAAACTCCCCGCCGATGTTTCCCGCTCCAATCACCAACACTGTGGCCCCCAACAGGGTCTTCATGGTGCCCTCATCCTCCCAGCGGTGGGCCTTCTGAGAATCCCGGTAGGTGGGCAGGCGGCGGCACACCGCCAGCAGGGAGGCCAGCATGTGTTCGGCCACCGAACGGCTGTTGCTCCCCGCGGAGCTGGTAAAGCATATCCCCTGGGGCAGCATCCCCTCATACTCCTCCGTCCCGGCCCACATGCTCTGGAACCACCGGAGACTGCGGGCGTTTTTCATGTCCTCCGCCCGTGGCCAGCCCAAAATCACTGTGGCCGACTCCAGCTGTTCCTGGGTCACGGTCCGCCGCCCGGCGTACACATGAACCGCCTCCGGGGCAATGGCCTCAAACGCGCGCTTTTCCTCTTCATTGACCGGGAGCAGGTTCAAAATATATTCAGACATGTTCCGTCCTCCTTTTTGTTTCTGCCGTTTATTATACCTGCCTGCCTACACTCTGACAAGGGTGTCCTTTCGCCTTTACTCCCGCTGCAGGCTGTGTTAAAATGGGAAAAATATCGGAAAGGAGGGACTTCTATGGCAGTCACACCAGACACGCCCCTGCTGGAATTTACCGGCGTGGGGGAGCAGCGCTTTAAAAAGCTGGAAAAGCTTGGCCTTACAAAAGCAGACGACCTGCTGGCCCACTATCCTCGGGACTATGAGGACCGGCGGAAGATCTATACCATTCGGGAAGCCCCTCCGGGCCAGCGGATCTGCATCTCCGCCATGGCCGCTGAGCATCCCCGCCGCGCCCGGATCCGCAAGGGACTGGAGCTGGTCCAGGTCAAGGTGGTGGATCATACAGGAGCCCTCCATCTGACCTTTTTCAATCAGGGATATGTGGAGCAGGCCCTCCGGGCAGGGGAGGAATATATTTTTTTCGGCGCTGTGGAGGAGCAAGGCCGCCGGCGCACCATGATCAATCCCATTTTTGAACACCTGGGCAAGCAAAGCGTCACCGGCCGCATTATGCCCATCTACTCCCTGACCGCCGGCCTCAGCAACCACCTGATGGCATCCCTGGTGCGCCAGGCGCTCCCCTGCGTCGCCGCCCTGCCGGAAACTCTGCCCCAGCCCATCCGGCAAGGCCACAATCTGGTCGCTTTGGAATATGCACTCCGAAACATCCACTTTCCCCAGGACGAGCATGCCCTGGAAATTGCCAGGCGGCGGCTTACCTTTGAGGAACTGTTTTATCTCTCCGTAGGTTTGAGCTTTCTCCGCCATCGAAGAGAAGCCATTTCCTTGGCCTGTGCCATCCCACAGCGGCCCCAGGAAGAGTTTCTCGCCCTGCTTCCCTTTTCCCCCACCGCCGCCCAGCTCCGGGTGATGGATGAGATCGCCGCGGACCTCTCCTCCGGCCGGCCCATGAACCGCCTGGTCCAGGGCGACGTAGGCTCCGGTAAAACGGCCGTAGCCGCCTACGCTGGCTGGCTGTGCGCCATGGCCGGGTATCAGTGCGCCCTGATGGCCCCCACCGAGGTGCTGGCCGAGCAGCATTTCCGCTCTCTCTCCGCGCTTCTCGCCCCCGCCGGGGTGCGGGTGGGACTGCTCACCGGGTCGCTGACCCCCAGTGAGAAAAAGAAGGTCCGGGCCCAGCTGGCACAGGGGGAGATCGATTTTGCCGTGGGTACCCATGCCCTCATTTCCCAGGGCGTGGAATTTCACCGGCTGGCCCTTATCGTGGCCGATGAACAGCACCGCTTCGGCGTGGCCCAGCGCTCGGCTCTGGCCGGGAAATCGGAGACCGGCGGCATGCCGCCCCCCCATGTGCTGGTCATGTCCGCCACTCCCATTCCCCGCACCCTGGCCCTTATCATTTACGGGGACCTGGACATCTCCATCATCAATGAACTGCCCCCCGGACGCACTCCGGTAGAAACCTATGTGGTGCGGGAGGACAAGCGCCAGCGGATGTATCAGTTTGTGCGCAAGCAGGTCTCTCAGGGGCGGCAGGTGTATATCATCTGTCCCGCGGTAGAGGATACCCCCGAGAACGGACCGGAATCCGCCTGGGGTGCCTCCTCCCCCGCCGATTTAAAGGCCGTCAAGACCTATACCGAGCATCTGCAGCGAGAGGTTTTCCCCGATTTGACACTGGGCCTTCTTTATGGGAAAATGAAGCCCAAGGAAAAAGAGGCGGCCATGGCCGCCTTTGTCCGGGGGGAGATCCAGGTTTTGGTCTCCACCACAGTGGTGGAAGTAGGAGTAGATGTTCCCAACGCCTCCCTTATTATCATCGAAAATGCCGACCGCTTTGGCCTCAGCCAGCTCCATCAGCTCCGGGGCCGGGTGGGCCGGGGAAAACACCAGTCCTACTGCGTGCTTATCACCGCCACCCGCAGTGCCGAGGCCATGACCCGCCTGCGCACCCTGGCCTCCACCACTGACGGGTTCCGGATCTCGGAGGAGGATCTGAAAGCTCGGGGGCCCGGCGACTTCTTTGGAAACCGCCAGCACGGCCTGCCCCAGATGAAGCTGGCGGATCTGTCGGGGGACATGGCCCTGCTCCAGGAGGCCCAGCAGGCAGCCAACCAACTGCTCACCCAGGACCCGGCCCTTACAAGCCCGGACAACCGCCCAGTCCTGCAGCGGGTACGGAACATGTTTGCCGATACCCCGGATATTTTTAACTAAAGGAGAATCATCATGCTTACCTTTCGTGACATCACCATGGCGGACCACGACCTGATCCTGCCCATGGTCCAGGACTTTTACCAGGGAGATGCGGTGCTTCACCCTGTGGACCCTGAAATTTTAGAACGCTCCTTCCGGGATGCTGCCGATCCCCAGGAGCCTCTTCTGCGGGGTCTTCTCATTGAAATGGACGGCCAGCCCGCGGGCTATCTCTATATCTCCCAGTGCTACTCCGCGGAAGTAGGCGGGCGCTGCATCTTCCTGGAGGAAATTTACCTTGCCCCCGCCTTCCGGGGCCGGGGGCTGGGGGGAGAGATTCTCGCCTGGATCGAAAGCCAGTATCCCACCGCCCGGCGGTTCCGTCTGGAGGTTAACGACATTAACCAGAACGCCATCCGCCTGTACCAAAAAGCAGGTTATCAATATCTGCGCTATGAGCAGATGGTCATCGACAAAATCAAGTAAAAAGGAGAGAACTTTGTATGGAGCATATGGAATTGGCCCGCACCCTACGGGCCAACACGGAAGTACACTATAATTGCTGTCAATCGGTGCTGGTCACCTTTGCCAAAGAGATGGGCCTCACCCAGGAGCAGGCCTACGCTCTGGGTACTTTCTTCAACTCCGGCATGCGCCACGGCTCTGTGTGCGGCGCTCTGTCCGGCGCTTTGATGGTGCTGGGCATGACCGGCTGCGCGGAGAAACAGGCTTCCGCCCTGCTGCAGCAGTTCCAAGCGGACCACTGTGCCACCAACTGCGCCGAGCTGCTGAGGGCCGCCCACGACCGGGGTGAGGAGCGAAAGCCCCACTGCGACGCTCTGGTCTATGAGATGGTAACCGCTGTAGAGGCAATTCTGGCCCAACGGCAATAAACCAACAAGGGACGCCCTGAGGGGCGTCCCTTGTTGGTTTGATCTGGAAGGATGGATGAAAAAGGAATGATGGAGATTGTGGTTAAAACCCTCCGATCTGCTGGCAAGAGCGGCAGCCAGTAAATCGTTAAATTTTTAACCTTATCTCTGGTGAAGACTTTACCACTCCAACCCCGGAAATACCATCCCCAAATCCATTATGCAAGATATTACTTTTTAGTTATACCTTTCTGCTGTTGCAGTTTCCAAGCGGAGGGTGTATGATAGAAAAAACATCCTGTTGAAAGGAGGCCCCCAGTGAAGGAGCTTCAGCAATTGCCCATTCCCCTGCTGCTGTGGTACCGGGAGAACGCCCGTGTCCTGCCCTGGCGCAGCGATCCCACCCCATATCACGTTTGGATTTCCGAAATCATGCTGCAACAGACACGGGTAGCCGCTGTTCTGGACTACTACCGCCGTTTTTTGGAGGCTGTACCCACGGTGGCCGACCTGGCTGCTCTGCCCCAGGATCAGCTGCTCAAGCTGTGGCAGGGGCTGGGCTATTACAGCCGGGCCAGGAACCTGCAGAAGGCCGCCCTTCAGATCATGCAGCTGCATGGCGGAGTATTTCCAAATGCCTATAAAGATATCCGTGCCCTGGCCGGGGTGGGGGACTATACCGCCGGTGCCATCTCCTCCATTGCCTTTCACCTGCCTGTTCCGGCGGTGGATGGCAATGTACTGCGGGTCAGTGCCCGGATCTGTGCAGACACCGGGGACATCTCCACCCCCGCCATGAAAAAAAAGGTCACCCAGGCTTTGGAAGCGATCATCCCCCTGGATGCCCCAGGAGACTTTAACCAGGCCATGATGGAACTGGGTGCCACCGTCTGCCTGCCTAACGGCGCCCCTCTGTGTGAACGCTGTCCCGCCGCCCCCTTCTGCCGGGCCTTTCAGGAGGGCCGGACCGGCGAGCTGCCCGTCAAGGCCGCCCAAAAGGCCCGGCGCCTGGAGGCGCGCACCGTCTACCTCCTGTTTTACCAAAACAGCGTGGCGCTGCGCCGCCGTGGGGACAAGGGACTTTTGGCGGGGCTATGGGAGTACCCAAACGAACTGGCCGATGGTACGGATTGGCCTGCCCGGTGGGGCCTCTCTCCCCGTTCTTTGGAACAGGCCGGAACCGGAAAGCATATTTTCTCCCACATTGAGTGGCATATGACCGCCCTGGCCGGTATATTGGACAGCCCCCGCCTCCCTGAGGGCTGGGTCTGGGCCAGCCGGGCCGATCTGCGGGACCGTTACGCCCTGCCCAACGCCTTTGGGTCCTTCTCCCAAATTGTGGCCGACCATCTGGGCCGGTTTTAAGGAGGCACGCTATGATCTGTCATCTCTGCCCCCGAAACTGCGGGGCGCTGCGCACCCCGGAGCAGGGTCAGGGGGTCTGCCGCATGCCCGAAACGCCCATTCTGGCTCGGGCCGCCCTCCACATGTGGGAGGAGCCCCCCATCTCCGGCACGCGGGGGTCGGGCACCATCTTTTTTTCCGGGTGCAGCCTGGGCTGTGTCTTTTGCCAGAATGAGAAAATCAGTCATCAGGATTTCGGCAAAGCCATCCCTCTGGAGCGTCTGGCTGAGATCTGCGACGAGCTCATCGCCCAGGGGGCTCACAATATCAATTTCGTCAATCCCACCCACTACGCCCATGTGGTCAAGGCCCTGCTGGAGCAGCATCCCCTTCCGGTCCCCGTGGTATATAATACCGGAGGGTATGACAAGGCAGAGACGCTTCAACGTCTGGAGGGTCTGGTGGATATCTACCTCCCCGATCTGAAATATCTCAAATCCGATACCGCCCGGCGCTACTCCCGCGCCGCCGACTATCCGGAGGCGGCCACCGCCGCCATCCGGGAAATGGTCCGTCAAACCGGCCCCTGCCGGTTTGATGAAGCCGGCCTGCTCACCCGCGGGGTCATCATTCGCCATCTGATTCTGCCCGGCCAGCTTCCCCAGGCCAAGGCCGTAATGGATTGGGTGGCACGGGAGTTTCCTCCAGGGACCGTTCTCTTTTCCCTTATGAGCCAATACACCCCTTGGGGCGATCTGGAGTCCCAATTTCCCGAACTTAACCGGCGGCTTCGCACCGGCGAAATGCGCGCAGCCCAGGAATATATGGGAAACCTTGGCCTGGCTGGCTTTACTCAGGAGCGCACCAGCGCCAAGGAGGAATATACCCCACCCTTTGATCTCACAGGCCTGTGAACAGAAAGGAGAATTTTATGAAAAAGCTGCTCAGCCTCCTGCTCACCGCCGCCCTCACCCTGGGATTGGCCATCCCGGCCATGGCGGCGGAACGCGCTCCTGTGGTCATTCTCCACACCAACGATGTCCACACCGCCACCGACGGCTACGCCGCGGTAGCCGCCTACCGCCAGGAGATGGAAGAACAGTACGGCGCGGACCGGGTCACCCTGGTGGACGCCGGCGACGCCATTCAGGGCGGCCCCATCGGTACCCTGACCCAGGGAGCCAGCCTGGTGGACATCATGAACTATGTGGGCTATGACTATGCCATCCCCGGCAACCATGAGTTTGACTACGGCATGGATGTCCTGCTGGACCTGGCCCAAACCAAGGCCCAGTACACCTATCTGTCCTGCAACCTGCTGGACAATGCAGGCAAAGGAGTCTTTGCCCCCTATGGGGTGGAGGACTATGGGGACGTGCAGGTGGCCTATGTGGGCATCTCCACCCCCGAAACTTTGACCAAGTCCAACCCCACCCACTTCCAGGATGACAGCGGCAGCTACATCTATTCCTTCTGTGAGGGCGGCAATGGACAGGCCCTCTATACCGCCGTCCAGAACGCCGTGGACTCCGCCCGGAAGGACGGGGCGGACTATGTGGTGGCCCTGGCCCACCTGGGCATGGAAGGCACCACCGCCCAGTGGACCTCCTCCGCGGTCATTGCCAATACCACAGGCATCGACCTTGTGATTGACGGTCACTCCCACGAAGTGTACCAGCAGCAGGTCTCCAACCTGGCCGGAGAGCCGGTGGACCTGGTGCAGACGGGTACCCAGCTGGCCAATCTGGGCTGCATCACCCTGGACCCCTCCACCGGGGAATTCACCACGGAGATGCTCTCTCCGGAAGGGGAAACCGTCCCCGCTGACCCGGACACCCAGGCCTATCTGGCCCAAGTGAACAGCCAGTTTGAGGAGGAGCTTAACCAGGTCGTGGGCAGCACTGCGGTCCAGCTGAAGGCCACCGCGGAAAACGGCTACGACTGGGCCGTCCGGGTGGGAGAAACCAACCTGGGCGATCTGGTAGCGGATGCCTACCGCTGGGCCCTGGGGGCCGACATCGGCCTGTGCAACGGCGGCGGTGTCCGCGCGGACATCCCTGTGGGCGACATCACTTATCAGAGCCTGCTCAGCGTCCAGCCTTACGGCAACGAGCTGTGCCTGGTGGAGGCCACCGGCCAGGAGGTGCTGGACGCCCTGGAAATGGGCGCCCGCCTCTACCCCGAGAGCAGCGGCGGCTTCCTCCAGGTCTCCGGTCTGACCTTTACCATCGATGCCTCCATCCCCTCCTCGGTGCAGCTGTCTGACCAGGGGTCCTTCCAGGGTGTCACCGGGCCCTACCGGGTCACCGATGTAAAGGTGAATGGACAGCCTCTGGAGCTGGACAAGGTGTACACCGTCTCCTCCCACAACTACCTCATCAAGTCCGGCGGCGACGGCTTTACTATGTTCCAGGACAACACCCTGCTCAAGGACAGTGTGATCCTGGATAACCAGTCCCTCATCAACTTCTTTGTAGAGGGCCTCAATGGCCAGGTGGGGGAAGATTACCAGGACCCCGCCGGTCAGGGCCGGATCACCATCCTCAATGCCTCCACCCAGCCCGAGCAGCCGGAAGAGCAGCCCCAGCCGGAAGAACCGGAGCAGCAGCCTCAGCCCGAGCAGCCCCAGAGCCGTACCTATACCGTACAAAAGGGTGACTCTCTGTGGCGCATTGCCGCCCAGGAGCTGGGCTCCGGGAAGCGCTGGCAGGAGATTTACGAGCTCAACCGCGACCTTATTTCCAACCCCTCCATGATCTTTGTAGGCCAGGAGCTGAAGCTCCCTCAGGCTTAACCGAAAAACTCCAGCCGCAAAAGCGGCTGGAGTTTTTATTTATGGTAGCTGGACCCCTCGTTAATTTTAAAGGCCCGGTAGATCTGCTCCAGCACCATCACCCGTGCCAGGTGGTGGGGGAAGGTCATGGGGGACATGGACAACTTCACCCAGGCCTCCGCTTTGAGGGACTGGGCCAGGCCATAGGACCCGCCGATGACAAAGGCCAGGTGCTTGGCCGAGCCTCCCTCCCAGTCCCGGAACATGCCGGCCAGCTCCTCGCTGGAGCGAAGCTTGCCCTCCACGCACAGGCACACCAGGCTGGTGCTGGGGGGAAGCTTTGCCCGGATGGCCTGACTTTCCTTTTCCAGGGCCTGTTCGATCTGGGCTCGGGAGGGATTCTGGGGCAGGCGCTCCTCGGGCAGCTCCACCAGCGTGAGCTTACAGTAGGCGCCCAGACGCTTTAAGTACTCCCCACAGGCCTCCAGATAAAACTTTTCCTTCAGCTTGCCCACACAAATGAGGTAAACACTCAGCATAGCGCCGCCCCCCTGACAAAACCATCTTCCTCCGCGCCCAGAGCAAACACGGGGCCCGTCTCCCCTCTCGGCGCTACCGTCAGGGAGATGTCCCGTTCCGGGTCACAGCCCATAGCCGCCAGCCGGCGGCAGACCGCCGCACGGGCATGGGCGGGGGTATTGTTCTCCTGGGACAGGTGGGCCAAAATGACCGTCCGTGTTCCTGAGGACACGGCCAGGGCGGCCAGCTCGGCCCCCGCCTCGTTGGACAGGTGCCCCCGGTCACCCAGCACCCGCTGCTTCAGGGAATAGGGGTAAGGACCGGAACGCAGCCAGTCCTCGTCGTGGTTGGTCTCACATACCAACAGGTCACAGCCCCGGACCGCTCTCTTTACTTCCGGGGTCACATAGCCCAGGTCGGTGCACAGCACCATCCTGCCCCCATCCCCAGAAATGGAGTAGCCTACACTGCCCGCGGCATCGTGGGGGGTGGAAAAGGACTCCACCCACAGCTCCCCCAGCGGAATACCGGTCCCCGCCTCCTGCTCCCGAAGCAGGGGGACAAGACCGGGGATCTTCTGTCCCAGGCACCGGCAGGTGGCCGGGGTTGCCAAAATGGGGACGGACCGCTTTTTGGTCAGTACACTCAGACCGCTGACGTGGTCGTGGTGCTCGTGGGTGATCAAAATGGCCCGCAGCTGTTCCGGCTCCACCCCCAGCGCCCGCAACCCCAGGGTGATGCGCCGGGCGGAGATGCCCGCGTCCAACAGAATATGGGTATTGCCGCTGGACACCAGGGCAGCGTTCCCACTGGAACCGCTGGCCAGGGTGGTAAAGGTCAGCAAGGAAATTCCCCCGTTCTCAAAAAATTTCGCCGCCCAGCGGGCGGCGAAACATCGGTTCTGATTTAGCCCACCTGGCTCTGGTTGTCCTCATCCGGGACAAAGACGGTGCGGATATCCGCCCCCACCGAAGCCAGCTTTTCCACCAGGGTCTCATAGCCCCGCTCGATGTGGTGGATGCCGTCGATCTCCGTCATTCCCTGGGCGGCCAGACCGGCAATGACCATGGCGGCTCCTGCCCGCAGGTCACAGGCGTGCACCGGTGCCCCGGTCAGGGCTTCCACCCCTTCGATGACCGCCACCTTGCCGTCCACCTGGATTCGGGCGCCCATGCGCCGGAATTCGTCCACATAGCGGTAGCGGTTGTCCCACACGCCCTCCGTGAGCACACTGGTTCCACGGGCCAGGCACAGCACCGCCGCGATCTGAGGCTGCATGTCGGTGGGGAAACCGGGATAGGGCATGGTCTTCACATTCACCCGGTTGAGCGGGCCGCTGCGGCGGACCAGGACGGCATCGTCCTGCTCCTCCACCTCCACTCCCATCTCCACCAGCTTGGCCGTGATGCAGTCCAGGTGCTTGGGAATGACATTTTTAATGAGCAGCTCGCCCCCGGCGGCGGAGACAGCGGCCATATAGGTGCCCGCCTCGATCTGGTCGGGGATAATAGAATAGGTGCCTCCCTGAAGCTTCTCCACACCACGGATCTTAATCACATCGGTGCCCGCGCCCATGATGTTGGCCCCCATGGAGTTGAGGAAATTGGCCAGGTCCACGATATGGGGCTCTTTGGCGGCATTTTCAATGACAGTCATGCCGCTGGCCAGCACGCCGGCCAGCATGATGTTCATCGTGGCACCCACCGATACCATGTCCAGATAAATCTGGCCCCCGGCCAGACGTCCCCCGTCGGGCACACGGGCATAGATGAGGCCGTTTCGCACATCTACCTCGGCACCCATGGCCACAAACCCCTTGATGTGCTGGTCAATGGGCCGTCCGCCCAGATCGCAGCCTCCGGGCAGGGGCACCTCTGCCCAGCCAAACCGGCCCAGCAGAGCCCCAACCAGGTAGTAGCTGGCCCGAATCTTCCGGGCCAGGTCATAGGGGACCTGGCGGTTGCGGACACGGGAACAGTCCACGTCCACGGTGGTGCGGTTTACGGTACGCACGTCCGCCCCCAGCTCCTGGAGGATCTGGAGGATCAAGGTCACATCACTGATCTGTGGAATATTCTCAATACGGCAGGTCCCGTCCACCAGCAGGGCGGCGGGAATAATGGCCACCGCCGCATTTTTCGCGCCGCTGATGTGTACGGTCCCATGCAGGGGCTTGCCCCCCTGGATCTGATACTTGGTCAAATAAGGCACCCTCTTTGATTCACAATGTCAGAATCTATAACGGAATATATGGCGCATAGGCCATATGTAATATCAAATCAACCATTTTTGCCTGTGGCAAGGCATGGTAAACCGCATACATTATAGCACTATTATGTCCACCTGGCAACAAATTTTACGTTACCCCTGCCGAATTGTAAAAAAAGACGGATGAGGGGCCTTCCGCCGCTTTTTTCCTGTCTGGATGGCGCAAAGGTGCATCCAGATTTTACAAATTATCCCTCGTTTCGCTCCTCCTGCAGCCGCTTCACTCTGGGCAGAAGCTCCGAGAGACTGATCTCCCGCTGCCGCTCCAGCAAATCGCCGATGAGCTGGTTAGAGACTAAAAATCCCTTGGGGGTCAGCCTCCACCGCCCCTCCGGGGTCTTTTCCGCCCAGCCTTGGGCAGAAAACTCCTGAAGCCGCTGCTCGATGGGGGTAAAGTCCATATAATAGGTGCCCCGGTATTCCCACTCCTCAATGCCTCGGACAGTGCGCAGACGGAGCATGAGATATTCGCCCCCCCGTTCCCGCTGGGGGATGAGGTCCTGGCTTTCCAGCAGCTCTCCGCCCTCCAGTACCCCTTTGATGTAGCCCTCCAGGTCCCGGATCCAGGAATACCGCCGTCCGCCAAAGTCGGAGTGGGCTCCGGGGCCAAAGCCGATATAGGGCCGGGTGAGCCAGTAGCGCAGGTTGTGCTGGGACGCAAAGCCCGGCTTTGCGAAGTTGGAGATCTCATACTGCTCATAGCCCGCCTGGCGCAGCCGCTCTACCGTCCACAGATAGAGCTCCGCCTGAGTGTCGTCATCCGGCAGGACCTCTCCCGCCGCCACCCGCTGGGCCAGCGGAGTGCCCTCCTCCACCTTCAGCCCGTAGCAGGACAGGTGCTCCGGCTGGAGGGACAGGGCATGCTCCAGGGTATTGTGCCAGCTCTCCTCCGTCTGTCCCGGCAGGCCATAGATGAGGTCCAGGGACAAATTCTTGATCTTCGCCGCCCGTGCCGCCACCACTGCCGCGTCCCCCTCTTCTATGCTGTGGGCCCGGTGGATGGCGGCCAGCTCCGCCGGACAGGCGGATTGAAGGCCCATGGACAGGCGGTTAAAGCCCGCCCGGCGCAGCGCCCGAAGGGATTGAAAGGTGACGCTGTCCGGGTTGGCCTCCAGGGTGATCTCCGCGTCCTTTTCCACCGAAAAGAGCTTCCTGACCGCCTTCAGCAGCTCCCGCAGCCGCTTGTCCCCATAGTAGCTGGGGGTGCCGCCCCCAAAATAGATGGTATCCACGGGGATCTCTCCTGCCACACGGGCCGTCTCCTTCATATGGGTGAGCAGGGCCTTCTGATAGGTATCCATCCGCCCCTCCGCCCCCGCCAGGGAATAAAAATCGCAGTAATCGCATTTACTTTTACAAAAAGGAATATGAATATAAATTCCCAATTTTTCTATATTTTGGGATTTTTTGTCTCTCATACCGGTTCCTCCCGCCCTGCGGATTATTTTTTCTATTATAGCAAACTCCTCCCCCTTTACACAAGGGCGGAGGATTCTTTCTGAAAATCCCAGGAAAAAAAGAATTGACAAATTGAAATGCTTAGGGTATGATGTTGACTAATCATTCAAAAACGCAATGAGCGGGATAGTAGGCTTGTCTGGATGCGCAGAGAGGGAGCGGCTGGTGTAAGCTCTCGTGAAGGACCTCCCCCGAACCTCACCCGTGAGCAGTCCTCCTGAACCGGCAGATTGTCTTAGTAGGTTGGAACGGCCTCCCACCGTTATCGGGGCAATGAGCGCATGGCTCGGCTTCTGCCGGCCATGAATTTAGGTGGTACCACGGAGCATACGGCTTCGTCCTATCTGCGGAGATAGGGCGGGCCGTTTTTTGTTTGTCCGCCCCTCCAATTCACTATATCGGAGGTGTCGTTCCATGAATGGAGCACAGGCGCTGATTGAATCGTTAAAACGTGAGCAGGTGACCCAGATCTTCGGTTATGCGGGAGCGACCATCTGTCCTGCGGCAGATGCTCTGAAGGACGCCCCCGAGATTGCCTATACTCTGGTCCGCACGGAGCAGAACGCTGGCCACATGGCCTCCGGCTACGCCCGTGTCAGCGGTAAAGTGGGTGTGTGCATGGTCACCTCCGGTCCGGGGGCTACCAACCTGATTACCGGCATTGCCACCGCCTATATGGACTCCATCCCCATGGTGGCCATCACCGGCCAGGTGCCCAGCCACCTGCTGGGCCGGGACATCTTCCAGGAGGTGGACATCACCGGCGCTGTGGCCCCCTTCTCCAAGCACAGCTACCTGGTCAAAAACGTCAACGACATCCCCCGTGTGGTCCGGGAGGCCTTCCACATCGCCTCCACCGGACGGCCCGGCCCGGTGCTCATCGACATTCCCATTGACGTACAGCAGGCCACTCTGAAAAAGTTTGAATGGCCTGAGACCGTGAACATCCGGGGCTATAAGCCCAGCGTCAAGGGCAATGACCTGCAGATCAAGCGGGTAGCCGCCACCATCGCACGGGCCAAGCAGCCCCTCATCTGCGCCGGCGGCGGCGTGTGGCTTGCGGATGCCAAGCAGGAGCTGCTGGAGCTGGCCGAGCGGGCCCAGATTCCCGTGGTCAAGACCATGATGGGCATCTCCCTGATGCCCACCGACCACCCCCTGAACATGGGCATGATCGGCGCCCACGGCAACCACTGCGCCAACCAGGCCCTGGCCAAATCCGACCTGCTCATTATGGTGGGCACTCGGGCGGCCGACCGGGCCATCACCTCTCCCGACGAGATCCAGCGGCGGATGGCCACCATTCACATCGACGTGGACCCGGCGGAGATCGGCAAGAATATGCAGGCCGCCGTCCCCCTGGTAGGCAACGTAAAGGTCATCCTGCGCCAGCTGCTGGAGCTGGACATCCCCGTCTCCGACTCTGCCGACTGGCTCGCCCGCCTGCGGGACTACCGGAAGGCAGAACTGGGCCGCATTTTCCCCCAGCGTCCCGGCTCCGTCTTCCCCGGCACCGCCGTGCGCCGGCTGGGCGCCAAGCTGGATGATGACGCGGTGGTGTGCGTGGACGTGGGCCAGAACCAGATCTTCACCTGCAAATACCTGCCCCAGAAGCACGGGCGGCTGCTCACCAGCGGCGGCCTGGGCACCATGGGCTACGCCCTGCCCGCCGCCATCGGGGCCAAGACCGCCCTGCCCCAGCGGCAGACGGTGGTCATCTGCGGAGACGGCTCCTTCCAGATGTCCATGAACGAGCTGGCTGCCATCAGAGCCGGCAATCTGGACATCAAGATCCTGATCTTCCGCAACCACACCCTGGGCCTGGTCCATCAGATCCAGAACACCGCCCCCTATCACGGCTCCTTTGGCGTAGCTCTGGACGGCTCGCCGGATTTTGAGACCATCGCTTCCGCCTATGGCATCCCCACTATCACCGTCACCGAGGAGGAGCAGCTGGACGAGTCTATTGACCGCTTCCTGGGCCACAAGGGCTGCTGCCTGATGATTTGTGAGGTCCACCCCAGCGTGAGCACCACCGACTGAAAGGAGAGGACAAGATGAAACAGACCATTTCCGTCCTGGTGGAAAACCAGGCCGGCGTTTTGAACCGGATCACCGGCCTCTTCTCCCGCCGTGCCTTCAACATCGAGTCCCTGGCCGTGGGCGTCACCGACGACCCCACCATCTCCCGGATCACCATTATTGTGGACAGCGGCAACAACATGGTGGAGCAGGTGGAAAAGCAGCTCAACAAGCTCATTGAGGTCATCAAGGTGCGCACTTTGGAAGAGACCAATCTCATCGGCCGGGAGCTGATGATCCTGAAGGTCAACGCCAACAACAAGACCCGTCAGGATATTATGACTATCTGTGAAATTATGGGAGCGAAGGTGGACGATATCTCCCCCACCTCCATGACTCTGGAGCTGTCCTCTGAACCCGACCGGCTGGACACCTTCCAGGCCATGATGCGCCCCTTCTCCATTCTGGAGGTCGCCCGCACCGGCGTCATTGCGGTGCAGAAAGGAGGAGGCAAGATTTGAAAATCAGAGCGACTCAGGCCATCATGGAGTGCCTGCTGGAGCAGGAGGTGGACACCGTCTTCGGCTATCCCGGCGGTACCATCCTGAATGTCTATGATGAGCTGTATCATTACAGAGATAAAATACACCATGTATTGACTGCCCACGAGCAGGGGGCGGCTCACGCCGCTGACGGCTACGCCCGCTCCACCGGAAAGGTGGGGGTGTGCTTTGCCACCAGCGGCCCCGGCGCCACCAACCTGACCACCGGCATCGCCACCGCCTACATGGACTCCTCCCCCGTTGTGTTTATCACCTGCAACGTGACCGAGCCCCTGTTGGGCAAAGACTCTTTCCAAGAGGTGGACATCACCGGCATCGCCATGCCCATCACCAAGGCCACCTATCTGGTCCGGGATGCCAGCACCATCCCCGATGTGATGCGTCAGGCCTTTGCCGTGGCGGCCACCGGCCGCCCCGGCCCGGTGCTCATTGACTTTTTGAAAAATGTCACCGCTCCCAATGTGGAGATCGATTATGAATTTGTCCCCTGGAATCAAAACCGCTCCTGCTCTTCCATCCAGGCTCTGGCCACCAGTCACGAGCTGAAGGCCCCCGAGCCCAATCTGGGGGACATCGACACTCTGGTGGAGATGATCGCCCAGTCGGAAAAGCCCATGCTCATCTGCGGCGGCGGCGTAGTCCGGGGACGGGCCCACAAGCAGTTCCGGGAGTTTGCCGAGAAGCTGGACGCCCCGGTGGCCATCACCGTCATGGGCGGCGGCGGCTTCCCCGGCGGGCATCCCCTCACCACCGGCATGGTAGGCATGCACGGCTCTCAGGCCAGCAACGTAGCCTGCAACGAATGTGACCTGCTCATCGCCGTGGGCTGCCGGTTCTCCGACCGGGTGGCTCTGGACCCAGGCACCTTTGCCAGCCAGGCCAAGATCGTGCAAATCGACATTGACCGCTCGGAAATCGACAAGAACGTCCTTACCGACCACCACATCGTCGGCTCGGCCAAACGGGTGCTGGAGCTTCTGAACCAGCGCCTGCCCCAGTACAGCCACCCGGCCTGGAAGGAGCACATTCTCCCCCTGCGGGAGCCCTCCATTCCACGGGACAGCGATGCCCTCACCCCTAAACAGGTGCTGGAGGTCATCCGCCGCCTGGCCCCCCAGGACTCCATTGTGGCCACCGACGTGGGTCAGCATCAGATGTGGTCCATCCAGCATTTTCACTTCGACTACCCCGGACAGCTGCTCACCTCCGGCGGCTTCGGCACCATGGGCTTTGGCCTGGGGGCGGCCATCGGCGCTAAGATGGGCAACCCCGATAAGGTGGTGGTCCACACCACCGGTGACGGCTGCTTCCGCATGAACTGCCACGAGCTGGCCACCGTTCAGCACTACAACCTGCCCATTATCACCGTGGTCTTTAATAACGGCGTTCTGGGTATGGTCCGCCAGTGGCAGCACCTCATCTACCACGAGCGCTACTCCGAGACCACCCTGGACCGGGGCCCCGACTTTGTAAAGCTGGCCGAGGCCTATGGCCTGAAGGGCTTCCGGGTGACAAACCGTCAGGAGATGGAGCAGGCTTTCTCCCAGGCCCTGAAGGCAGGCTGCGGCTGCGTACTGGACTGCCATCTGGACATGGACGAAATGGTCCGGCCCATGGTGGCCGGCGGCGCCCACATCACCGACTTTTTGCTGAAATAAGGGGGTGGACAGGATGAAAAAAGAGTTTGATTCTGAAAAGAAGCTGTACACCCTGGCCATCCTGGTCCGGGACATCCCCGGCGTACTGAGCCAGGTGGCCCGGCTGTTCTCCCGGAAGGGCTATAACATCGAGTCCATCGTCTCCGGCGAGACGGATAAGCCCGGCATTACCCGCATCACCATCGTCCTGCTGGCCGATGAGCTGATGATCTCCCAGATCGCCGCCCAGTGCCGCAAGCTCATTCCGGTGCTGGCGGTGAAGATCCTGGACGAGGGCACCTCCATTCAGCGGGAGTTCTCCCTCATCAAGGTCCGGGCCGCCGACCGCAACGCACGGGACGAAGTCATCCAGATGGCCAATATTTTCCGGGCCAAAATCATCGACGTCAGCCGGGAGACCCTCACGGTGGGCATCTTCGGGGACAAGAACAAGACCCAGGCCCTTACCGCCATGCTGGCGGACTACGGCATTCTGGAAATCGCCAAAACCGGTACTCTCGCCATCGAAAGAGGGCGTAGCACGATTTATGATGACAACAAACTAAAGGAGGAATATAACTATGGCAAAAATGTATTATGAGAAGGATTGCGACATCAACTACCTGGACGGTAAGAAGATCGCCATCATCGGCTACGGTTCCCAGGGCCACGCTCACGCCCTGAACCTGAAGGATTCCGGCTGCGACGTGTGCGTGGGCCTGCGTGAGGGCTCCAAGAGCTGGAAGAGCGCCGAGGAGGCCGGTCTGAAGGTCATGACCATTGCCGAGGCCGCCAAGTGGGGCGACATCGTGATGATGCTCATCAACGACGAGGTCCAGGCTGACGTCTATAAGAAGGAAATTGCCCCCAACCTGGAGGAGGGCAACGCCCTGGCCTTTGCCCACGGCTTCAACATCCGCTATCAGCAGATCGTTCCTCCCGCCGGTGTGGACGTGTTCATGGCTGCCCCCAAGGGCCCCGGCCACACCGTCCGTTCCACTTATGTGGCCGGCAAGGGCGTGCCCTGCCTGGTGGCCGTGGAGCAGAACGCCACCGGCGACGCCTATAAGATCGCCCTGGCCTACATCGCCGGCATCGGCGGCGCCCGCGCCGGCGTGATGGAGACCACCTTCCACGATGAGACCGAGACCGACCTGTTCGGCGAGCAGGCCGTGCTGTGCGGCGGCGTGGTGGACCTCATGCGCTGCGGCTTCGAGACCCTGGTAGAGGCCGGCTACGAGCCCGAGAACGCCTACTTCGAGTGCATCCACGAGATGAAGCTGATCATCGACCTCATCAACAAGGGCGGTGTGGCTGCCATGAACTACTCCATCTCCGACACCGCCGAGTACGGCGAGTATGTCTCCGGTCCCCGTGTGCTGCCCTACGAGGAGACCAAGAAGAACATGAAGGCAGTTCTGGCCGACATCCAGGACGGCACCTTTGCCGGCAAGTGGATCGCCGAGAACAAGAACGGCCGCACCTTCTTCAACTCCAAGCGTGCCGCTCTGAAGAAGCACCAGATGGAGATCGTGGGCGAGGAGCTCCGGAAGAACATGATCTGGGGCGGCGATACCGATCTGGACACCGCTTCCAACTAATTGCCCGTGGGAGAGCCCAGCGTAAGCGGGTCGCCCGCGGAAGAGGAGGAGCAAGGAAGCGGAATAACCGGTGCCCGCAGGGTGCCGGGCATGGAGCGGACTTTGCTCCGACGAGGGGCGGCGATACCGATCTGGACACCGCTTCCAACTGATCTCTCTTCAAAATAAGAAAACACCCGGAAAACCAAGGCTTAACAGTCGTAAGGAACTATAAGTCTTGCGGTTTGGGCAGAGAACGGTGTGACCGTGAAGGTCACGCCGTTTTTCTGCGTCCAAGGGTAGATTCTGCAATGATGGGTTCTGCCAGTACGGGGATTTCCACCTCGTCTACGAAGTTGAAGATGATCTCCACCTTCTGTCTGCGCTTACCGTCAGACTTGTCCGGTGCGTGGATGATAATCTTCTTGATATACTCGTTGACAATCGTCTGCGTCAGCTCTGTGACATCCACATACTTTTTCGTCAGCGCAATGAAAGCATCCAGATCGTCGCCCATCGCCTGCCGCTGTTCAACCCATTCTTCCGTTGTTTCAATTTCGAGCTTTAACCGTTCCTGCTCAGCTTCATAATCAGCCGTCAGTTTCTTATACTTCTCCTTGCCGATCTCGCCGAGGGCGTAATCCTCATAGAGCCGGGACATGACCACATCAAGATTGGCAAGGCGTTTTCTTGCCTGCTCCATGCGCTTCTGATCTTCCCGGATGTCTCGTTCCTGATCGGCGCGGCGGTAATGCAGCCACTCCTCCTGAAAGCCCTCCACATCGCTGCGGATATACGCATTGACCGCCTGAATCCGTTCCAGTACCAGTTCCCGCAGCACATCCTCGCGGATATAATGTGCCGAGCAATCGCCGCGCCCACTCTTGTATTTGGAGCAGACGTAGTGATCCTGTTTGCCCTCAAAGCTCTTGCAGGTGGCAAAGTGGAGCTTGCCGCCGCAGTCCGCGCAATACAGCAGCCCGGAAAACAGTCCCTGCCGTTCCGCTTTTGCGGGGCGGCGCTTGTTTTTGCGCAGCTCCTGCACTCTGTCCCACTGTGCCTGAGAAACGATTGCCTCCTGTGTATCCGGTACGATGAACATATCCTCCGGCGCGTTGGGAATCCGCTTTTTCAGCTTGTAGGACTTGGAGTAGGTCTTGAAATTACAGGTGCAGCCGGTGTATTCCTGTCGTTCCAAAATACCGACGATGGATTGATCCTTCCATCCATACGGATTCTTGGGCAGCGGCTTTCCCTTGCGGCTGGCATACAGGGCTTTGGTCGTGAGAACCTGATCGCGCTCAAGAATCCGGGAAATCTGCTCCGGACCTTTGCCGTCGATGCAGAGGTCAAAAATGCGCTTGACAACCGGCGCGGCTTCCTCGTCCAGGATCCACTTGTCCTTGTCGTTTGGGTCACAGCGGTAGCCGTAGGGCGGCTTGCCGAGGTGCTTGCCGCTGGTGCCGCGCTGATGCAGGCTGATACGGACTTTCTTGGAGGTATCGCGCGGATACCACTCGTTGAACAGGTTGCGGACCGCAGCAAAGCCCTCTCCGTCCCCACGCTGGCTATCCACGCCGTCGTTGACGGCAATGAAGCGCACATCGTAGCTGGGGAAGATAATGTCGGTGTACTGGCCTACAGTCAGGTAATCACGACCAAAGCGGGATAGGTCTTTGCAAAGCCAGCAGCCTACCAATCCCTGCTTTACCAGTTCAAAGCCCTCCTGTACGCCAGGACGCTGAAAGTTCGTGCCGGTATAACCGTCGTCCACCAGAATTTTCAGGTTTGTGTAGCCATGATCTCGTGCGTATCTGGTTAAAAGCTCGCGTTGATTCTGTATCGAATTCGACTCGCCATCCTGCGAATCCTCATTGCTGAGGCGGCAATAGAGTATCGTGATTTTTTGCTGATCCGTCATAACGTCCTCCTTCACGTTCGGGTCAGCCGACAGAATCGGTGTGCTTAGCATTATTTTACCATAGTTTTGTGTCGCTGTCATTAACAAGCCACCTCCCGGTCAGAAAAAATGAGCCGTTTTACCTTGGCGGTAAGCGGCTCGGTTCCGTCACAGACGGTTTCAATGGTGTACCATGTGTTTCCAATCTTGCGCTCCACGGTTTTGCAGAAGCGGCTTCGCCTGTTCCAATAGGCCTCGCACTCCTGCAAAAAGGACTCCGGCGGGTCAAAGATCGGATCAAAGTAGCTCTCATGATCAAAGACCTTGCAAAGCTCAAAGACCAGATCGTCTTTCCCCTCCATCACGGCACGGTTGATTTCGTCAATGCTGATAATTTTTCCCATATATGATTCCTTTCTCATAATTCTATTTCGGTTTTGCGGCTGTGCAGTTGTGTCTGCTGCCGCTCCTGCTCATGCTGCATTTCATAAATGTTGTAGTGAATGGCCCAGAGCTTTTTAACGTCGGCGTAAAGCGGCGAAAGCTCTGTCTGAATATCCTTGTACTCCTGCTCCAACCGCTCACGTTCTCTGCGCCATGCGGTGATGGGTATCTTGCCATCCTTGAAAAACGGTTTCAATTTGCGCTCCGCCATGTAGAACGTCCGCAGCGTATCGTCATGCTCCGACTTGTATTTCTGTCTGGATTTTTCAAAGCGGATACTTCCCAGCTTATCCGCAACCGGTTTTCCATCGACATAATACTGTGCCATACGCAGCAGCTCGTCCAGCTCCTTGATGCGGGATTGCTTTTCCCCGACAGAGGCCTTCATTGCGTTGATGCTGTTCTGCATGGAATGCAGCGCGGCATCCAGATCATCGGTGGTAAAAAGTTGCTTCTCCTGCAAGAAGCGGAACGCATCCGCATACCGCTGTAAGTTGGCTGTCTTGGCCTTTGTGCTGTATGCGCCTTTATTGCGGTTATTGTAATAGGTCATTAGCAGATTGTTCAGCATGGGCGGCTGTGGCTTGGAAAGTTCTTCCTTAACCGCTTTCAGCCATTTCAGCAAAGAGGCGATTTTATTCTTTGCTTCCCGCAGCATGGCGTTGGTTTTGCGAACCCAGCGGTTGAAGTCGCCCTTGTCGGTACGGATGCCCTTCGCTTCCATTGCGCGGACAGACGGTCCCTCATGGACGGTAGGAATCTGTTCAATGCCTTGCCGCTCATAGCTGCGGTGGTCGATCCGGCATTCCACATCTTTCTCCGCAAACTTCGCGTTGCACAGATCAGCCCACGCCTGCCGCCAATGCTCCAAGGTGTCGGGGCTGCCCCAATCGGTGGTCGAGACAGCATTGAATACATAGTTGCCCGCCTCATCCAGAATGCGTTCTCCATGCTCGTCCAACACATATTCCCGCCGCTGCTTATTGCCCCATCTACCATCCGGCTTGATGGGGCGAATGGGACACATGACATGAAAGTGCGGATTGGAAATGCCGACGTCCTCCTTGTCGGGAGAATGAACAGCAAAGTCCACCACCATCCCTCGGCTCACAAAGTTCTCTAACAAAAATTGCCTTGCCAGAGCGATGTTCTCCTGCATGGAAAACTCGTTCTGCAAGGCAATGTCAAAGCTGTATGCAAGCTGGGCTCTCTTCCCGCGTTCGGCTTTCTCTACGGCGTTCCAGAGCGTTTCGCGGTCTGCGTACTCCGGCGGCGCGTGGGACGGCAACAGGATTTCAGAGCAGATCACGCCGCCTTTTCGGGTGTAGTCGCTGATCTCGCCGTAGTATTCGCTGTGCAGCTTTTCCCCGGCACGGTAGGCAGCAGACGCCACAGCGGACTGTCCCGCACTGCGCTTGATCTGGGTTACATGAAAATGGAATAACGCGATATTCAGCACCCCTCTTTCTGTTCAGCCCGGTTGTGTTCGTTGACCGCTTCCATGAGCAGACCTTTGACCTCCGGCAGGTCAAAGACCTTTTCGGCAAAAGCGTAAAACTCAGCGCGTGTCAACAGCTTCGTCAGCGGAGAGATGCTTTCCATATCCGCACTGCGAACGATCAGATTGTGTGCGCGTTTGGTTCGGTCGCCGCGCTCATAGTAGGCAATGCGGTTTTCCAGACGCTGCTTCTTGTGCTGTTCCTGTGCAAGCTGCTGCTCAATTTTTTCTTTCTCGGCATTCAGCTCGGCAAGGGTTTTCTGTTTTGGCATTGTGTGACCTCCTTCAAAATTAGTGAAATAGTTATCCAGACTTTGCGGCGGAAATTGTCTGCGTCAGCAGATGGTTTCCACCGCGAAGTGCGCCGGGATAGCTGCATAGGCAGCGCAAGGGAGGCACTCCCTTGTACGGAACGAAGTGACGCAAAACAGCCGTGATACTCAGATATCTGGGCTGTCTGCCTCGCAGAGCGCACATACTCCCGTCAGGAGAGTATAGAAATGCGCCCTTAGTCCCGGTGGGACTTTCGGGATATTCTCGGATCGTCAGTTTTTCTTTCGCTGCCAAACAATCTCGTAGCCCAGCGCGTCGGCAAGCTGGACAGCCTCGACATAGCGCAGGGATTCCCGCTGGAGCTTGTTGGACAGGTTTGACACGCTGTCAGACCAGCCGTGTTCGTCCCGTAGCAGATCGACTACCTCCTGCATGGTCATTCCTTGACGGACGATGTACGACTTGATCTCATTTCTCAGCTTGGATTTCATCAATTTTTACCTCCATAATTTCGTGTAGTGTGGTTTCGTATCGGTGATGCTGGTGTGCGGGGAGATGAAAAATCTGCCATGCCACAAATCCGCTCAGATTTCCGCCGGTGATGCCCTGTACGCAGCAGCCCCCTATCGGCTTCATCGTTCTGCGTGAGGTCATGCGGAACGGTGGGATAGGCTACATCCCGGTGCAGCGGCTTCACGCTTCGGTAAATCACCGGATGGTGCAGTGCGTTCGGCTTGCGGCGAAAATCTTCACGGATTTCACGAGCATTGATTTTTATGCTGCAAAATTGAGCCGACGGTGTACGGCTCGGTACAGAAAAGCTCTCTTGTGTACGCTTCTGTACGCCGGTTTTGCGTACCAGCCGCCGATTCGACGTCAGATTTTACACTCCACCGTGAAATACTCCACGGCAAGCACAAGCAAAATCGCATTTTGCAGATGAAGTTGAAAACAGCCGTACAGAGTGTACGGCGTGTACGGCACTTTTGAAGTCCAGTTCTCATTTTTAATACGGCAGCGGATTGACCACCTCAATGCCCATGAACCCGCGCACCCGCTTGCCGCCGACATGGACATTGTTGGTGGCCTCCACATTGTAAAGCTGCTCATTTTGTGCAAGCTCAGAGCTGACACGGTTGGCAGACATAGGCTTCTGCGCGTTATCATCGCACCATCTTGTGTAGGCTTCATAGATCGCCTTGGAGCTGGCTTCACTGTCTGCCCGAAAGCGGATATAACCCTCAGATTGCAGGAACTCGATCACGTTGTTGCTGCTGCGCTTGACCGTCTCCATATTCTCTCTGGCGTTGCCCGAAATGCTGAACTGATAGTTGTTCCCAATCAGCTGGTGCAATCCCTCCAGGCACCAGAGGAAGATACCCTCTTTCTCCCGCATCAGCTTATCCACCAGAAACGGATCGTCCGCTCTGCCTGCGGGCCGGTCTTTGGTGGTCAGCACGATCTGGCGGCGAAAGAAACCGTCGGACTTGTCGTGCAAAGCCGTCAGCGCACCGTTGCCGAAACAGAGAAAACGCACATAGAGCTGGCTTTGATAGCTCTGAACGCCCTTGCGTTCCATGTCCATCTTGCACTCGGATGTGACGATGGATTTGATATAGTTGGTCTTAGGTAGGGCGCTCATGTCCATATCATCATCTACCATCAGGAGCTTGTTTTCCAAATCCGCACGGCTGAACCGGTTGCTCTCCACCTTCTGGATGCTGGTGGTATTCATGCTGTCGCCCAGCAGCGAGCGCATAACCAGCCCGATGCGACTTTTACCCTCGCCGCCCTTGCCGATGAGCATGAGCATCTTCTGCCCCTTAGTGGTGGGCAGCAGGCAGTAACCCAAAAACTCCTGCAAGGTGGGAATATCCTCCGGTTGCAGCAGTTCGGATAGGAATTGCAGCCAGCGGTTTGGTGCAGGTGCATTGGGATTATAAGAGACGGTCAATCGGTTGTTGCAGTAGCTCTTGTCGGCGGTGAAGCTGCCGTCCATGAAATACGTCCCGTTGGCAACATGGATGCGATCTGTTTCAATGGGCAGCGGCGGCGAATACGCTTGCAGCTTGATGCTGGCAAGCAGATTTGTCACAACTTTGGACAGCCCGGAGGTCAGAACTCCGGAGATTTCCTCCAGAATGAGATTGCCGATTTGTCCCTCGTCCTCAATCAGCCCATCCACCGTGAACAGCCGCCCGCGCACACATTTCATGGGGTGTTTGTCCAAAAACTGCTGGCAGAACAGCACCTCATTGATGTGTCTGCCGTCGTACCACTCAGGCCACGCCTGCGGTGTTGTTGTCATTTTCGTCCTCCTTGTGAATTTCCTCTAATCTTTGCCGCAGCTCTTCCAGCTTTCCGTCCGCCATCTGCTGCTGAACCACTTCGGCGCGTTCGTGGGAATCCCCGGCGCACAGAATATCCAAATAGTATTCTGTCTGGTCGAGGTTGTGGCAGGCTTCTATAAATCGCTCGTGAAGCGGCTCGTCCTGTGTGAGTGGCGCATACCGTACCTTCCAGTCCCGCAGCACACGGGCATAATCGGACAGAACAGAAAAGCACAGCCGCTCGTTTTCCATGAGCTGCTGTGCTTCTGTTTGCTGTCTGCGTTTTTCAAGAATTTCCTTTGTCGGTGGTCTGTTCGTGTCAATGCCGAAGTCTGCTGCAAGCTGCTGAGCGGCTTCGTAAATCGGCAGGGTAAAAAAGTTGGCGGCAAAGTCGATCACGTCCCCATGTGCGCCGCAGGCAAAGCAATAATAGTAATCGTCTGCTACAAGCAAGCTGGGGTGCCGGTCGTTGTGAAACGGGCAAAGTGCTTTGCCTTGCCGGTTGACAGATACCCCGTACCGTTCCGCAGCTTCCCGACAGTTCACGCCATATTTGACGTTTTGAAAAAGGTTCATGCTGTATCCTCCGTAAAATAGATTCAAGAGGCTGTTTCTTCACATCTCTGTCTGTTTTATGTTCAGATCCTCTGCGGACAGGCGGATAACATGACAAGTTCATTTCAAAAAACATGACAGGTCTTTCCACGTTCATATTCTCGTGGTATAATTAAAATAAAAAAACATGACAGGAGGACGCAGCATGGCACAGGAGCTTATCAGCCACAAGGTTTTATCTTTGGATTTCTGGCAGGATACCGTGACCTACGCGGGCAGCGTCATGCCGACCGGAACGATCGGCTGCGCGGTATTGAACATTCCCGACGAAACGATCACGCGATTGGACGCGCCGTGCATGATCCTGAATCAACTGCTGACCGGCATTGGCTTAAAGAATGTAGATATGCAGCTTCTCCCGAAAGCGCAGGAGGCGGGACGGGCTATCATTCACGAGCTGCACGATGTCCAGCCGTTTTCCCATTTGGACAGAAAACAGTTTGAAGATTACCTCACGCCGGCGTTTTCCGAAGAAGCGTTTGCCGAACTGAACAATTATTTGCAGCTTTCGATGGAGCAGCAGGCGCTCAGCGGTGTCATGGGCACACAGCCTTTGGCGGCACTCCTGATCCGCGTCATTCCGGTGCTGGGGCATCTGAGCTATTCCCTGCGACAGTATAAAATGACGTTGACTGCATTTGCAGAGTTCTTGCAAGAAAACGCCGAAATACGGACGCCCATTGGATATGCCGCCGCGTTTGGGCAGTTTTTCAGGGAGAACGCCACCTTGGAAGAAAGCAATCCGTCGTGGATGGCGCTGACCAATGCGACGGTGCAGTATGTTCCCGCGATCCATCCCGGCAATGCGGAGGCGCAGCTCGTCAAGCGGATGCACTTTGTATCCTTTGTTGGGATGTTTCGCGCCGATCTTTTTGAGGGGTTATGCGTCGGGCACGCGCCGAGAAAATGCGCCGTCTGCGGGAAATGGTTCCTGACCACCGACGCGCGGCACACGAAATATTGCAGCGGCTACGCGCCAAATGACAAACGCGGTCGCACCTGCCGTCAGGTCGGAAATCTTCGCGGGCGGGAGCAGCGGGAGCTTGCCCCTGACCATCCTATCAAGAAAATCTATACAAAGCGGTTCAACACGATCACGCAGTATCTTGGGCGCGGCACGCTGGACGAGCAGACCGCCGCCGTGATGAAAGCACTTGCAAAAAGCAAGCTGGAAAAAGCGCTGCAAGACAATGACTATGCGCAGGGTAGCTATGCCACCGAAATGGAGCAGACGGCTTTGTTGGCAGAAGCGAAAGCGAATAGGAAGCAGTAATCAAAACCCACAGCGGAAGGAGGTGCGGAGATGAAGGATAATCGTAATGAGATGATACCAGCGCAGTTTGTGGACTGGACATGGGATTTGACCGGCTATGTGGCAAAAGTACCGTTCTATAATGCCGATGATCTGACCATGCGCGAAGTCCAGAACGTCTTTCAGCTTGACCCGGAACCGCCCAAAATGGAACTGAACGACTACATACGCGAAACAGCCCATCGCAAAGACCTTGCATACTTTTCCTTCTTCCTGCACCACTTTGAAAAGCGGCTGAACGGTGTAATTTACCGCTTTCTCACCCGCAACGGATATGACCGCTACGACCCGGCGCGGTTTCTGGACTACAAGCTGGAAGTCCTGCAAATGCTGCTGTACTGTCTGCCGAGGTTTGACCCAGAGCAGGAGACGGAGTTTCTGAAATACGCGAAACACTATATCCGGGACGGACTGCTGTTCTGCCGTATGATGGGCGAAGCCGGTTCCTTTGCCAGCCTTGCGGAGTACCGGCGTGTGCGGCAGATTGGCGCGATATATAACAATTCGGGTAAAAGCCGCGCAGAGGTCATTTCTGAGTTCGCCGCCCAAAGCGGATATAAGGGCGAAAGCGTTTCTGCGGACGAGCTGCTGACCATTGCCCGGCGCAACCGCAGTATCGTTTCCCTCTATCGAACGGAGCAGGACGAGGACGGCGAGGAAACTGGCGAGGATGTGACGCGCGACGATAGCTGGAACTATGCCGACATCCTCTGGAACGGGATTCGGGCAAAGGCAGTAGCGGCGGCATTTGACCAGCTATCCTATAAAGAGCAATGGTATCTGGAAAAGCGGAACGCCATCTGCATGACCTGCGGGCGCGTCAGCACTTTGTCTACGCAGTCCACCTTTGAGGACTTGGCGGTGGATTTTGAGGGAACAACAGCCAGCGGCGCGGAGAGGTTTTACCGGCGCACGTTGGACAAGCTGCGCCTGAAGCTGCTGGAACGCGGCCTTGTTCATACCGTGACGCTGAAGCAGACCGAGTGCCGCAAAAGGAACAAAAAAATAGCCGCCGCTGTCTACCTGTATCAGGCGGACAACGACGGCGAATGGGGTGAGATTCGGTTTGATTTTGAAAGCAGCACAGCGGAGATTGTGAAGCTGGCAGATTGGGACACGATAAAATCCAATGTCTTTGCTAAGACAGCAATACGATATGTCCAGAATTTGCCGGAGGTACGGCTGCTGAAATCCGTGGTCGTGCCGTTTGAGATGGGCGTTCCGGAAAAACCAGTCCTTCCGACGAACGCGTCAAAAGCATTGAGGGGCAATTCGGCACACACGATCTCTCTGCGGCAGACGGAGTGCCGGAAAAAGGGTGAAACGATTACCGCTGCTGTCTATCAATATCTGGTGGACAACGACGGCGAGTGGGGCGAGCTGCGGTTTGACTTTGAGAACGGCACAGCCGAGATAGTAAAACTGGCAGATTGGGACACAGTGAAATCTAACGTCTTTGCAAAAACAGCGATCCGGTACATACAGGGATTTCCGAAAGCGAGACTGCTGAAATCTGTGACCGTGCCGTTTTGGAAAGGCAGGGCATAATTACCCGCAGAGCATGACCTTTGCGCAGAACAGGCCGTCCTGATAGGTGACTGTACTCACCCCACCGGATTTTTCTGCGATATGGCGGACGGACTGGATACCAACACCGTCTCCTTTTCGCTTGGAGGACAGAAATACCCCGTCTTTTTCCCGGATAACTCCATCATACGTGTTCTCAACCTGAATCAGTGCCAGACTGTTTCCATGCAGATAGGCGGTCAGCGCGATTCTGCGTCTGGCAGGTGCAGTACGCAGGCTGGCTTCCAGCGCATTCTCCAGCAGATTAGAGAGGACCAGGCACAGATCGATCTCGTCTACTGGAAGACATTCCGGCAGATCGAGCTGCACGGAAAATGGGATCTGCTCCCGCTTCGCAAGTGCGCAGTAATACCCGACCACGCCGTCTGCCGCCCGGTTTTCACAGAAATGCAGCTCCAGACTCGGGATTCTGGAAACTGCGCTGGAAAGATAGGCTTTGATCTTTTCAAGATTCCCTTCTTCTGCAAGGGCAGCGAGCTGACAAAGCTGGTGGCGCAGATCGTGCCGCGCCTGCCGGGCTTCCTCAATGGCAGCTTTCAGGCTTTCGTAGCGCTGCTGCTGCATGGAAAGCAGCTGGTTCTCCTGCTGCAATCTCACATTCCGGTTGATGCTGATCGCCATCAGAAGGAAGATTGCGTTGAAGAAAAGCATCAAAAACAAAAGTGTGGTGCTGATCACAAAATACCCCTGCAAAACACGCCCGGTATAGAGCGTGTCCGCATACTTGGGGATCATAAACAGATTCAGCGCAATGAACACCAGCGGCAGCACCCAGAACACATACCATGTCTGCGCAAAGTTTTCATCCTCGACCATCCTCCGCACGCTGTGCGTCGCAGGATAATAGGCGATGGCGGCAAACAGCCAGCAGATCGCATGATAGCAAATCGCAGACCGCAGACAGAACCATGGCGCAGCCTGCGCCTGCGGTAAACCGGTCAGCATAGCGGCGTTGATTGCCCGGCAAAGGCTGTTGATACAGGCAAATACCGCACAGACAGATAATGCAACCGTTCCGGATTTCCAAAGCGAGATCCGGAGCGTTTTTATGTAGATCACGACTGCAAGCAAGGTTATGTCTACGGTGCAGACGGAAAGCTGGCGGAGGTTGACAACGCGCTCTGGTCGATCACGGATGAGGCAGGCGCTGCCGTGGATACCCTGTCCGACGGCACACTGTATGAGCTGCGTGTGAGCGTCGCAGACGGCAGCGCGTTCGACCTGAGCGAGGCGGAAAAGGAGATCAAAATTTCCGTTGTGCTTGCAAAGTAAGTCTCAAGAAAGGTTCCGGTTCCAAAAGCGCCGGAGCCTTTCTGCCAATTTGCTTCTTACAAAATTGCGAATCAATCCTGCAAGACAGAGCTTACCGGAGGCAAAGCCGCCAAGTGAGGTTGTTGTGATGTTTGATCAAGCAATGTGATCCTAAAAATTTATAATTATTATTCAAGCAATCGCTTGATTTATTTTGCGGAGTCTGATATGCTATTATAAGAAACACTGGATAATGCACAGAAATGGGGGATGTGTTTTGAGGGAAGAAAAGAAAGCTGAAAAGAGACAGGAGCTTGTAGACGCCTGCCTTGGCTGCTTTGTCGAAAAGGGGCTGACCGTTGCCACCACGAAAGATCTCTGCAAGGCGGCAAAGCTGCAAAACGGCGGCATCTACTATTACTTCTCCACCAAAGAGGAAATCGTTCTTGCCTGCGCCGAGGAAGCGATCAGTCGAATTGAAAAAGCTGCGTTTGCCATCGTGTTTGAAGATATTCGTGACATCAAAAGCATGATGGATCATCTCGGTGAGCTGGCGGATAAAATGTCGCCTACCATGCGCTTTCTGGTCAGCGTATGTGTGTCGCGCGAATACGGAGAAAAGATAAAGCCTTCCCTTGTGCGGCTTGCCGCAAGATACCCTTATTACACGGGGAGGATTGCGGAGATCCTCGGCTGCACCGACGAAGATGTTGCGCCGTTCGTTCATCTGTCGATCCTCGCCATCAACAATTATATGATCTTTGCCGAGCGAGCGCTGTTTGACCCACAAATCGAAGCGGTCAAAAAAGAGCTTTCAAGGCTTGCAGAAAGAAAGGGGCGGAATAATCGATAGTTTACCATAAAGAGAAAATCACAAACGACTTCATAGTCAATCCATACGCACAAACCGTTCCGTGAAGATGACCAAAAACAGAAGAGAATCATAGGAGGACAACATGAAAAAGGTACTTGCAATTCTACTATCGCTGCTTACGCTGCTTTCCTGCGGGCTTCTTTCCGCCTGCTCTGCCGAAAAAACGCAGCCGGATACATTGGATACTGAAACCGTGTGGGAAACGGTCAGCGAGGCATACATCTATGCGTTCCCGCTGGTGCTGACCGACGCAACCAAAACATTATCGACCAATACGGACGGGACCATGACTGGCCGTGCGCCCATCAATCAGTTCAACCATGCACAAAAGCTGGCGGATGCCTCTTTCCGCACCGTTGTGACGCCGAACGTCGATACCGTCTACTCTCAGGCGTGGCTTGACATCAGTGAAGAGCCTATGATCTTCGTTCTGCCGGAAGCGGATCGCTTCTGCAACATACAGTTGCTGGATGCATGGACGAACACTGCCGCCGTGCTGGACAAGGCGGGTGCTTATGCCATCGCGCTTCCCGGCTGGGAGGGCGAGCTGCCCGACGGTGTGACGCGCGTGGACGTGCCCACCGCAACGGTGTGGTCGATCACCCGCACGGTGCTGTCCGGGAACGAGGATCTGCCCAATGTCTGTGCCATTCAGGAGCAGATGCAGCTCCTGCCGCTTTCGGCTTATGTACAGGGAGGCGAGTATGCCGCACCGCAGGGAGCTTATAAAAAGGAAAATGACTTTGTTCCCGTGAACAAGGTGCTTTCCATGACGCCAGCAGAGTTTTTCAATACGGCGAACGCTCTGATGCAGGTCAACCCGCCCGCCGATGCGGATGAGGAACTGCTGAAGAAACTCTCCGCCATCAACGTGGGCGCGGGCAAGACCTTCGACGCCGCCCTCCTGGGCGAAGGAGCTGCCGAGCGCTGGACGCAGATGCTTCAGGGGCTTCGCGCCACGCTTGCCGCCGACGGCGCGAAGTATGCGCAGAAACTCGGTCAGTGGATCTATTACGGCAAGCCCATCGGCGACTTCGGCACGGAGTATACCTACCGCGCGATGGTAGCGCTGGTGGGGCTTGGCGCCAACACCGTGGACGTGGCGATCTATCCCAAGACAGCGGTGGATGAGACCGGCGCAGCGCTGACCGGAGAAAAGAAGTATACGCTCCACTTTGAAACCCTTCCTCCCACGCTGGAGGGCGGCTTCTGGTCCGTGACCGCCTACGGAGAAGATGATTTCCTCATTGACAATTCCATCGACCGCTACTGCATCAACGACCGCTCCGACTTCAAGCTGAATGCGGACGGCACATTGGATATTATCCTGTCCAAGGATGCACCGGAAGACACCTCTAACTGGCTGCCTGTTTCCGACGGGGAATTTCATCTGTTCATGCGGATCTATGTACCGGATATGACAGCACTGGATAGCTGGCAGCCACCTGTTATCCGCGAACAATAAGGAGATGGAAAAAGAATGGCTATGAAACGTATTGCAGCAATGCTTCTTACATCGGTACTATTGCTGTCCTGCGTCGGCTGTGCGCAGGATGGGCGCAAAGAGCCGGGCGCGGAAAAGGCAGACCTGGGTCTGACCACCGAGGTCAAGCCCGCCACAGACTTTACGGTAAAGGCAAATGCCGCCGTCTACGATGAACTTGACTTCGATGATAAGCAGGAATATGAATTCGCCACCCGTGGACTGATCGACGCGCCGGAAACACTGGAACTGAAGGACGAGAATGGGACGATCCTCTGGAGTCAGGAAGCCTATGCGTTCCTGGACGATTATGAAAAAGCGCCTGACAGCGTAAATCCCAGCCTCTGGGAGAACACGAAGAACAACCATGCCTATGGTCTTTTTGAAGTGACGGATGGCATCTATCAGGTCCGCGGCTATGACATGGCAAATCTCACCGTTGTCAAGGGTGATACCGGCTGGATCGTCTTTGACACGCTGATGAGCGTGGAGTGCAGTCAGGCTGCCATGCAGCTAATCGAAAAGAATCTTGGTAAATTCCCGGTCAAGGCCGTCATCATCTCTCATTCCCACGCCGACCATTTTGGCGGCATCGCCGGCGTGATGGCGAAAGAGGATAAGGCAGACGAGACACTTTCTATTGAAGATCAGCTCGCCAGCGGCAAAATCCCCGTGATCACGCCTGTGGGCTTCACGGAGCACTCCGTGAAGGAAAATGTCTACGCCGGTAAGGGTATGGGCCGCCGCAGCAATTATCAGTATGGCGTCCTTCTGACCCCCGGCGTGACCGGCAAGCTGGCGCAGGGCATCGGCATGGGACAGTCCACCGGAACGGTCTCGTTCATGACGCCCAGCTATGAAATCATGCAGTCCGGCGAAAAGCTGACGATCGACGGTGTGGAGCTGGAGTTCCAGCTCACGCCGGGTACGGAAGCGCCCGCCGAAATGAACACGTGGCTGCCCCAGTACAAGGCGCTTTGGATGGCGGAAAACTGCACCGGCACGCTCCACAATCTCTACACGCTGCGCGGCGCGGAGGTGCGCGACGGCGCGGCATGGGCAAGCTATATCACCGAGGCCATTTCCCTTTACGGCAAGGACGCGGAGGTCACCTTCCAGTCCCACAACTGGCCGCACTGGGGAAACAACGTGGTGAACGACTACATGGTCAACACGGCTGCCGTGTATAAGTTCATCAACGACCAGACTCTGACCTATATCAATCAGGGCTACACCAGCGATGAGATCTCCAACATGATCGAGCTGCCGGAGGCGCTCAATAAAATCTGGTACACCCGCCAGTACTACGGGACGGTCGCCCACAACGCCAAGGCGGTCTACCAGAAGTTCATGGGCTGGTATGACAGCAACCCTGTCAACCTGAACCCCCTCATGCCAAGCGACAGCGCAAAAAAATGGGTGGAGTACCTGGGGGATGTTGACAAGGTCCTGCAAATGGCAAAGGCGGATTTTGACAAGGGTGAATATCAGTGGGTCGCAGAGGTCACAAACACCATCGTCTTTGCCGACCCGACAAACACCGACGCGCGGCTTCTGTGCGCCGATGCACTGGAGCAGCTGGGGTATCAGGCGGAGTCCGGTCCGTGGCGCAACGAATATCTGACCGCCGCGCAGGAGCTGCGCCATGGAAACGCCAATTTCACCGCTTCCACCAAATCTACCGGCGACATGGTCAAGGCCCTCTCCGCGCCTATGCTGTTTGACTACATGGCCATTGTCATGGACAAGCAGGCGCTGGCTGACCGCGATTTCACCATGAACGTGATCCTGCCTGACGTGGGCGAACAGCACATGCTCCGCGTGAAGAATGGTGTGCTGCTGGTCTATGCGGATACATTGTCTGATGATGCGGACGTGTCTATTACCTGCCCGAAGAATGCGCTGTTTGCGATCCTGACCAATAATCAGGAAACGGTTGCAAAGGCCGTCAAGGTCGAGGGCAGCGCAGAGCTGCTGACGCTGATGATGGAGAATATGAACCAGTTCCTGATCACCGGAGCCAACCCCTTCAACATCATCGAGCCGTAACGGCTTTGCGTGGCGGTCAGTGGGAAGACCGCCACGCTCGAGAGAAAACAGCAAGATGCTTTCAACGTAAATCAAAAGCTGTCTGTTTCTGTTGGAAACAGACAGCTTTTGCAGCCTTACGGTTGCCCTGCACACCCGAATCTGTCAGCCAACAGTAAAAATTAGAATTACTTCCTTATCACTGTTAAGCCAAAGGTTTTCCGGGTGTTTTTTATGCAGCCATCCGCTCTCCCAGCACCATGCCATAGCGAAAAACCGCCGCGGTGGAGAGCAAAAACACATCCGTCAGCGCAAAGCCAAAGAGCGTACCGGTGATGAGCCGCCGGATATTTCCGCTCTCATAGGAGGTGAACATCTGAATTCCCCCATCCAGCACCATAGGCACCATCAGCACCAACAGTCCCCAGAGGGGCGGGCGGACAAAGGCAACGCTGCCCAAAGCCGCAAAAATCCCTAAGAGTTCTCCGGTACACCGGGCGCACAGGGGAAATTTTTGTCCCTTGTAATGAAAGCTCCGGCTGTCCAGACCATGGCACCCGAATACAATGGGCAGCCACTTATAAAGCCAGGCCCTCAAAACAGGGCAAAGCTGATTCCGCCAACCAGAGCAACGAAGTACCAGAACGCGGACAAGCCCACCGCCACCAGTGCGCCGATGCCCGCCGCCTTAGCCGTTTTCGGTTTCTGATCCTTCCACACCAGGTACAGCACCAGTCCGGCAACGGGGATACAGCAGCCCAGCAGGCCCCATCCGAGGCCTCCATTGTCCTGAACCGGAGGCACCGAGTACTGCGGCTCGCCGCAGGAGGGGCAGACCATTGCCTGATCGCTGATGGGAGCTCCACATCGTTTACAGTAAGCCATAGATAACCTCCATAAAAACGTGCCTGGAAGGACACGCCGTTTTCTAAACTAAGTATAAACGGACAACGGAAAAAAAGCAAGGCGGTAGGAAAAAATCCCACCGCCTTCGACTATTTCTCCAAGCCCATTTCCTCCATAGCGTGGAGCATATGGATGGCCATGGCGTGCTCCGCCCCGGCCGGGTCCCGCTTTTCAAAAAATTCCATCAGCAGGGCGTGATCCCGCAGAGTATCCTGGGCCAGCTTATCCCCGTGCTCTCCGGAGACAATGGCCGTCTCCACCGCCTGGCCGATGATGGGCAGCAGACGCATCATAAACTCGTTATGGGTGGCCCGGACGATGGCGGCGTGAAAGTCCCGGTCGGCCTGGGTCCGGTCCCGACCGGAACGGATGCAGTCCTCCACATCCTTTCCCAGAGACAGGATCTCCGTCAGCTCCTCCCGGCTGGCCCGAGCACAGGCCAGGGCCGCTACCCCAGGTTCGAACATAGCACGGAGCTCAAACAGATCCCGCAGCTTTCCCCGCACCCCGTCCAGGGTGCGAAAACCAAAGTCCTCCAACTCCCCCACCTGCCGGGAGACAAAGGTCCCCCGGCCCCGGTGGACCTCCAGCACCCCCTGCATAGTCAGGGCCTGAATAGCCTCCCGGAGGGTAGCCCGGCTCACACCCAGTTCTCGGGACAGCTCCAGCTCGTTGGGCAGCTTGTCCCCAGGGCCTACCCGTCCCTCGGCCACGATGATCCGATACAATGTTTCCGCCGTCTGGCGGGATAAATTTCCCCGCATGGGTCTTCTCCCCCTTGACATTTGTAATATTATGATATAGCATAAGGTCAGACATTTCAAGAGTAATCAGACAACTCTTACTAGTTTCAGGAGGTCATCCCCATGCGTTCGGATGTTGTAAAAAAAGGCGTCCCCGCGGCCCCCAACCGCTCCCTGCTCTATGCCCTGGGCTACACCAAGGAGGAACTGGAGCGCCCTCTCATTGGCGTGGTATGCTCCTACAACGAAATTGTCCCCGGCCACATGAGCCTGGACAAGATTGCCCAGGCGGTCAAGGCCGGCATCCGCGCCGCCGGCGGCACTCCCGTGGAGTTTCCCGCCATCGCCGTGTGTGATGGCATTGCCATGGGCCACGTGGGTATGAAGTATTCCCTGGTCACCCGCGACCTCATTGCCGACTCCACGGAAGCCATGGCCATGGCCCACCAGTTTGACGGCCTGGTGATGATCCCCAACTGCGACAAGAACGTCCCCGGTCTGCTCATGGCCGCCGCACGGGTGAACATCCCCACCATCTTTGTCTCCGGCGGCCCCATGATGGCCGGCACCCTGAATAACGGCCGGCGCACCTGCCTCAGCCACATGTTTGAGGCGGTGGGTGCCTACTACGCCGGCAAGCTGGACGAGGCGGGCGTGGAGGAATATGAGCAGAACGCCTGCCCCACCTGCGGCTCCTGTTCGGGCATGTACACCGCCAATTCCATGAACTGCCTCACCGAGGCCATTGGCATGGGCCTTCCCGGCAACGGCACCATCCCCGCTGTCTACTCCGCCCGGCTGCGCCTGGCCAAGCACGCGGGTATGAAAATCATGGAGCTGGTGGAAAAGGACATCCGCCCACGGGACATTATGACCCAGGCCGCCTTCCACAACGCCGAGACCATTGACATGGCCCTGGGCTGCTCCACCAACACCATGCTCCACCTGCCCGCCATTGCCCACGAGTGCGGCATCGAGCTCTCCTTTGATATGGCCAACGAAATCTCGGAAAAGACCCCCAACCTGTGCCACCTGGCCCCCGCCGGGGACACCTACATGGAGGATCTGGACCGGGCGGGCGGCGTGTACGCCGTCATGGCCGAGCTTGCCAAGGCCGGCCTGCTGGACACCAGCCTCATGACCTGTACCGGCAAGACGGTGGCAGAAAACCTGGCTGGGGCGGTGAACCGCAACCCGGAGATCATCCGTCCCATTGACAATCCCTACTCCAAGACCGGCGGCATCGCCGTTCTGAAAGGCAACCTGGCCCCCAACGGCTGTGTAGTAAAGCAGTCTGCCGTGGCTCCCGAGATGATGGTCCACCAGGGCCCCGCACGGGTCTTCAACTCTGAGGATGAGGCCATCGAGGCCATCTATGCCGGCAAGATCGTGGCCGGCGACGTGGTGGTCATCCGCTACGAGGGCCCCAAGGGCGGCCCCGGCATGCGGGAGATGCTCAACCCCACCTCCGCCATTGCAGGCATGGGCCTGGACAAGGACGTGGCCCTGATTACCGACGGCCGCTTCTCCGGCGCCACCCGCGGTGCCTCCATCGGCCACGTCTCCCCGGAGGCGGCCTCCGGCGGCCCCATCGGCCTGGTGGAGGAGGGCGACCTCATCGCCATTGACATTCCCAACCACTCTATCACACTGAACGTGGACGAGGCCGTTTTGGCTGACCGTAAGGCCCGGTGGGTCTGCCCCGAGCCCAAGATCAAAACCGGCTATCTGGCCCGGTACGCCAAGCTGGTCTCCTCCGCTGACAAGGGCGCCATTTTGGAATAAGCGCCGCACTTTTTCATACGCCCCCTCTCTCTTCTTTCCTCTGTGCCAATATCCCAGGCAGCATGAGGACATAAACAAGCCCCTGCCTTTGATCCCTCTCAAAGGCAGGGGCTTCTCTTTTTCTTAAACCTCCATGATCACCGGCAGGATCATGGGGGAGCGCTTGGTCTTTTTATAGAGGTAGCCGGACAGATCGCCCTTAATGGCGCTCTTGATGGCCGACCAGTCGGTGGCGTAGCGCACATCCACGCTCTCAATGGCCTCCATAGCCACCTGGCGCAGCTCCTCCATCAGTCCCTCGGACTCCTTCACATACACAAAGCCGCGGGTGATGATGTCCGGACCGGACACCAGGCTCCCGTCCTCTCCGGACATGGAGAGCACCACCACGATGACACCGTCCTGGGCCAGGTGCCGCCGGTCCCGGAGAACCACGCTGCCCACGTCGCCCACACCGTAGCCATCCACAAAGACCTGGCCGGCGGTGACCGAGCCGGTGATCTTGGCCCCCTTGGGGGAGAACTCGATCACCTTGCCGATGTCGCTGATGATGATGTTATTGGGGTGCATCCCCATCTCCTGGGCCAGCTTGCCATGGATCTGGAGCATACGCTGTTCCCCGTGGACGGGGATAAAAAACTTGGGCTTGACCAGGGCGTGGACGATCTTCAGCTCCTCCTGGCAGGCGTGGCCGGACACGTGGAGGGCCCGCTCCCGCTCGTTCATCACCTCCACACCCCGGCGGTAGAGCTCGTTGATCACGTTGCCGATGGCGTTCTCATTGCCGGGAATGGCACTGGCGGAGATGATCACCCGGTCGCCGGGGAGCAGGTCCACCTGCCGGTGGGTATTGAAGGCCATCCGGGTCAGGGCGGACATGGTCTCTCCCTGGCTTCCGGTGGTGATGATACACACCCGGTTCTTCGGCAGGGAGCGGATGTGGTTTAAGTCCATCAAAATCCCGTTGGGGATGTTCATATAGCCCAGCTCAGAGGACACCTTCATGGCGTTCTCCATGCTCCGGCCGGTGACGGCCACCTTCCGCCCATACCGGGCGGCCACATCGATGATCTGCTGGATCCGGTCTACGTTGGAAGCGAAGGTGGTGACAATGATGCGCTCCTCACAGCCCCGGAACAGGGCATCGAAGGAGGCCCCTACGCTGCGCTCGCTGCGGGTATAGCCAGGGCGCTCCACATTGGTGGAGTCGGCCAGCAGGGCCAGAACCCCCTCCTTGCCCAGCTCTCCCAGCCTTGCCAGGTCCATCATACCGCCCTGAATGGGGGTGGTGTCGATCTTAAAGTCGCCGGTATGCACGCAGGTGCCCGCCGGGCACTTGATGGCAAAGGCCACCGCGTCGGCAATGGAGTGGTTCACATGGATAAACTCCACGGAGAACCGCCCCGCCTTCACCACGTCTCCGGCCTCACAGGTGATGAGCTTGGTCTTGTCCAGCAGGCGGTGCTCCTCCAGCTTCAGCTTGATGAGCCCCGCGCTCATGCGGGTGGCATAGATGGGGGCCTTGATGGAGCGCAGCACATAGGGCAGGGCCCCGATGTGGTCCTCATGGCCGTGGGTAATAAAGATGCCCCGGATCTTCTGCTGGTTCTTGATGAGATAGGTCACATCGGGGATGACCACGTCGATGCCGTACATGTCATCATCGGGGAAGCCCATGCCGCAGTCTACCACCACAATGTCGTTGCCGTACTCGTAAACCGTGAGGTTCTTGCCGATCTCATTGAGACCGCCCAGAGAGATAATTTTCAGTTTTTCTGCCATAATAACTCCTTATTTTTCCATTTCACAATCCTTGTCCGCTGGCTCGCAGTTTTTGCGGCCGGGACCTTTTGATGTACTTGGACAGAAAAACCCATGACAAAAGCGCTGTGCCGATCGCACAGCGGCAAGACGAAGGACTGCCCTCCCTCCCGGCCCTGCCTCGCCGGATGGAGCGGCTGCCCCCTTCGCCCTGGTGTTCTCTGTCCTCTTGTGCCCAGGTCCGTCCCCGCCTGTTCTCTACGGTTCTGGTGCCCGGAAAATATTTAAACGCGGGGGCGGGCCTTCTGCCCGGCCCCTTCGCGTATAAACCAATCATTGTTAGTTTAGTATACCACACTTTCCCGCAAAAGTATACTATCGCTTTCTCGAGAACAAATGTGTCACTTCTTGTCTCCCTCTTGGGCACATTGCTCAGAAATTTCCCGGTCCAGTTCCGCTGCACGCCCCGCATACAGGTCGCACAGTTCGGCAGCCAGTTCCAAATCCGGTCCCTCCGCCAGAATCCGCAAAGCGGAGCGCCGGGCCATGGGAGTGAGGTACACCCAGCCCCCGCCTGCACGCACCCGGAGCCCGTCTCCATCGGAGCGGCGGCTCTGTTCTCTGGCCAGGGCCTGCATGACCCTTCCCCGGTCGGAGGTAAGGGGAACTTCCCGCCGCCAGGCGGAAAAGCGGGGGGTTTTGGCCACCAGGCTCTCCAGCTTCTGCCCGGACACTCCCATCCGGGAACAGATGCGCACCGCTGCCGCCGGGGCCTCCCGGAACCAGGGCTGTGCGGCGTACAGCGCTCGGGCCTGGGCGCCATCCCGGTCCAGGCGGAGCACCTTCCCCCCATACCCGGCAGCTACCAGCTCCACCGCGGCACTGGCTCCCGCCGGTACCGCCGCCGTCCCTGCGCCGTTTTCCATCTCAATGAGAGCGGCCAAGGTCAGCAGCTGTCCACTGTCCACAAAGGCCCCCTTTTCGTCCTGGGCACTCAGGCGAAAGCCTCCCTTTTCTGCGTGAAAGGCCACAATTCCCGGCCGCCACTGTTCCTCCAGAATACACCCCAGGGCAGACAGCGCCTCACACAGTGCCCGGTCCTCCGCCGTCTCCCGTCCCACCGCCACAGTGAGCCGCCGCAGGGCAGGGCGGCGCAGACCTGCCTGCCGGGCCGTCCACAGTCCCCACTCCTGGGGGGTCAGCGCACTGGGGGTCAGGCGCCCCACCCGGCCGCTGCGCACCAGATGCAGCTCCTCCCGCAGCAGGGCCTGCTCAATCTTCCGCTCCCCATCCCGTGTGAGGGGTAAGCCGGAGCAGTCAAACACATGGAGATAGACCTTGCCCTCCTGCTCCTCCACAAACAGCGAAATGGGCAGCTTCAGCAGCACCCCCGCTCCTGCCCCCTGTACGGGGCTGTCCAGGCTGTGGGTCACCACATCGCCGCCCACGGCGGCCACTCCCGCTACTGCCGCCCGTGCCAGCATGCGGGCCCCCGGAGTACGGGAGCAGCCCACGCCCACCTTTCCCTCTGACCCCAGGATCCCCCCCAGGGTCACCAGGGCCTCGGGACCCAGGTCCTCCCCCAGCACGCCCTGGATCACACCGCTGTCTCCAAAGCGCAGCGTTCCCTTTTGGCAACCCCCGGTCACCGAGTGGGCCAGCCGGCAGCCGGCGGGGGCACACTGCCCCGGCCACAGGCGCACCCGCTCCAACAGCTCACCGTCCTCCTCCACCAGGGCGTTTTCTCCCAGCACCGCCCCCTGATGAAGCACTGCCCGCTTTTGGACCGCCGCATTTTGGCACAGCAGCGCCCCTTGAAGGGAAGACTGCTCTCCGGCACTGGCTCCCTCCAGCAGCACGCTTTGCCGGACCACGGCCTGGGCCCCTACTTCGACTCCGTCGCTCAGCACGGTATAGGGGCCGATCACCGCCCCAGTTCCCAGCTTGACTCCCGCTCCAATCCAGCAGGGGCCCTCCACCGTCACTCCAGCAGGGACCGGCTGGGCGGCCCAGAGGTGGTCACCCCGCCGGGTCAGCCCCAGCTCCAGCCCTGCTTTGCCGTCTAAAACGGCACGGACGCAGTCCAGATAGGCACCGCAGTCCCCCATGTCGCACCAATAGCCCTCCAGCGGACAGCCTGCAATGGTCTTTCCCTCCCGGAGCATGGCGGGAAAGAGGTCCTTGCCGAAATCCCACGGTTTCCCCTCCGGAATTCGGTTTAAAACCTCCGGAGAAAGGATATAGATCCCGGTGTTGATCTGGTCGGTGACCACCTGCCCCCAGCCGGGCTTTTCCACAAACCGCTCCACCATACCGTCCTGCCCCGTGACCACCAGTCCATATTCCAGAGGCGTTTCATGGTGGTACAGCACCAACGTGGCCTGGGCCCCCTTCTTCCGGTGGGCCTCCACCGCCTGGGACAGCTTCAAATCACATACACAGTCCCCGCCGATGACCAAAAAATCTTCCTTGCCCAGATACTCGGCGCAGTTTTTCACACTCCCCGCCGTGCCCAGGGGCTTCTCCTCCACAAAATACGTCAGTTGTACCCCCAGCTGCTCTCCGCTTCCAAAGTAGTCCATCACCACCTGGGGTTGGTAGCAGAGGGTCACGCAGATCTCACAAATCCCCTGCTCCCGAAGCAGATGGATGATGTGTTCCATCACGGGCCTGCCAAACAGCGGGGTCATGGGTTTTGGTCTGCCCAGGGACAGAGGCCGAAGCCGCGTACCCTCTCCGCCCGCCATAATCACTGCCTTCACGCCGTTGTCCATCCTTTCTGATTTTTCAATAGTATGGCACCGGACATGGTCCTTCATTCCCGCCGCGTCACTTGTTCCGAAGGACAAACTATGGTATACTTTTCTCAACTTTGATCAAAAAACAGTGCAGAACTGCCTCAGGAGGAATGGTTATGGACATCCGTCCCGGACGCTACCGCCACTTTAAGGGCGGAGAATATGAGGTGCTGGGCACGGCCCTCCACTCGGAAACGCAGGAACCTATGGTGGTCTACCGGGCCCTGTACGGCGAAGGCGGCCTGTGGGTCCGCCCGGCCGCTATGTGGAGCGAGCATGTGCAGCGTGACGGTTATTCCGGCCCCCGGTTTGTTCTGGTGGAGGAAACGGTATGAACATTCAGATTTTCGGAAAAAACAAGTGCTTTGACACCAAAAAAGCCGAGCGCTGGTTTAAAGAGCGCCGGATCAAGTTTCAGGCGGTGGATGTGAAAAAATACGGCATGAGCCTGGGAGAGCTCACCAGCGTAAAAAACGCGGTGGGGCTGGATAACCTCATCGACCCCGGCCACCCCGACGCCGTTCTTCTCTCCTACCTGGCTGGGGACCAGGCAAAGCTGGAAAAGCTCTATGAGGACCCCACCCTTCTGCGCACCCCCATCGTCCGCAACGGAAAGCAGGCCACCGTGGGCTACTGCCCGGAGGTCTGGGCGGACTGGAAATAAAAGTACAGTTTATGGGACAGCTCTCCTGCTAAGCTGAAGGAAATGGGAAAAGGAGGAAGGTTTTATGGCAAAAAGCTCCAACCAAAAAACAAAGCTGCTCCACCTGGCCCGCATGCTCCTTCGGCAGACGGACGAGGATCACCCCCTTACCGTGGCCCAGATCATTGAGGCCCTGGCACGGGAGGACATCAAGGCCGAACGCAAGAGCATCTATGACGACCTGGAGGCTTTGCGGCTGTTCGGCCTGGATGTGCAGTGCCGGAAGGGCAAAACCCCCGGTTGGTTCATCGGCAGCCGGGACTTTGAGCTCCCCGAGGTAAAACTTCTCATGGACGCAGTCCAGTCCTCCCGCTTCATCACCCAGAAAAAGAGTGACGCGCTCATCCGCAAGCTGGAGTCCCTGGCCAGCATCCATCAGGCGGGCCAGCTTCAGCGCCAGGTCTATGTCTCCGGGCGGATCAAGGTCATGAACGAGAGCATCTATTATAATGTGGACAAGCTCCACACCGCCATTGCCGCCCAAAGGGCCATCACCTTTAAATATTTTGACTATGACATCACCCGGCAGAAGGTCTTTCGCCGGGAGGGAAAGCGCTATGTGGTCTCCCCCTATGGGCTCATCTGGAACAGTGAAAACTACTATCTGGTGGCCTTTGACCACGCCAACCGGGACATGCGCCACTACCGGGTGGACAAAATGACCGAGATCGCCGTTACCTGCCTGAACCGGGAGGGCAAGGACCAGTACCCGGACTTTCAGCTTGCCCAGTACGGCCAAAAACACTTCGGCATGTACAGCGGTCCGGAGTGGAAGGTCACCCTCCGGGGCCGCCGGGATAAAGCGGGCCTTGTGTGGGACCGGTTTGGCCAGGATGTCATCCTGGTCCCCGATGGGGAGGAATACTTCACCGTTACCCTCCCTGTGGTCATCAGTCCTCAGTTTTTCGGCTGGCTCATGGGTCTGGACGGGAGCCTCACCATCACCGCCCCCAAAGAGGCGGTCAACGCCTACCGGCAAAAGCTCTCCGCCGCCCTGGAGCTTCTCTCTTAGCCTCCGCCCCCGAATTCCGAAGAAATCTGGAGTTTGGGGGCTTGTCTTTTTTTGTATTTTCCAGGAAAAAACGGTTGAGTTTGGTTTCCATAAAGTGTTATACTGGAGAAGCACCATCTAACTGACCGACATAGAAAGGACTCGCACTATGAACTTACCCTTCCGGGGGCCGCGCGCCCTCCTGGCCGCCGTTTTGGCCGCCGCTTTGATCCTGACCACCCCAATGGCCCTGGCCGCCGGAATGCCCTACGAGGATGTGGCGGACGGGTCCTGGTATGAAGATGCGGTGGAATATTGCTGGAGCCACCAGATTATGGACGGCGTATCCTCCACCTCCTTTGCTCCCAACGAGCTGATGACCCGTGGTGTTCTGGCCGAGGCCCTCTACCGCCTGGCGGACGAGCCGGAGGTCACCCTGGAAGGGAAAGATTACGACAGCGGCTCTGAGCAGGTGGACGAAGAGGACGCCCCCACCGCCGAATATCCCTTCTCCGATGTAGACCCCGCTTCTCCCTATGCCGACGCCATTCTCTGGGCGTACCAGGAGGGGATCATCGGCGGCTATGACGACGGCACCTTTGGCCCCGACACCCCCATCACACGGGAACAGATTGCCGCCATTTTCTGGCAGGCCCAGGGAAGAAAGCTCTCCCAGGCGGCCGCCCCCTTTACCGATTTGAAGCAGGTCTCCCGCTGGGCCATCAACGCAGTGGAATGGGTGTGGTATGTGGGCCTGATGAGCGGCAAGGAGGACGGCTCCTTTGACTACGCCGGCTATACCACACGGGCCGAGGGTGCCGCCATTCTGCGCACCTACGACCGGCTGTTCATCCATATCCCCGACCCGGACCCCGAGACCAGCCCCATCGCTCCCAACACCTACGATAACTCCGCTTTTGTCTCCAACGGCAGGTACCTCACCTACCGCGGCGACGCTTCCAGCTTCATCGGCGTGGACGTCTCCTCCCACCAAAAGCAGATCGACTGGGCCCAGGTGGCCGCCTCCGGGGTGGACTTTGCCATGATTCGTGCAGGCTACCGGGGCTACTATAACCCCACCCTCAACAAGGACGCCTATTTTGACTGTAACATGCAGCAGGCCCTGGCCAACGGCCTGGAGGTGGGCGTCTACTTCTTCTCCCAGGCCGTCACCGTGGAGGAGGCCCAGCAGGAGGCCTATCTGCTGCTGGAATGGATCAAGGATTACGACATCACCTACCCTGTGGTCTTTGACTGGGAGAGCGTCAACGATGAGGATTCCCGCACCAAGGACACCGACGGCGAGACGGTGACAAAGTGTGCCCTGGCCTTCTGCAAGATCATTGAGGATGCCGGCTACCTGCCCATGACTTACGGCAGCCCCTCCAAGGTGTACGCGGGGGGCATCCAGCTGGAGTATCTGCAGAACTACCCCTTCTGGCTGGCCCACTACACCAAGGACCGGGAGCCCACCAGCTTCCGCTACCACTATGACATGTGGCAGTATTCCAGCACCGGCTCTGTGCCGGGCATCGAAGGAAATGTGGATCTGGACCTGTGCCTGACCGATTTCTCCAAGTGGAACCGGACATAACCCTTCCACCGCCTCCGGCATAAGCCGGAGGCGGTTTTTTTGCGTTCTTGACAAATTTTGTTCTTCGGTTATAATAAGCCCTGTGACTGTCTTGACACCTGTACAGTCTATTTAGTTTTGTGTGGTAAAGGTGATCCTATGAACGAATTTTTCAAGCGGAAAAACATTGAGATTTCCGCCAAGCGCTACGGCATCGATGCTTTGGGAGCCATGGCCCAGGGCTTGTTCTGCTCCCTGCTCATCGGCACCATCATCAAGACCCTGGGGCAGCAGCTGTCCGTCCAGTATCTCATTGACATCGGCACCTATGCCATGGCTGTCTCCGGTCCCGCCATGGCGGTGGCCATCGGCTATGCCCTGAAGGCCGACCCCATGGTCCTCTTCTCCCTGGCCGCCGTGGGCTGGGCCGCCAATGCCGAGGGCGGCGCAGGCGGACCGCTGGCGGTACTCATCATCGCCATCATTGCCGCGGAGTGCGGCAAGGCGGTGTCCAAAGAGACTAAGATCGACATTCTGGTCACTCCCGGCGTGACCATTCTTATCGGTGTAGCCCTGGCCAAACTCATCGCACCTCCCATTGGGGCGGGCGCCTCCGCCTTTGGGGACATGATCGACCGGGCCACCAAGCTCCAGCCCTTCTGGATGGGCATCGCCGTCTCCGTACTGGTGGGCGTGGCCCTCACCCTGCCCATCTCCTCCGCCGCCATCTGTTCGGTGCTGAAGCTCACCGGCCTGGCCGGGGGGGCTGCCGTGGCCGGGTGCTGCGCCCAGATGGTGGGCTTTGCGGTGATGTCCTTCCGGGAAAACCGCTGGGGCGGCCTGGTGAGCCAGGGGCTGGGCACCTCCATGCTCCAAATGCCCAACATCGTCCGCAATCCCCGGATCTGGATTCCCGCCACCCTGGCCTCCGCCATCACCGGCCCCATCGCCACCTGCATCTTTGGTCTGGAGATGAATGGGGCGGCCATCAACTCCGGTATGGGCACCTGCGGCCTGTGCGGGCCCATCGGGGTGTGGACCGGCTGGCTTGCCCCCAGTGAGGATGCCCTGGCCAAGGGCGCTGTGGCTATCGCCCCCACCTCCTTTGATTGGCTGGGAATGCTTCTCATCTGCTTTGTCCTGCCCGCCCTGCTGTCCTGGGTTTTCTGCCAGGTCTGCCGGAAGCTGGGCTGGATCAAGGAGGGCGACCTGACCCTTCCCAACTGAAAATGCCATCTTTGGGCGGCGAAAGCCGCCCATTTTTTATTGGCAGGAAAAATTTTCGCAAAAGTCAACATATTTTTGCAAAAAAGATAAAAAAGTTTCAGACACAGGCCGCGAAGGCGGTGGAGAAGACCGCGTCAGCAGATAGGAAGCCCAGGATTTCGCGGGGATAGGCGTTCAGCCAGTCTTCGACCTTCTGGATTTCCTGGACGCTGACTTTGCTGAAGTCCGTCCCCTTCGGGAACCAGCGGCGGATCAGGCCGTTCGTGTTTTCGTTGGTCCCGCGTTCCCAGGAAGAATAGGGGTGGCAGTAGTAGACCTTCGTCCGCGGCCCATTCCGGCGACAGCTTCGTTCCATGCCGTCGACGTCGGCAAACTCGGAACCATTGTCGACGGTTATCGACTTGAAGGTGGCACGGAAGGCCGGCGATCCCATCTTCCGTTCCAGGCGGTCCAGGGCGCGAACTACGCTGGCGGCGGTGTGATCCTGGACCTTGATGATCAGTTCCTTCCTGGACAGTCGTTCAGACAGGACCAGAAGGGCCGGCTTCGTCTTCTTCTTTCCCAGGACGGAGTCCATTTCCCAATGACCGACGGTCGTCCTGGCGTTCACTTCCTCCGGCCGGTGTTCAATGCTGGTTCCGGCGGACGCTCTGGCGCCCTTCTTGTGGGTGCGGGTGTAGCCGCGCTTCTTCTTGCCGTGACGGGGAAGGTCGCGCATTTCAAGCGACAGGAAGACACCCTTCCGGATATAGGAATACAGGGTCGACTTACAGATCGACGTTTTGAACTTCAGGCCCTGGACCTGGATTTCACCCAGGACCGCCGCCGGCGAATATCCGTCGCCGGCGATCCGATGTTCAATATAGGCCGCCAGTTCGTGATCGTTGCCGATCTTTAACTGGGGGCCTTTATTCGTGCCGTTGTACTTCTTGACCGCTTCGGCGACGTCACAGCTATAACGGATTTCCTCCGTCAGGTCGGAATTAGTGTGGACATACTGGCCCCGCTTCAGTTCATAATAGACCGTCCGAAGGCTGACACCCAGGGCGTCGGCGATGGCCTGTTTTGTCATGCCCTGGCGCATATACTTTTCGATGTTCAGGCGGTCCGTCCTGGTTAACTGCTTGAATCTGCGACGCTTCATGGTGTTTTCCTCCGTTCGGTAGAATAAAAGGCCCCGTCCTTTCGGACAGGGCCTTTCAGGTCACGCGCTCGACTTTGCGATCTGGGCGTCGATCGCTTCCTTGATGAAGGCGTTCACGCTCGTTCCGGCCGCCGCCGCGGCCTGGGCGATGATCTCCCTGTTTCCCTTCGGGACCGTTATTTCGATTCTGTCATACGCCTTCAGGTTATAGCGTTTGTTTGCGGCTGTCTGCGCCTTTGACATTGTGAATCACCTTCCTTTTGGTGCGTATTATATACTACCGGTAGTATGTTGTCAAGCAGAAAAAACGGCCCTCCGGTTCTGGTCCGGAAGGCCGGTCATTCTTCGTCTTCGATCAGGTTTTCAAAGGCAACGCCGAAGACCGCCGCAAAGGCGCGGACTTCGTAGTCCGTGACCAGGCGGTCGCCGGATTCGATCTTGCTGACGACGTCCTGTTCCATGATCACGTCCTGGGTCTGCATTTTGGCGGCAAGGGCCGCCTGGGACCATCGCCGCGCCGTCCGAAGGCAACGGACGCGATTTCCACAGATATTCTTCCGGCCGTTGTAGTCGAACTTCTTCACGCCTGATCCTCCAGTTATGGTAATATCCCATATTCTAATTGACTTTAGCATAAGATTCCGATATTCTTATGGTAATATCCCATAACTTCGGGGTAAATATCAAAGGGAGGTTCTGGCATGGGTGCGAAGAACTGGGTCCTGGAAGGCGACTACAAACACAAAGCGGTCATTATGCAAGGCGGGAAGGCGGTTTTGAACGTCGGCCTGATGAAAAATCTGAAGCTGGACAGTTCCACGATCGACCAGATCGAAGTCGTGGACGAAGAATCCCAGAAAAGCATGGGTTCCGCCGTGGCGCGCGGTGCCGCTGGCGCTCTGCTTCTGGGTCCCCTGGGCGTCGTGGCGGCCGCCACCGCGAAGACGAAGGGGGTCCATGTGGTGGCGGTCCAGTTCAAGGACGGAAAGCGGTCCCTTCTGGAACTGGACGACACACGGTTCAAGGCAATCAAACTCGCGATATTCTGAAAACGAAAAAACGCCCAGGGGTTCGTCCCCTGGGCGTCTTTCTATTTGAAATACTTCATGTAGCCACGCTTCTTCAGTTCCTGTTCGAAGCGGCGCTGAAGGCGCGCGTTCTGGGTGCGCTTCGTGGCGTTGACGGCCCGTTCCAGGGTGTAGTGACCAGGAATCAGGGAATGGACGAACATTCCCCCTTGCGGGTCCTTCGGCTTGTAGACGAACGACTTCCCGTCCCAATGTCCAGGGACGAAGTGGCCGCGGAAGCCATATTCCAGGGGCTTCGCGTAGTTCAGGTTGTTGAAGACGTCGATCTTGTAGGCTGTTCCGGTTCGGATCGCCTTCGAACTGCTCTTGAAGTTCCGGCGATAGTCGCCGGTATTGATGATGTTTTCTTCTGTGCAAATCTTCCTTGCCTGGTCACGGGCGAAGCGGCCTTCGCCGACCGCCAGGTGGTCCATGATCTCCGGAAGGTCGGCCTGAAGGGCGACCATGGCCTTTCCGAAGTTCGCCAGACCGTCCAGCTTCATTCCCATAGTCAGACCTTCTTCGTGTAGGACAGACTGATCCAGCCGGCGCCGGACTTCAGGCGGCCCCAGTTCCCCTTCTGCTCGACGATGGTATAGACGCCGCGGTCCTTGATCTGGCCGGTGACAGCGTAGGACGTGCCAGGGCCTTTTCGGATATTCAGGACGGAAGCCGTGATCCGCACCAGGTAGGGGGTGAAGGTGGCTCCGCTGGGCGTCTGGCTGGGCTTCTTCTCCGGCTCCGCCGGCGCGGCCGCGCCCAGGCGTTCGTTCACCTGGGCCGCGATCTGGGGGTGGAGGTTATAGAGATAGTCACCAGGACAGGCCTTGTTCGCGAACCACCGGTGAACGGTCATGTTCTGCTTGTCCACCTGGCCGATCAGGGACTTGTCGCCCTTCCACAGAAGGGCCTTGATCCCATTCCGGCGGCAAATATCCACCAGAAGGTCGATCAGGGCGGCCAGTGCCTGGTCCGTCACCTTGTAGGGGTGCTTCGCGTCGGACGCGACTTCGATCGTGATCGCGCGGTGGTCGTTGGAGCGGGACGAACTGCACCAGGACCGGTCCTGTTCCTCCACGGACAGGCCGATCGAACCGTCCTTCCCGACGACGTAGTTCGCGGAACACTCGCGGCCGGTGGTGGCGAAGTAGTCACAGCCTTGCTTCGCCGTCCATTGTCCGACAATACAATGAATCGTGATGGTGTCGATCTTATGATTCCTGGGGCTGGTCCGGTTCGGGCTGATCCTGGAATACGTCACTAACGGGCTGTTGCTCATGCTCTTTTTCCTCCTTTGCGGGTACGGTGTCCGCCGGCGTGTTCAGGATCGCGACGAACTTTGTGAAGGCTTCCTTGATGTACTTACAGGCGACCAGAAGAACCGCACCGATGATGATCAGATCGGCGAACAGTTCCGCGTATTCGTCAGGGATCGTCCAGCCGACTTCAGTCGCGAAGATCGGAAGGGTGGTGATGGCGATACACAAAAGGGTCAGGCCGACGATGAACGTCAGCGCCTTCAGTCCGCCGGTCGCCAGCTTTTCGCGGCTGAAGGGTTCGCAGTTGATCTTGATGTTGTACCACAGGGAGAACACGACGTTCGCCAGGAAGGCACACAGGAAGATCGCCATAGCATAGCCGATCTTGACCAGGTTCCCGATGATGATTTCAAACATAGGTTCATTCCTCCTTGTCGACCAAGTCGCCGTATTGCCGGCGAAGCTTGATCCTGTTTTCTGTTTTTGCCTTGCTGTAATAGAATCCGGTCGCCGTGGCGGCTTCCCCGAAGATGGCCGGTATCAGGTAGGCCAGGGCGTCCGTGTTGCTGGTCCTCCACACCATGACACAGGTGAAGGCCGTCACGAAGATCGTGACGGCCCCCACGGTGCAAATGATGATTTTGGAGAACTCGCGGCGGGGTTTACTGCGCCTTTTCAAGGTCTTCGATCCGGTGGTTCGCGACCTTGATCCGCTCTTCGATAAGGGCGGCCTGTTCTTCCAGCTTGAAGGTCCGTTCGATCACGGAATTATGCTTGTCGACCTTCTCTTCCAGCTTTTCCAGGCGATAGGCAATCAGGGCGGACCTTTTCCGGTTCGCCAGGTAGGCACCGGCCAACGTGCCGACCATAGAAAGAACGGCGATGATGATCCCTTCGGTCATGCCGTCACCTCCGTCCAACCGTAGACGCCAGGTTCCCAGACGTTCGACGCGACGTCGGACGTCCAGTGTTTCCCGTTATGGGACACCTTCGCGCCGGCGTTATAGGCGTCATGGGCGCCGACCGGCTGGGACCATTCCGGCCATTCCTCCGTCGGGTCGCCGATCTTCGACCACAGGGACGCGGCGGCCGCGGGGGTCCAGTCGGCTTGCGAAGTGTGGTCCTGGTTGCACCGGTACAGGTCGGAACCGTAGCGGCGGATATTGCCCTTTTTGTAGGCGATCGGGTAGGCCCAGGGGGCGAACTGCTCGACGTTCTCCGTGGAGGTGACGTCGTCGATCTGGCCGCCCTCCGCCAGGACCACGAAGGCGATGGACGCCGCCGCCGCGATCTGGGTGACAGGGTTGTTCTTTTCCTGTTCCTGGGCTTCCTTCATGCTGACGGTTTCGCAGTCGTGCGAGTTGAAAGACATTTTGCTTCCCTCCTTCCATCAGGCGAAACGGATCGTCGCCTGGGTGATCTCGATTTCCTCCGTTCCCTTCAGCAGATAGAACCGATAGCCCAGGCCGTAGCCATTTGCGACGGTGCTGTTCGCGAAGGTGTGGGCCAGGCGGTTCGCCTTCTCCGTGATGTCCTCCCAGACGGGGTTCGTGTCGAACGGGTTGTTCGTCACTTCCAGGTGGAGCGTGGAGCCGGCCGGACGGTCGGACGGGTACAGGGAAACGAAGACCTTCGTGACCTTCGCGTCGGTGTTGAAGGCGCGGGCCGCGGCGATCCTGGTGACTGTGCGGCTGAAGGTGATGTTGCGGACGGCCGTTCCGCCGTTGCCGTCGGAAGCGGTGACCTTCAGGACGTGGGTCCCCGCGATCAGCCTGATCCAGACGGAAGACATGTCGGCGGTGTTCTGGGCGCCGGCCGTGGCCGTGTAGGTGCGAAGGGTGATGGTTTCCGTTCCGTTGGTCAGGGTTTCCGCCACGGTCAGGGTCTGGGTGGCGGACTGGGCGTCGGTGACGGTGTATTTGTAGGTGAATGGGTCAGTCTTCGCGCCCATGTTCTGGTCGGAACCGCTAATCACGGGCGGGGTATTGTAGGAAATGGTCTTTCCGGAACCGGTGCAATACGCCGTTTCATTCCCGACCGCGTCCACGGCCTTCACGCGCGCGTAGTAGGTTGTTCCGCTGGACGGGACCGTGTCCTGGATCGTCTTCGCGGTGGTGATCCCGATCTGGGTCCAGACGCCGGAATCCACCTTCCGTTCCCAGACGTAGGAAATGGCGTCGCCCTCCGGATCGGTCGATCCGCCGGTCGACAGGGTCAGCTTCTGCCCCGCCTGGGGGGTGCCGTAGGTGATGGAAGACGGGGTCGTGGGCGGCTGGTTCCACAGAAGGATATAAGCGCCGTCTGTGTCGGTTGTATCAGATACCAGATTCGAAGATGCCAAATACAAAGCCGGCCGGACGCCGTTGATGCCGAAGTACGCGTCGGTGTAGTTCAGACTGCCGTCCGTGCTGACAAAGCGCGCGCTGATCGCGTAGCCGGCGTGCGGGGTTCTTAACCACCACCACCAATATTGAGAAGCGGACAGACTGGAATTAGTGTAGGTGGACTTGCTGACGGCTTCCGCCGTGGGGTAGCACTGGCGTCGCGACGCGGAATTGAAGTAGGACCACAAGGAACCTTCGGCCACGCCGTTTTCATTGGAAAGGCCGACGTTCGTGTTCGAAAGCAGAAAGACCTTTCGAACGATGTCTTCGTAGCCTCCGCCGTCGGTGACGGTGTTCTTCGCGACGCGGATCGTGGAATCCAGGATCGCGTTTCGGAAGTCGGCTTCGAAGTTCGCCAGGAAGCCGGCTTCGGTGTCGTAGGGGTTATAGCCTTTCCAACAGTTCGCGGACGTGGGCGGGGCGTCGGCTCCGTGCTGTGCGGCATACCAGGACGCGGCCGCACTGTTCAGCCACTTGTCGATGTTGGAAACGGAATAGCGGTTGTTTCCGTAGAGTCGGCGGTCACTGTTGCTGTTGCTCGGCTCCTTCGCGTCGAAGCATTTCAGGGTGATCATCTTTTCCGTCACCAGGCCCGTTCGGCCCTGGGACGTGTCCTGTGTGCCGACGATCCACCTGATCGCCTGTCCGTTGTACTTTGTGTTCGCCGACTTGACGACGCTTCCAACGGGTAAAGCGGATAGAGATTTCGCCATAGGGTTTTCCCTCCATTTCTTCCCTGAACAGGTTGAAGAACAGGTCGTCGATCTCGCTGATCAGGTGATAACTGTTGCCGTGTTCGGCGTGGCCGGTCCAGGAATTATAAGACTGAAGGACCGTGTCGAAGTCGACACGGCCTTCGTCTACCAGGTGGCGGAACTTCGTGATCTTCCGCCTAATCCGGTTCTTGCTCTCACGGCGTACCTTCCGGACGACCTTTCCGCTGTCAGTCAGGTAGGTCCGAAAGCCCAGGAAGTCGATTCCCTGGGATAACGGAAATATGGCCGTCTTCTGGTTCAGTTCCAGGCCCAGGTGGACCAGGAACCGGCGGATTTCTTCAAGGCAGAACTGCAAATAGGCCCTGTCCTCATGTATCAAATAGAAGTCGTCCATGTAGCGGCCATAATACTTGATTCCCAGACGTTCCTTGATCATGTGGTCCATGTCGGACAGGTAGAGGATCGCGAACCATTGTGAAGTGTGGTTCCCGATCGGAATCCCTGGTCCCTCCGTGGAGCCGATGATCATGTCCAGAAGCCACAGGACGTCGCGGTCCTTGATCAGCCGGCGAAGCTGGGTCTTCAGAACGTCGTGATTGATCCGATAGAAATACTTGCGGACGTCGCACTTCAGCACCCAGCCGCCGGCGCCGTTCTTGCGGTAGTAGGCCGCCATGAACGCCTTCAGTCGGTCAAGGCCGAAATGGGTCCCTTTGCCCTTCTGACTCGCGTAGTTGTCATAGATGAATGTCTTGGAAAGAAGCGGTTCAAGGACATGTTCACATAAACAATGCTGAACGATCTTGTCGCGGAAGCTGTTATACATGATCAGCCGTTCTTTCGGTTCATGCACGAAGAAGCAGTTGTACGGGGACAGGCGGTATTTGTGGCGCTGAAGCATGACCTGAATGAACAGAAGGTTTTCCAGGACGTTCGCTTCATACTTGCACACGGAATACTTCCACCGTTTCCCTTTGCGCGCTTCTGTAAACGATTGATATAAATTGTTGAAGTCCGTAACGTACGCGAAGTCATGGGTGGGCGTTCCATGATCTTTCATAATAGAAAAATCCTCCTTGACGCTGATAGTCCGGCCGTCGCTGTTGAAGGCCTTTCGTCGTCAATCATGTATTTACCAAAGGGACTGTCGCGGCCCTTCGGAAGGAAACGATCTCCTTTGTTGGTGATACTCTGTTTTCAGGCTTTCCGCCCTAATCAGTCCCGTTTTCCACCAAATCCGGCCGGACGCCGTTGTTGCCGTTCTACGCATTGTTGTTGTTCAGACTGCCGTCCGTGTTGACATTGCGCGCGTTGTTCGCGTTGCCGGCGTTCGGGGTGACAGATCGTTCCCTAATGAATTATGATCAGCCTTCAGGGATCGGGCCGGCCGGCTCCACGGGGATTCCCGTCTTCCGCTCGGCGTCATACCATCGGGCGGTCATACATTTCACGTCGACCGTCAGCTTCGTCCAGTAGTCGAAGGTCCCGCTGTCGATATAGCCGCGGTCCTTCGATAGCTGGATCATGTGGAGAAGTTTCTTGCACTCCGTCAGCGCGGCGCGCTGAAGCTTCAGGCGGTCGGCCTTGTCCTGGTCGTCCATAATGGGAAAGATTTCATTCGCTTCGACCAGGTTGTCATAGATTGCCAGGGCGTGTCCCTGGATTTTGTTCGTCACGGAAAATCTGATCTTCTTCGGAAAACGCGTCGCGTTATCCGTGATCTTCAGGGTGAAGTGGATCATCTTGTCCGCGACGGGCAGTATATGAAGCGGACTTTCGCCCTTGCTGGGCTGGCTCCGCTGGTAGTTTCTTCGCGATCCCATTGATACACCTTCGATTCCGGATATTCTCGACCACAGCGGCGTCGCCGGTAAAGTCGAAGCCGTAGTCCCGAAGGACCGCGGCTTCTTCCGTGCCGGCGTAGGTCATGCCGCAAAGAACCACGCTGTCGCCCTCACAGAAGCCGCACACGGGACGAAGTTCCGTGAACAGGTTCGATATAAGGCAAGAGGTTTCCGACGGCGTGGCGGCGATCCTGGTCATAAATACAGACGGTTCCGTGTCTGATCCAGAATCCCTTCGGGAACTCCGGTCCCGTCATAGCCCTTCCAGTAGGTAAGCTGTGCGGGGGCGAAGGTGTGGGTCACGGTGGTTCCGGTGAAGCCGGTGTTTAACTGTTCCTTGATCGCTTCAATGTCTCTGTCCTGGCGGCGCTGAACCTGTTCCGTGTTCTCTCCGGTGGTTTCGTTGACAGTGTCCGCGGCCTGGGTGTGGAACAGAGGCGCCGCGTAGGCGGTCATTTGCGCGCGGGTGACGTAGGAACCAGGGGCGACCTGAACGGACACGGACGCGGCTTCCTGGTTCGTCACGAAGACGGCCAGGTCGTGAACGTGGACGGTGTCCGCGTCTTCTGCAAAGGACGTCGCCGGAAGGACGTTGTCGGTGTCGCCGCCGTACAGCCAGCCATAGCAGAACATGATTTCCGCGCCGTCGATGTTCTTCCCGTAGACGGCGACTTCTCTGATCCAGACAGGGGCGTCCAGGCCTTCGTTCGTCACCTGGACGGGGATCCGCATGATAGCGGGGTCGCCCTCGATCAGGTCCTTTTCGCCCAGGCTCACGGCGACGTTCTCCGGTGTCACGATCCCCGTCAGTGTGTTCGGGCTGACGGTGGCGACGCCGCTTCCGGCCGCCGCGTGTGTCAGGATCAGCGGCTTTCCAGCCGCGATCAGGGCTGTCAGGGCCGCCGCGCCGGCGTCCGTGACGATAGACTTGAATCTTGCCATGTGGTTTTCCTCCTTATGTGGCCGGCGTGTAGACGTGCCGGTTCATAGTGACCATGACGGAACAGGCCGCCGCCTGGGCCGGTTCGTCCTTCTGCGGAATGTCCGCCGTCAGTCGAAGGACCAGGTTCGCGGGGATCATCTGGCCCAGGGTGACGATCAGGGCGTCCCGCTGGGAATAGCCTTCCAGGCGGATTCGAATGAACAGGTCATAGGCGTTTTCGTCCAGGGTGACGGTGAAGTCGTCCGTGATGGTCTTCAAGTACTTCAGAAGGGTCCTGTATGTATAGGGAAGCTGGTCAAGGTATTTGATCAGAATCCGTTCGCGGCGCGCTTCCAGGGTGTCACCGTCGGCCGCGTGAAGGCCCATGATGGCTTCCCAGCGTTGACACCCATATTCGGATAGGGTCGCCAGGAAGAAGTCGTCAGCGGCCGTTCTGACGTCGTCCAGGGCCGTTTCGAACTCCGGCTGTTCCGCGTTGGCGATCTGCTGGAACTCGACCAAGTCCTGAAGACAGCGCGGCCAGTAGTCTTTAAGTTTCATTCGTGATCCCTCCCATGACGGGGATCGCGTCGGACGCCAGGACGATATTCTGGGTTCCGCCGTTGATCGTCGTCCCCGTGATGTCGATCACGCCGTCCACGGACAGGACCTTCGTTTCCACCTGGGACACGCGGACGGTGATCCCCGACTGGTTCGCCCAGTCCTTCGCCAGGGCCACGAAGTAGTCCTGGATTGCCTTCGTGACGGCGGTCTTCACGGTGTCCCAGGTGTAGCCGGTGGCGAAGGTCAGCTTGAAGGACACGCTGATCGCCGTTCCGGTGACGCCGACGACGGTGACGACGTGGCCGATCGGCGCGATCCCGACGCCTTCGCCCTGGTTCTGTGTGGGGTCGACGGCGGTCTGGACGGTGTCGACCAGGGTCGAAGACGGGACGCCCCAGTCGCTGTTCACGAAGACGATCTTCACGGTCCCGCCGCCGTTCCAGACGGGGAACACCTTCACGGCGCCCACGCCCTGAAGCAGTTCGACCTTCGTCCGGTAGTCGGCGATATTGCCGCCGTATGCCTGGGATTCCAGGCTTTCCTTATATCGGGCCAGAAGGTTGGCGTCGCTCTCTTCGTCTTCGCCGTTGATCAGAATGTCGGCCAGACGCGCCGCGCCCAGGCCTTCCACATAGTCGATCGGGAAAAGGTTCCCCTGGTACTGGTTGCCGGCGGCTCCGGCCGTTTCACACAGAAGTTTGAACTGGCCGGTGGCGATCTTCTCTGTCACGACGTAGTTCAGGGCGTCGCCGGAATAGCGGGACCCGATCGGGACGTCCATCGCCCCGCCGTCCCCGCCCTCGAAGTAGCCCTTCCGGACCGCGGCCGTGGCCGGCGTTCGGAAGACGCTTCGTTCCTGACACTTCATGGTCAGGTCGTCGCCTTCCTCTGTGTCGGGGAAGGCACGGTCCAGAAGGTAGGCCAGTTCGATATACATGATCGCCAGTTCGGCGGCCGCAGGCGCGATCGCGTCGTAGACGACCGAACCTTCCCGCTTGTCGATGGAAGCGGCCACGCGGGAAAGGCACCGGTCCATGATGTTTTCGAAGGTCATATTTTCATACAGCATTGTCGCCGACCTCTCTTTCGATAGGGATTTCGCCGAAGATGGTTTCGGCTGTGAACTTCACGGTCGCCGTCCGCTTGTCGATCTGGGACACTTCAAAGTCGGTGACGTCAGTGATCCGGCTGTCCGCCAGAATGGCTTCCGTGATAACGCGCTTGATTTCGCTTGCAAACACATGATAGCTTTTCCCGACGACTGCGTCCAGTTCAATTCCATAGTTCCAGGAATAGATCAGGTAGGCGAACCGCTCCGTCTGAAGGATTTTATAGATCGCTTGCTTCATGGCTTCCGTTTCATCGCAGAAGCCGCCGACGCGGCCGGCGTCGAAGTCGATCTTGTAGGTCCGCGAAGTGGCTTCGGCGGCGGTCTGGACTTCCAGGTCTTCGCCGATCTTCACGGTGGTCGCGTTAGGAATCATAGGTCACACCCTCCCCAGGACAAGAAAGGCCTGTCCGCCCTGGTTCCGAAGAAGGATCACCTTGTCGCCGTCGGCCAGTCCGTAATAGTATTCCGACGTTTTGTCGGTGTTGGTTTGGTAGTTGCTCTTCAGGACGTGGGAATGGGAAGCGAAGGCCGCTTCGCCGCTCCCGCCGCCCTTCTCTTCGGTGGAAGGGCCGCCCTTCATGCCGGTGTGGTAGTGTGTGGGGTAGTAGCCGGCCTGAAGTTCCTTCGGAACGACGATTGCTTCGCCGGATATGTCGAAGCGGTTATCCACGCGGATCGTCAGGGGCGACGTCTTCGTCACCTTCCCGAAGAACCAGGCCGTCGGCGCGCCGGCGGCGTTGGTGTTCTCCGCGACTTTCTTCATCGTGTCTAAAAGGCCCATGTCACACCACCTTCAATTTCAGTGTCATTGTTTCCTTCAACAGGTCATGCGTGGCTTCCTCGACCAGGAAGAAGGACTTCACGCCCACGGCGCCGATCCCGATATACAGGACGCGGCCGGCACGGACGGACAGGTCCGCGATCGCGTTCAGGCTGAAGGACCGCGACGGCCGGTTGTAAAGTTCCAGCATTTTCGCGCCCCGCTCTTTGATCTGGGCTTCGTTCATGCTTTCGTCGACCGTTTCATAGTCCTGAAGGATTCCCCACAGAGTCATGTTCTTCGAATCCTGGTAGATGTAGACGTCACGTTTGCCGGTGGTCTTATTGTCCTTGACCAGCTTGATTTTGTTGTAGGTGTCGGAATCTATGTCCTGGTCGTAGGTGTAGCCGGTGGCAAGGCTCCCGTCGCCCACGAACAGGTCCAGCTTCGCCGTTTCGACGTCCGTGATCGCCAGGGAACCGAAGTCGTCCCACAGGACGAACATTTTCCCCGTGTTGATCAGGGTCAGGTCGATTGCCTTCAGGGCGGTGTCGAAAAGCGTCTGGCCGTCCTCAATCATGGAGGGGATCGCGTAGCCGGTGTTCGCCAGGGTACCGGTCTTCAGCTTGAAGTCTTCGGCGATCTGCTTCACGATCTGGTCGGCGCGCTTGCCGGTGAAGACATAGGTTTCCTTGTTTTTCTTCAAATACCAGGTCTGATCGTAGGCTGTGATCTGGACCTGGTCCTTTTCGCTCTGGCTGATCTTCACGACGTAGCCATAAAAAAGGCCCGTGGAACCGTTCTTCAGGACCAGAATCCCGCCAGGGTTCCACGCCACGGCGTCGTCGACGATCGCGGTCACGGTCAGGGAAGCGGGGGAACCGGACCTTTTCGTCGTCCACTTTGCCGCCGTGATCAGCGTCGTCACGTCATGCGCGGCGCCGGTCACGTTGTTCTGGTAAAGAATAGAGATAGCCATATCAGGGGATCGTGAACGTCTGTCCAGGGTAGATCAGGTTCGGATTTTTCCCGATCGTCCCCTTGTTGGCGTTATAGATTTTCGTGTAGTCCGCCCCGTTGCCGTACAGCGCCTTCGCGATGTTCCACAGGCAGTCCCCAGACTTCACGGTGTAGGTTTTCGGTTTGCTGGCCGGCTGGCCGGCCCTGGTCGGTTCCTGGGCCTTCGCCGGCTCCGACTTCTGGGCGGGGAGGGTGATCCGCTTCGCGGAATAGTCCCGCCATTCATACAGCTTGATCGAATAGTAGAAGTCCCCCAGTTCGCCGGACCGCTCTTCGTACTCGAAGGACTCCACGCCCATTTTGACGTTCATGTCCAGGTCCGTCCCGGTGATCAGGAAGCGAAGGGGTGTCCGGCCGTCCCTGGCGGACTGGATCGCCTGGATAATGGCGGTCGGGTTCCGGACCTGGCCCGTGGTATAGGGGGCGCTGGACTTCGGGAAGAAGCTGTCCCATTCGATGGTCCGAAGCCCCTTCTTCCGAAGGATCAGGACTTCGCCCAGTTCAAGGACGGTCGTCCGTTCGTTCTTGCCAGGGGAAGACACCTTCAGGGAAGCGGGAAGGACGGGAATGTTGATTTCCCGTCCCCCCGCGATCAGGGTCATTCTGTATCGGCTCATTAGTTATACACTCCTTCCGCGGCGGCGATGAACTCACCTTCCAGCTTCCGTTCGATCGCGCTGACGACGTCGTCCAGGTCCACGCGTTCGCTGATCTGGGCGTCCATCGCGACGGTCGGGGTCAGGGTGACGAAGTTCTGGACATAGCGCATTTCGGCCACGTCGCGAAGGAACTTCAGGTCTTCGTCGGCGATATTGACGTCGCTGTCGATCTTGCCGACGGAACCGACGCTGTCCAGGTCCCCGCCGTTGATCGTGCCGGTGGAGCGGGACACGTCCCAGGAAGAAGTCAGGCTGTCCAGTTTGCCGGTGATCTGGGAAAGGTTGTTCGCGATTCCCTTCGCGCCGGTGGACCAGGCGGCCGCCCTGCTGGCCGTGTCGATCTTCTCCATACGGTCATAGCGGACGGCGTTTTCTCCATAGCTGGCTTCGATCTTCGCCTGAAGGCCGCTTCGCCAGTTGCCGACGGCGTCCGACAGGCTCGACCCGAAGACCGCGTCGATCGCGTTCGCTATGGTTTCCAGGACGCCCAGGACGGAATCCGCCAGTCCCAGGAACAGGCGTTCAATGGAACCGATCGGATCGACGAAGACGTTCGCGAAGAACTCCGCAAATGTGGCGATGAAGTTCCAAATGTCGGCGATCAGGTTGTAGCCGAAGGCATACAGGCCGCCCAGAAGGCCGCCCACGAAGCCCACGACGTCTTCAATGGTGACGCCGGCGTCCATTGCGGCGGAGATCAGAAGGGCGACCAGGGCGATCATCATAATAAGCGGCGCATTTGCAAGCGCCCAGGCCGCGGCCTGGGCCAGGACAGGCGCCACGGTAGCCCACAGGCGGGAGATCATGGCCGGAAGAAGAACGATCGCGATTGCCGTCAGGATAGCGGACACGGTGGGCCAGTTGTCGACGACCACCTGGGCGATCCAGGACACGGCGGTCGCCGCATAGCCCAGAAGGCCCATGATCACGTTCAGGACGACACAGACGCCGTCCAGGGCGCCGGTGTTCTGAAGGGTGTCCAGAAGGTTCGTCACCGCCGTCAGAAGGCGCATGACGCCGCCGACCAGCTTCTGGCCGGCAGCTTCGTACAGTTGGCCGATCTTGTTCTTGAACCGCTCGATCTTGCCGGTGGGGGTGTTGGCGTAGGACTCGGCCAGTCCCTTCCAGGACTGATTGATCACGTCGTTGATCACAGCGACCTTTTCCATGTCGGTTCCGGTTTCTATGATCTTCTGCTGGGCTTCGGATAACTCGAAGCCCTTCTTCTTCAGGCCGTCATAGGTGCCATCTAAGGCCTTGCCAAGCTGGGTTGCATATTCGACCATCTGGCTTTGGTCCACAGACGGGCCGCCCATGCCGGCGGCGTAGTTGGCAAGGGTCCCCATAGCCGCGGAAAGGGCTTCGGGGTCCTTCAGATAGGTTCCCAGTTCGGCCGCGCCGGCGACGAAGGTGTCACCGCCGAAGGTGGTCTTCGATTCCAGTTCGGACGCCCTGTCGCGGATCGCGTCGAAGGCTTTCTGGTCCATGCCGGCGTTCTTCATAACGACGCCCAGTTGGACTTCGGCGTTGTACTGGTTCGAAAACTCTTCCAGGGCCTTTTGAATCTGGCCCTTGACGGCGGCGACCGAAAAGACCGCCAGGGCCTTCCTGATCAGGCCTTCCGTTCGGGACCAGGCGTCAGATACTTCTTCCGCCCCCCTGCCGGCGTCCCTCTGCCTGTTGATAAAGGCGTCCAGGCGCTTTCTGGCGCGGTCAATCAAAGACGCGCTGTTTTCCAGTGTCCGGCCAGGGTTCACGGCCTGGGTGGCCTTGTCCGCAGACCTGGCGGCGCGCTCCATTTTTTGAAAGGCGGACGTGATCCGCTTCAGCTTCGCGGACATACCGTCGCGGATCGTCATAGGTGTCGAAACACCAGGCACGGTTCATCACCGTCCTTTCTTCCCCCGCCGCGCCGCGGCCCGTTTCTGCTCCTTCTTCTCTTTCTCGACCTGAAGGTCGATGGAAGCATAAATGAAGGCCCGTTCCCGAAGGGGAAGGGCCATCAGCGCGCCAGGTAGGATTTTCAGCCGGTGAAGGGCGTAGTGCGCATAGACGGCTTCTCCGTCCGCGTCTTCCTCACGCTCTCCACCGGTGATCAGTTTTTTGCTTCTTCGCGAAGGTCGTTCACGTCGTCGGTGAAGCCGTTGACGTCCTGGATCGCGACCAGAAGGTCGACGAACTGTCCAGGCTTCAGAAGGACGTCGATCAGGGCTTCGGCGCCCATGACGCCATACTTCGCCTGAAGGTCGGCGTCCTTGAAGTTCGGGTCCACGCAACAGGCGATCACAAGGCGGTTATTGTAAAGGTCCATATCGGTTTCCGTGGTCTTCTGGTGGGTCTTCTTGTCGAAGTTCACCTTCTGACAGGTCTTCCGAAGGGCCTTGTTTTCGCCCTCTGTGATCGACTTGACGGTGAAGGGGACGGGGAAGCCGCTGATCGCGACTTCCGCCGTCACCTGTGCGCGCTCTTCGCTCTGCATAAGAAATTCCTGAAGTTTACCCATTTGTAAGTCCTCCTTCTGAATGGTGGTGGTTAAATCTTATTGAAGGCCTTCAGAATGTCGAAGTCCTCAAAGGTGAAGTCCGCGTCTTCGTCCAGGGCGTCGTCGCTGTCGCCGTCCAGCTTCGCCAGGATCACGGAATCCAGGTTACAGCCGATCAGAAGGGTCGTCTGCTTGCCGGCGGCGGATTCTTCGTCGTCGTTCTCGACGACCATGTCGAAGTAGACGTCCACGCCGGTTTCCTTCCACTGGCGGATCAGTTCGCGGAACAGGGGCGTCATGTAGTAAAGGGTCATGGAGCCGGTCCCGTTGGCGCCGGTGGTCTTATGGCCCGTCATGCGCTTCCCGATCGCCTTCACTTCGGACTTGCTCTTCTCGACGGTGGCTTCGATGGTCTTCGCGAAGAACAGTTCTTCGTTGTTGCCGTTGATCTTCGCGTAGGCACGGCCGGCCTTGCCGGAAATGGTATCAGGTGCGTTCAAAGTCTTCATTCTGGGTCACTCCTTTCGTCAGTTCACGACGACGGTCATATAAAGCTTTTCCATGCTGTCGTTCGGCTGAAGGGCGCAGTCGACAGCGACGTCGCGTTTGCCGTCGCCCTGCTGAACGGTGATGTCGTCGGACTTGAAGTTACTGATCGCGTCGATCGACTGATACTGAAGGGCCAGGGACACCAGGTCAGCCTTGAAAAGCTGGCGGCCGGTGTCGCTGTTCGTCACCAGGCCGATATAGGACTCGCCGAAGATACGGGCGACGTCGTTCGCCCATCCGTCCATGACGCGGACGACGCGGTTCGACACCCAGTCGGAAGACATATTCTGGCCGATGGTGGTCAGGCTGTTGATGTCCGTCAGGACACGGGCCTTCCCGTAGTCGGCATAGAATACGAACTCGCCGGCCTTGATCGCGGCTTCGAACTGGGACTTCGTGTATTTGATGTCGACGTCCACGGCGTCGTCGTAGGCGGTGTTCGTCAGGGACTCGTTCACTTCCGCGCCGGCGGAAGCGCCAGTCACCCAGGCGACGGCCTTGTCGCCGGTGATGGTGGCCCCGTTGGTCAGGACGACTCCATTCTTCACGTTGATCAGGCCCATATTGTCGCCGTCGTAGCCATACAGGACGCCGACGATCTTCTTCCCTTCGTCGTCACGAAGACGCTTGACGAAGGCGGCATACAGGGACTTGATGTCCTCCACGGTGCCAGGGTAGCCGATCACGTTGAAGGTTTCCACTTCGAAGGCCGTCAGGGCGTCGGTGTGCTTCGAAGCGTTGACCGTGGCGTTCGTGCCGCCGGTCAGCGCGGTCGCGGTTGCGGCCGTCAGGGTGGAGACGGTGCCGAAGGTGACGAAGTCATTCGCGACCAGGGAAGCGGCGCCGCCGGACTTCGCGACGGTCTGGCTGTCCATGACCATATCGTCAAGATAGGTCACGACGTCCGCCTTCGTGGCGTCGTCGACGTTGGTGATCACGGCGACCTTGATCGCGTTGCCGCGGGTGCCGCCATACTTCGCGGTCACGGTCATTCCACCGACGGTGGCGCTGGCCTTCGTGCCGCCGCCGTTCACGCGGTAGATCAGAAGGGTCTTCGCGCGCTTCATGGCTTCGCGGACCAGAAGGATATTCGCGTCGGTGGGATCGTAGCCGAAGACCTTCAGGCTGGTCGCGTTGAAGTCCGCGGCGTCCAGCTTGAAGACCTGGCCTTCAGGTCCCCAGTTCAGTTCCAGGGGAAGGGCCGCGACGCCGCGTTCCCCCATTTTGGCGTTGGTCCCCATGCTCACGAAGTTGATGTAAGCACCAGGAAGGACCTTGTTCTGTACGGTGAAAGAACCTCCACCAATAGGCATAATTACACGCTCCTTTCAAGGAAGTCGGTCACAAGGCGGACCGCTTCTTCCCGTGTGTAGGCCTGGCCGTCCTTCAGGATCGCCGCAACGGCGTCCCTGGGGACGCCCAGGGTTTTAGACTTGACCAGTTGTTCCTTTGTGAAGACCGGCGCTTCCTGGTCGGCGGCGACGGTCTTTTTCTTCTGGGCCATTTGTCAGACCTCCGATTTGATCGTGTTGTTCTGATCCAGATAATACATGGACGGGATCGCGTCGGGCGTGATCACGAAGTTCAGTCGGGCGTCGAAGCGGAAGGAAAAGAACCGTTCGTCGCCGTCCTGGTTTGCCGCGATGTTCGTCAGCCGAAGCGACCGGAAGACGTCCGTCCCGTCCTCGGTCTTCTCGAAGACGGAAAGGGTTTCGAAGTCGTCCAGCATAGCTTCCAACCAGGCATTGAAGGACAGGTTGTCCCTGTCCGCCTGAAGATAGCAGACTTCGAACCGCGTCGTCCTGACGCGGCGGCGGTCCAGCTTCTGTTCCTGGGTGGTTTCAATCACGCGGACATAGAAGTTCCCGTCAGCTTCGGCCGGAATCCGGTTGACGAAGACGTGACGGACGGGCCACCTGGCGATCAGCTTCTTTGCGATCGCTTCCAGGAAGTCGTTCAAGGTCACGACAGATCACCGTCCTTTACTTTGATTTCCTGGTGGGTGGCATACACCGACGGGCGGCCGATCACTTCGAACGTCACTTCCTGGGTGCTGGAAGGGTCGTCGTGGCCGAACCGCTTCACGACGATCGTGTCGCCAGGAAGGACCTTCAGGTCTGGACCGGCAAAGACGACGGCGTCGTGGTCGATGTTCTGTTGTGCGTTTGTCTGCATACTGCTGTTTGTACCTGAATACGACAGCGCGCAAACGATACCAGAATACACCACGTCGGGGACGCTTGCGGACAGGCCGTTCGCGCCCCTTTTTGGTGTTGTCCGGTAGACGGTGGCGGTGTCTTCATAGGTGCTTTCGATCGCGGCGCGCTCCGCCGCGGGGCTTCCGAAGGCCATTCCGTCACCACCTTAGCTTCCGGTATTCGTTCAGGACTGTCTTCCAGCCGAAGAAGTCCCCGTTGTCGTTTCCCAGGTTGAAGGTGCCGGCCGATCCGGAAGAACCGGAACCGACCGCGAAGGACGTCTGGACGTCGCCGCGCTTCACGGAAGACACGGCCCCAGGCGCCGCCGCGGTGGTTCCCAGTCCGGCGGCCTTGTAGTAGCTGACGCACATGACAGCCAGGACGTTTTCCAGTTCCAGGGGGAGTTCGTCCCAGTTGATATAGCGAAGGACCAGGGTCTGAACGGTCTGGATCACATATTCCAGAACGTCGTCCTGGTCCTCCGTGGTGATCCCCAGAAGGGTCTTGACCTTCTGAAGGACCGTCTGTCCGGACATAAGCGTCCGAAGGACTTCGGCCCTTTCAAGGTCGGTCAGGCCTTCCAGGGAAGCAAGGATTTCTTTCAGCATGATAGACCACCTTTCGGCGGCCCCGTCAGTTCTGCTTCAGGGCTTCGATCAGGTCGATGATCTCCGCCTTCTTCGCGCCGTCAGGGACCGCGATTCCGGCTTCCTGGGCCATTTCCAGAAGTTCGTCCTTCGTGAACTTCGACAGGGGCTTGTCGCCGTCGCCAGGGGCGGCGACAGGCTCCGGATCGTCGAAGGGGATCAGGTCAGGGGACTTCTGGAACTGTTCCAGAACGAAGTCGCTATGGGGTTCCAGGATCGCGCCGGTTCTAATGTGCTTGAACTTCACGTTCTGTTCCTCCTTTCAAACGGGCGTCACGCCGATCAGGCGGAAGTTACGCTGGTGGAGTAGGTGAAGATCAGGTCGGGGGTCAGGGCCTTCGTGCCGTAGTCGAAGAACATGGACACGCCGTAGTCGTTGGACAGGGGGATCTTCTCCGGCTCCTTGTAGGGGTAAATGACCGCCGGCTGTGCGATTGCGCCTTCAATCATGGCGACGCCGTGACAGGTGGTGGTCTTCGTCTTGCTGGTTTCCACGGTTTCGGTCTTCACGGGAAGGTTGATGGAGGAATAGACGCGGACGCCGTGGAACATGGCGAAGTCCTCCGCCGCGGTGTCGACGTTGGCGTTGTTGGTGTTCTTGTCCAGGTAGTTTCTGGCCTTGCCGTAGGTGACGGGGTCCAGAACCAGGCGGATCAGGTTACGGGGAACGCCGCGGACGTAGTCGTTCTTCACGGTTTCCACGCTCTGGATCAGGCCTTCCAGAATGTCTTCGATCGTGGCGCTGGCGTCGGGGGTGTAGGCGGTGCCGGCGTCGAAGGCGGTCTGGAAGAAGGCGGCGTCAAACTCTGCGGCCACGGTGTCGACGTGGTTGTCGGCGCGGCGCGCCATGATGTTCGTCACGCCGAAGGTGTCCAGGTCGAACTTCGAGGCTTCCTCGACGATCTCGCGGTGTGTGTCCAGGTTAACAGGGGTCGGGGGAACGGTGATCGCGGTTCCCTTGTTCGCGGTGCGCGCGGTGCCGTAGGGCTGGGACGCGCTGTTCTTGAAACGCTTGAACTCGACGGAACCGCTGGCGGGGTTGCCGGTGTAGGCCTGGGACTTCAGGCCCTGGGCCAGGGTGTCCTTCTGAATGTTCGCGATCACCAGGCCGGACAGTTCGGCCAGGTCGGCCTTCGTGGAACCGCTCTGGATCAGGCTGATAGCTTTAGTTCTTGCCATTGTGTATCATTCCTTTCGTTTTTTGGTGGTGTGGTTTACAGGCAGACGGGGCCGTCTACCTTGCCGGCCGCCGGCGGCGTCTTCGGGCCAGGATCGGCCGGCGTCGCGCCGTGGACTGGCGGGGTCTTTGCGGGGTCTTCCTTGAACAGGTACGCCTTCGACTCCTTGATCGGCTTCAGAAGGCCTTCCAGGTCAGTTTTCAGGCTTCCGTCGTCGCTGACTTCGATCTTGTCCATGTCCAGAAGGCCGATGATGTCGGAAGGGTCATAGACCTTCCCGTTCAAGGCCATCTGAAGGGCGGACCGCTTGCTGATCTTCGCAAGTTCGGCGGCGTGGGTCGTCTGAAGGGTGTCGAACTTCTCCTTCGCGACCTTGACGTCGTCCGCGATCTTTGCCGGATCGCCGGAACCGCCGACAGCCTTCAGGGCTTCCGCGGCCGCCTTCAGGGCGTTTTCCGCGCTGGCCTTCCCACTGTTGGCGCCGTTGTACTTTTCGGCCGGAACGAAGGTCCCGTCATTCCCGATCACCAGGTCGACGTCCTTTCCGTCCTTGCCCTTGCCCTTCAGCGCCGCTTCGACCTGTTTCGCCAGGTCTTCGCCCAGAAGATTTCTGATTCCTTCAATGATCATAGGTGTTCCTTTCTCCGCTGTTTATATGGCGGCTTCCACGCCCTTCGCGGTCCCGCCTGGTCGCCGGACGGGTGCGGCTTGTATTATGAAAAAGGCGCCGCCCGAAGGCGACGCCTGTTCCACCTGGAAAAGGGTATAAGAAAACGCCGGCCGGTCGGCCGACGTTTACTTCTTCTTCAGTTGTGACGGAAGGAAGTCCTTGAACAGGGCGTCTTCGATCGTGTCCCCGTTTTCGTCGAAGAACTCGACGGTGTAGGCTTCCCCGTTGCCCTGGATATAGACGACGGTCCCTTCCGTGCCGGCCTTGACGCCGGTGTCAGGGTCGTCTTCCAGAAGGACGACGGTGTCATATAATTCAAACATAGGCTGTCACTTCTTCCTTTCCGGCGTTGCCGTGATGAAATGCGGGGCCTTCCCGCCGTTGTCGATCTGCCAGACGGTGTTCAGGCGAAGGAAGCGGTCCTTCCGGCCGTACAGGATCACGGGGACGGTGTACCGTTCGCCGAACTGCGTGGACACGGTCTTCGTCACAGTGGACTTCTGGACCTCCGTCAGAAGTTTCTTCTGGAAGGTTTCCCAGTTTTCCACATTGTAGCCCAGGACCTGGTTGATCACATGGGCCTTTTCCTTCCCGCGGGGGTGTTCATGGTTCAGAAGGTAGCCCTGAAGTTTGTCCTGGGGCGCTGACGCGGACGCCGCTTCGGGAAGGGCGCCACGGCTGGCGGTGCTGTTGTAAAGGCGGACCTTCGCCTTCATCTGGTGCCATTTCTCCGGATTCGTGTATTTCACGTTCTGGAAGGCGTCCAGGGTGGAAGGGACTTCGCCGTCCGGAAGGACGCCCAGGAAGGCGTCGAATTGCTCCCGGTCTGACTTGATATTATACGCTTTCTTCCGTTCGACTTCAACCGAACCTTGACCGTTCGCGGCCGTCTGCCGGCTGTACCATTCCTGATAGGTGGTCCGCTTCGGCATAGGCTCCCCGCTGTTCAGACAGTCCAGGGCCTCTTCGGGGTCATATTCGACCGTCGTACAGCGACAGTTCGGGTGAATGGGCGGGTAGTTGACGCCAGGTTCCGCGTCGGACACCTTAAAACGCCGGCCGTCCAGGCCGCCGCAAGTGTCACAGGTGCGTTCGTTGACCGCGGCCATATATTCATATTCCGCGACGCCGGCTTCCTTGTAGGCCCTTCTGTCGGCTTCTGCGTGGATATGGGCGGTTTCGGTGCGGATCAGGCGTTCGGCGTTTTTGTAGGACTGGCCCATTCGGGAGGAAAGGGCGGACGCCATGACACCCACGCTTTTTCCCTGGATCAGGCCCTGGGTGATGATCTCCCTGGTGTTGAAGACCAGGGCCTGTTTCGACTGCCACAGGCGATCGGAGAACATAGCGCCGGACCAGGGATAGGACACGGCGTCTTCGACGGCGGAAGCGTCGATCTTCGCGATCTCATTGTAGAAGCCGGCGCGGCTTTGGAGGTCATAGGACTTCTTGTAGTACCCTTCGACGAAGCCTTCGCCCAGTTCTTCCTTCATCTGCTCGACGCCGCGTTTCCACAGGTCGTTCAGGATCAGGTCGATTTGACCTTGAAGGGCTTCCAGGCGGGAAATGGAACTGTTCGCCGACAGGGCGTCCAGTTGCGCCTTCAGGACCGCCTTCACGCTGGGGTCGGTAGTGGCTTCGATGGTGGCGACATAGTCGCCCAGGGTAGCCTTCCACTCCTGGAACTCCTTCCTGGACAGAAGGCGGACCGCCTGGTCGTAGGTCAGGCCGTACTTGCCGGCGTACTTCGAATAGAAGCTGTCGATCTGCCTTCGGATCGACTTCGCCGCAGTTTCGTACTCCCTGAACATTTTCCCCGACAGGTTCGCGCCGCGAAGATAGGCTTCATTCTCACGCGTCAGGGCGCGTTCGGCCCAGTAGTCACGGTTATTCGTCGCCATCGGCTCCACCGCCATTCACGGGGTCGCCCTGGTTGTTCTGGCCCTTGCCGGCGCCCAGGGCGTCGCCGAACAGGCCTTCGCCGTATTCCTCCATAGCGGCCTTCTTCTCCGCGTCGATCCGCTCCATTTCTTCGTCGGCGTCCGTCACCCAGGGGTGGTTCTGAAGGATCGTCCGCTTCGACAGAAGGCTTTCGCTGGCGACGGCGTTCTGGATCACGTCGGTTTCGTTGACGGGAAGGTCCATGTTGAAGACGATGTCGAAAGTTTCCTTAGAAAAGTCGCCCTTGCCGGCGATCTGAAGGTAAACGTCGATGAACAGTTTCAGGCGCTGGAAGGTGTCCTTCAGTTCGGTCGCCAGGGAATCGCAGTCGGACGACAGGTCCATATAGCGGAAATTGATCGCCGTTCCGGACGCGTTCCCCAGGTCAGGGTCCTTCGTGTCGACGGCCGCGGCGAAGTCGTAGACGTCGCGGCGCTGTTTATCCAGGAAGGCCATGACGGCGTCGATATTAAGATCGGCCTGAAGTTTGTCCACACCGCCGTCGGTGGTGACTTTGATCGCCATGTGTTCCTTCAGGTCCTTGATGAACTCGCCCAAGTCCTGGCCGCCGTAGTTCTTCAGGATATAGATGAACTTCGCCACGTCGCGGAGAACATCGGCGGTCACGGACGTCTGCCAGTTGATGTCGTCGATCAAGTCCTTGATGAAGTAGCAAAGGGGAAGTTCCTCTTCGTTGTACTTCAGCCAGACGATCGGGACGGTGTCCCAGTTGTAGGCCTTGTTGCCGACGGTGAAATGGGGTTCGGTGTAGTCGTTGGTTTCGTCGCCGTGTTCGGTGTCGACGATAAAGTCGCCGGCGATGGTGCCGGCGAAGGCGTCGGTTTTGAAATACTTGACGCCGCCGGTCCACCACAGTTCGGCGTGGGTGATCGTGTGCTTTCTGGTGCCGATGTAGATCACCTGGTCATAGAAGCGAATAAAGGCGTCCAGCTTCGTTCGCTCCGCGTCGCGCCAGATCGGGACCAGTTCCGCGGACGGGATTCGCATGAAGGCCAGTTTCCCGTCGTCGAAGTAGGGCTGAAGCCACGCGATACCGGACTTCACGGCGCCCTTCCCCAGGGACTTGATCTTCCGGCGGAAGGTCTGGTCGAAGACGTCGTTCAGGGCTTCGCCGTAGGAACTGTTCTTCGTGTCCACGGTGAAGGGCTTCCCCAGAAGGTAGTTCGCCTTCTGGTCGACCAGCTTCTTCAGAATCGGGTGTTCGATCCTGGTATTCGACCGGTTCGCGACGTCGTTCGTCTTCCGCTGGACGTCGGTCCGGTTTCTGTAATAGGCTTCGGCCTGGATCATGTTCGCGTACTGCTCGGACGCCTTGAACTCCCTGATCTCTTCGGTCACGATCTGGGCCAGGGTCATTGTCGCGTGGTCCGGATCGGAAATAATCATGTTGATCCTGTCCATGACGGAATATTCGGCCATGTGGTGTCACTCCCTTATTTCAAAACTTCAATAGCGGAACCGCGGCGGAGTCGTTCGACGGAATAGCGAAGGGCCGCCATAGCGTCGTCCATGAACTCCACGGGTTCGTCGATATAAAGGCCCGTGGTCGGGTCCTTTTTCCACTTCCATTGTTGAACTTCCTTCAGGACGTTCACACAGGAAGGGTGAATGTGGATTTTCCGGCCCTTCAGCCAGTCGATTTGTGCCTTCACGCTTCCAGGCTCTTTCTTCACAGGGTAGGCACGGAAGCCGGCCTTCTGCCAGGTCTTGATCCGGTCCGGCTCCGCAGAATCACAGAACATTTCCACACGCCGGTCGACCTTCGCCTGATTTGCAAGGCCGATGATCTCTTCGGTGTCCTTCTCGAAGACGTAGATTTCGGAACAGATATAGACTTCTCCGTCCTTCCAGCCGACGCCCAGGATCGCGTTCGCGTGGTTATAGCCGAAGTCCTGGCCGTAGTAGAAGGCGTCAAAGGCGTCCATGTTGGCCTTGAAGTCGTGGACTTCGAAGTTCGTCAGGATCAGGCCGCCCAGTTCGCCCCATTCGCCCAGGCCATAGACGCGATAGCCTTCAGGGTCTTCTTCCTTGCGGCGCTCCATGCGGCGATAATAGGCGGGGTCTATGAACCGGTTCGTCTTATAGGTGGAATGATGGGCCAGGACGTCCGGATCGGCCTTGTCGAAGTATCTGGCCTTGATCCAATGCGTCGCGCTGACGGGGTTGAAGGTCATTGTGATCTGGTAGTACAGGTTCGGATTCATGCCGTCCAGCTTGCCGCGAAGACGGTCGTCCAGAATGTCGACGTCTTCTGAAAGAAGTTCCGTCGCTTCCTCGCACCATATCCAGACCAGTTTTCCGTTTTTGAAGGTGATGGACTTCACCTTCTCCCGCTGGCGCTGGTCCTTCACGCCGCGGAATATGATCCGGTTCCCCGTGATCTTACATTCCAGGGCCAGGGGGTTCAGGTTGACCTTCCAGAAGCGGTCAGCGTATGGGCCGAACATTCGATAGATCGCGGCCTGAAGTTCCGCGAAGGTGGAATCGCGGTTCGTTTCCTCGATCTTTCGGACTACCAGAAGGTTCGCGCCGGTATAGGCGGGGTCAGACAGTTTCGCTATGTAGTCCTGGGCGATGTTCACTGATTTTCCGGAACCGGCCGATCCCTTCAAAATGCGGTAGCGGCCGCGCCATTCGTTGACAGGGCGGAAGACGGGGTTGAACTGGGCGGACGCCTTGAACTCAACCTTCGCCGCCGTAGTCATAGTTGATCACCACCGTCACAGGCGCGTTCCCTTCGGGATTGTCCTTGAACATTCCCAGGTGACGACCACACAGTTCCAGGGCCTTCAGCTTGTCAGCCATCTTCACTTCGCGTTCAATTGCCTGTTCAATGACAGGTTCGCCGTCTTCATCGAAGTCCTTGTGTGGGACATACTTCACCTTGACACCGGCGATCACGGCCAGGTCGTCGTCGTTGGCCGTGTCCAGGACTTCAGCCGTGTTCAGGTCGATCACGTCCTTCGGGTTCAGGAAGGCGATCCTTCCCAGTTCGCGAAGGACGCGGTCAGCGTTGATCCCCGTCCGCTTCGACCTTTCGGCCATCGCCTGATCAATGCGCGCGCGAATTTCAGGTTTCTTCAGTAATTCAAAACCGATACTTCCCGCGGTATTCGGAGAATATCCGGCGCGGATCGCGGCCTGGGTCGCGTTCAGGTCGATCAGATATTCTTCACAGAAGACTTCATTCTTCTTCGTGATCTTCGCCATGATTCACACCGTCCTTTCTTCGTGATCCTCTGAAAGCGGGTACAAAAAAGACGCCCCCGAAAGGACGTCTTTCTGTACCCTATTCAAAAGGAGGGGGAACACGCTGTTCCCGACTATAATTCTACCACACGGATTTGCAGATTGAAAGTCTCATTTGTATTCACCTGTATTCGTCTTTCAGCGGAAGGAATCGGATTTATACATGGTAGCGAATAGGGAGTCCAGGGCCGTTTTCCTCTGGCGGTAGATCGTGGCCTTCGCCATGTGGAGGAAGTCGGCCGCTTCTTTGTAGGATCGGAAGGGGTAATACAGGGCCAGAAGGACGCACTTCGACTGACTGTCCATGTCCAGGATCGCGGACAGGACGTCTTCGATCTGCTGGGCCTGACGTTCCAGGGCGCCGATCCGGCGGTCGGCGGTGTTCCGGCGCTTCTCCGTCCGTGTGACCATGTTCACCATTCGGGCGTCTGGGTCTGGGGAGGACTGGACGCGGACGCCGGCGTCGGAAAGCTGGCTGGAAGGGAAGGCGGATTCCAGGATTTCCTTCAGGTCTTCGGCCAGGGCGGACCGCTCCGCCGCGATCTGGGATTCTATGACGCGCGCTTCCTGGTCGTGGTTGCGAAGGACGTCCATGACGCGGAAGCGTACCCAGGCTTTCCGCTTCTCTTCCTTTTCATTCTGATCCATGCGTTTCACCGCCTTTCTTCTGGGGTATGTCAGAACGGAAGTTCTCCGTCGTCGTCTTCGACCTCCGTGAACTGCTGGTCCGCGGCGGCGGCCATCTGGTCGGCGGCGTATGAACCGTCGCCCTGGTCCTTGCCGTCGGCGAACTCCACGGAGTCGGCGACCACTTCGACCGTCTTCCGGTCGTTGCCTTCCTTGTCCTTCCACTTCCGGACCTGGATCGAACCGGTCAGGGCGACGCGCTTCCCCTTGCGGAAATACTTGTTCACGAACTCCGCCGTCCCGCGCCATGCCACGCAGTCCACAAAATCCACGGTGTCACGCTGGAAGCGGCGGTCGACGGCCATGGCGAAGGACACGACAGGCGTCCCCTTCTCCGTGCGCCTTAATTCCGGTTCACGGGCCATTCGGCCGATCAGTTGAACTTGATTCATGGTGTCGCCGCCTTTCAGAACCGCTTCCCGTGCTTATAGGGGCGACCGGCGTTGTAGGCCATCTTCTCCGCGATCACGGCGTCCAGGTCGATTCCAACGTGGCCGCACAGGTCAGCGATCCGGATCGCGGCGTCGGCCAGTTCCACGGCCACGCCTTCGGGCTTCTGGTTTCTGTACTGACAGGCGTCTTCGTGGCCGTACTGGAAGCACTCGGTTTCGTCCGCGGGGTCGCAGGGAAGGGACGGGTCGCCCTCCGTGCAATGATACCAGACCAGGGGCCGGCCGGCGCGTTCCTCTTCCAGGGCTTCGGAAAGTTCGCTATGGATCAGCGCGATCGCCGTCCCGAAGGGAAGGGGTGGGTACCAGAAGCCGTGCTTGACGGCGTTGTCGTGTGCCTTCTGAACGATGTCTTTGATCTCCATGTCTGTTCTGTTTCCTTTCTGCACGATAGCAAGTCGGACTTCGTCCGCTTGCACGTGCTATCATTTGATTTCAGTTTCTTTCAGTCGTTCACTATGTAGAATCGGACATTCTGGCGGCCGAACTGAAGGGCGTCGTCGTGGCTCTCGAAGTAGACGTCGATCTTCTGGCCCTGGATTGCTCCGCCGCGGTCCTGGACGACCATTTCGCCCAGGCCTTCCACGAACAGAACGGTCCCTGGCGGGTAGATCGACCAGTCGGCGGCGATCGTCACGCCCTGGACAGCTTCGGCGCCGCTGGCGGTGTAGACGATCCCGTCCGGCCGGTTCAGCGCCCAGGAACCACAGCACCGTTCACATGGACAGTACGCGGTCGCCACGGCTTCGATCCACTCCGGTTCCAGTTCTGGGTCAGACTCCGGAACTGTTTCCGTTTCGGAAAGGGTTCCAGAAGGCCCCTGGAAGGCCGCTGGCGGTGTTTCCTGGGCGGGGGGTCCGTTTACACTTCCGGCGTATTCGGAACACGCACCGGCGAAGGACGTCAGCACCAGGGCCGTTCCCGCGATGATGGACAGGACGCCGGTCAGAAAACGCTTCATCATGTGGGTTCACCTTCTTTCTGTTCTTCCTCTTCCGGTTCGGGGATCGGCCGAAAGCAATCGCACCGGACGACGCGGTCGTCGTCGGCGTGGATCGGGTTCGGCCGCCCCTGGTCGAAGGCTTCCACACACGCCACGCAGTAGTCGCCCAGGCGGCCGCGCGCGGGGTCGTCGATGAACTGGATATTGTCGCACTTCCGACAGTTAAAGTCGTAGCGCCACTTCGGCAAGTTCTTACGCCTTCTTCCGATCATGGCTTTGCTTCCTTTCTATGGGTTGTCCGCACTCCGGACACTTGCGCTGGATTCCGGCTTCGGTCCGTGCAAGGTCAGCACAGCAGAATGGGCAGACGAAGGCGTCGCCGCCTTCAAATATGGAATACTGGATCGCCGGCGGGACTGGCGGGGCGTTTCGGCTCTTCATGGTGTCAGAACAGGGACAGGTTCTTCCCGAAGGCGATTTTTCCGTTCTGACAGGCGGTGTCGCCTTCCTTTCGGTATTCAGGCCAACCGTCACACAGGATCGAACCGTCCGTCATTTCACCGTGCTTTCGGTCGCAGTCGTGGCAATATTCCGGCCGCGTCCAGGTCTTCGGCTCGAAGTGTGGACAGGCCGGCACTTCCGCATAGACACGGGTCTTCGTTCCTGTCCGTGGGCGTTTGCAAATCGTACCGGCGGATTCATCGAATCCCAGATACGGGGTCCTATACTGCCGGCCATTTGTCCCAGGGACTGGTTCCCATGGTCCGACGATTATCTTGTCATAGTCGCCGAAGAACTCGCAGTCGCCGCACTTGTTCACGTTTGCCGCCTTCCTTCAGGGTATTTCTGATCGTAGAACTTCAAATCTGTTCCGATATAAAAGGAATCGGCGTCCCAGTACGCGCCGCACCGGTCCGCACAGCCGGCGACGCTGACTTCCATCGGACCGCAGTCGGTGACGGTGTAGCGTCTGGACACTTTCCCGCCCTTCCGGACTTCAAAGTCACGGGAGGTCTGATACAGGTCGGAAACGACAATCTTCCCGCCGCACAGCGGACAGCGGTCGCGGACTATTCCTTCCATGATCCGCCGCCTTCCATGGCCGCTTCGGCGGCTTCCTTTGTCAGGAAGACCGTCTTCCCGATGTCGTGTTCTGTGAACTGCTCTGACGACCAGGCCGTCGTTCCCAGGCGTCCACGAAGGACACTGAAGGACGTCAGGCCGTCCGCTCCCGCTCCGACGAACATGACAGTCGCCGACACGACGCGACGCCGCCGGATCAGCCAGACGGTCCCGTTCGGCTTCACAGGGAGGATCACACCGCCGGCGTCACGGAAGTCGGCCAGAAGGTCCAGGGCCAGGGCATCCATGACGCACTTCCCGATCTCGTATGTGTGCCGGTGTTCGTTGGCGTGGAACGCGATTCGGTCCTTCAGCCGCTGGGCCAAGTCCGCGTTCTTACCGAAAACGCCTTCATTCATTGATTGCACCGCCTTCCAGATATTTTTTCACCGTTTCGACCTGGTCCGCGATATTCCGAACGGTGTTCAGGATTTTCGGCGTCACGCCGCCGGTTTTTATCTGCTCGATCGCCTTCACGGCCTGACTACTTGCCGCCCACGAACACGGGCTGACGCCCAGGGCGCGGTATATGTCGCCCAGTTCCTTTTGGGCGGTCTTCTGATCGTCCAGACAGGTTTTCAGCCGTTGGTTTTCCATGCGAAGGTCTTCGATTTCCTTCCCGATCTTCCGCCGCGCGCGCCGGCCGACTGTCCGAAGGTCTTCCTTGTCTTCAAGATACCGTTTGAAAAACTCCGCGTTCTCCGACGGAAGAAGGCGTTCGCCCCTGGGAAGGTTCTTATCCTTCAAGAAGTACGGCCCAATATAAGTGAACATTAGATACTTGAACATTTCGACCGGCGGTTCGATGTCGCGCCAGGGGGCCTTCCGTACTGTCCGAAGGTTGCCGGACTGTGTCACCGTCACCAGGCCGCAACACTCCGGAACCTCCGAAGGATCACAGACGCCAGGGGCGACGGCGAAGTAAAGCTGGTTGCACATGGGAAGGTAGGCGCGCCACTTTTCGTCCCGAAGGAAGTCCGATCTGGCGACCTTCACTTCGTAGCCGATGATCGCGAAGTTCGTCCAGGAAAGCTTGACCGCCAGGGCGTCGATCCGGCTGTGGTGGTTCACAATCTGCGTCGGGCCGTCTTTGACCTCTGTGAAGAACATATCCGACGCGTGTCGGTGCGCGATCGCGCGTTTGACGTCGTCAGCGCGCCACTTTTTGTCCTCACTCACGCTGTCGCCCTCCTTCCGTCATACCTGGCCGCCAGGGCCATTTCGCGGATCACGTCGGGGATCAGAAGTTCCAGGTATTCGTCACCGCGGTCCAGGCCCAGGGCTTCGTTCTGGAAGGCCATCTTCCGTCTGGCGTATGCTTCCGCTTCGTCGAAGACCGCCTTCGGCACCTTCACGCCCAGGGTCCGGTCGACGGACGCCCGAAGGCGCCGCCGGCCGATCCACTCACTGGTCGTCGCGGGATTATTCATGGCCTTCCACCGCTTTGCCGCCGTCGGATTCCAGAATGATTCCAGATTCCGCGAAGAAAGCCGGCCGGACGCCGTTGAGGCCGTCCCACGCAAGGTTGCTGTCCAGACTGCCGTCCGTGCGGACAAAGCGCGCGTAGTACGCGTTGCCGGCGTACGGGGTGACAAGCCACCACCAGTCGTCCAGGGCCAGAAGGGCCTTGTACTTCAGGAACAGGGCTTCGGGAAGAAGGCTGATCTTCGCCTTCATGTTGCCGTAGCCGAAGCCGCCGCGATGGTCAGCCAGGGACCAGGCCGCTTCCACGATGTTCGCGGAACGGATCGGGCCGCCGGCGGCGTCGAAGGCCGCCAGGAAGGGGCCGTTCAGTTCGTCCTTCAGATAGGACAGGCTGAAGTCGTTCGGATAAGGGGTAGGGGCTTCCTCCGGACGGGTCTTCAGGGGTTCCATGGAGAAGGGGCGCCACGCGACCGCCTTGTCGGCGATCAGAAGGGTCGTTCCGTTGGTCATGTGATCCAGGACGCGGACGTCGATCGGACCGGCGTCGAAGACGGTCCCAGGGGCCAGGTCCTTCAAAGTCTTAATATTTGCCATGTCGTTTTCCTCCTTCGAATATCTCGATAGACACTTCCACACGGGGGTTCTTCGGGTCCACGGCGAAGTCGTCCGTGAAGCCCTCAATCTGGTTCCAGCCGTCGTTCACCAGGACGCCGGCATGGACCAGGCTGTCCTGAATGAACTTCTTCGCGAAGGCGATGTTGTCCTTGTCGCGGCGGCGGTTCGGCTCGATCCAGCGGTAATGAATGATCACCGGCCGGTCAAAGCGGACGCCGCGAAGCTGTGTCTTCACCATGAAGCCAATCACGTTTTCGGCCTGTTTCTTCATGGCGGCGGCCTTGTACTTGCCCTTGACGGCGCGTTCCGCGTCTATGTACTCGTTCAGGCCAGGTAAAAGGCCAGGGATCGTCACTTTCCAGGTTTCCACTTGCGGCCCTCCTTCACATTCCCAGGATTTCCTTCGCCCTGTCGCGGCGCGCGGCCGCGTTGACGGTCCTTCGGGAGTCGCCGGCCAGTTTCAACTTGATCGGACACATTTCCAGGACGCGGTCATAAATACGGGCGTAGCCCATAGACGACGGGTTCCGAAGGTCGTCCAGGGACAGGTTCGTCGTCACGATCAGGGGCTTCCCTGAACGGGACCTGGCGTCGACGACGTTGTAAATCTGCTCGACGGAATAGGACGTGTCCCGCTCGACGCCCAGGTCGTCGATCACCAGGCAGTCATAACGGTTCAGCTTGTCCAGGAAGCCTTGCTTGTCCTCTCCGAAGCCCTGAAGGCGGTTCATAATGCGGGGGAAGTTCGTCACGCTGGCCTTCACACAGCGGTCGATCAGGGCGTTCGCGATACAACAGGCCAGGAAGGACTTTCCGGTCCCGACGCCGCCATAGAACAGGATTCCGATATTGTCGGCCTTCATTTCGTCCCAGTGGTCGACGTACTTCCGGCACACGTCCGACACGGCGGGGTTCCGGTTGTCGTCCTGGGCGAAGGTGTTGACCAGATAGGACGGGTCTGTGATCCCGTCGCGGCGAAGCCGTTCGCAGTCCTGGCGGAACTTGATCCGCTCTTCCTCCTTGCGCTGGGCTTCCTGGCGTTCTTCCTCGCACTTGCACATGACCGGCACCGTGACCACCTTCGGCGGGTCGGTGTCCAGTTCCAGGCGGTGTTCCTTCCTGGTGCGGCACCGGCTGCAATACAGAAGGCCGTCTTCGCCGCGGTAGTCGCCGGCGCGCTCATGGCCGCGTCTGGCGTTCTGGGCGATGGTTTCCAGGACGTCGGTGAAGTCATTCATGGCCGTCACCGCCCAGGAAGTCGTCGTCGCCGTAGTCCTTCGCCGCCGGCGGAACGGCGGCCGGCTTCACGCCGTCGGACTCGTTCCAGCGTTCGCCGCGAAGGAAGGTCGCGGGGTAGGGAATGAAGCGGCCTTCGTCCTTCGTCCATTGTTCGGACCGCTTCCAGCGTTCCACGCCGGCCACGATCCGGTCGACAAGGGCGTCGTCAGGACTGATCTTCTTCCAGACGGCCACGGCGTCCTTCTTCCCGACGCGTCTGGGATAAGAAGCCCAGAACCGGTCAAAACCGTCCGCCGCCCCGCGCCCCGAATGGGCGCGCTTCTCGTTTTCGTTATCGTTTCCGTTTTCGTTCTCGTTTACGTTTACGTTTACGGGGACATTTGCAAGCATTTGATTTCCATTCGCCTGTTTGCATTTGCTATCAAACGAAGACGGTTCAGGGTATTTGCTGGACTTCGCCCTGGTCTGTTGGCATTTGCCCCAGTTCAGAAGTTTCAGGTACTTCTTCCCGTCTTCGGGGGCCGTGTAGGTCCCCACCATGTCTTCCCGAACCAGTTCGTTCAGCCAGGACCGGATTTTCTGTTCGGAAGGGGGCTTCTGGGGGAAGCACAGGGAAGCCAGAATACGGGGGTCGCCATAGTACAGGCCGAAGTCGTCGGCCTTCACGACCAGGCGCCAGAAGAACCGTTCGGCTTCGGCGCTGATCGCGGTCAAAGACTCGCTGATGATGATCGTTTCCTTAATGATACGGCTGGGCATTGTATACACCACCTTTCACGCGTTGCGCTGGCACTTGCGGCACAGTTCGCGGCCGTACTTCCGAAGGGAATAGTCGCGTTCGGCGTCGCTGATCGGGCCTCCGCACACGGGGCATACAGCACCGCCGGCGGGGATAGCGGGAGAAGGGGCGCCCTGGGGCGCTCTCTGGGCCGCCTGGGACGTCTGCGCCGCGGGGGGCGGGGTCTGTGCCTGTCGGCCGCTCTGTGCGCCCTGGCGGCTTCCCTGGCCGCCCTGGTTGACCTTCTTCTGGACACCGCCTTCGCACAGGAAACGGACGTTCCCGAAGCGGTCGACGATCGTCAGGTCCACGATCTCGCGGCGGTCGTTGTAGCCGATCTTCGTGACGGAGAACTTGACATTCGGATAGGTGCGGTAGACGTCGCGGCCCTGGACCTTCTCGACCTTCCATTCACCGTCGTTCAGTTCGACATAGGTGAAAGGGGCGGAATACAGTTCGCGGCCGATCCCGACGTTGAAGCCGGCACGTTTGAAGGCGTCGGACGCCTGTCCCTTTTCCTTCTCCGTGTTGCTCTCGACGCCGACGTCCTGTTTCTTCACCCAGGCCGCCTTTTCGTCGTCCCAGATTTCGATCGTACAGAACAGGTTCCCGTTGATCAGTTCGTGGGTCCTCTGCCAGTTGCCAGGGCCGAAGACCTGGTCCAGGATTCGCATATCGACACGGGCGTCCTTGTAGAGAAGAAGGACCGCGCCGACCGTGCCGTTCTTCGCCTTGCTGACGGACTGGACGCGACAGTCGATGTCTTCAGCCGTCAGAAGGGGAATGTTGAAGTCCTTCACGCCGATTCCTCCTTACTTGATCTGAAGGTTCTGGTTCTCGACCAGGACAGCGCCGGCGACGGCCTGTCCGGCCTGGATTGCCTTCTTGATCGCCGTTTTGTCCGGCTTCGTGGTGACGGTGGTCGTCACGAAGTCAGGGGGAAGGGCGCCTTCGTCGTCGATCTGAACCTGGGTGGACTTGCGGAAGCCGATCTTCGTCCTGGCCGTTTCGACCTTGTCGCGGCCGACGGACAGCATGGAGGACGCCAGAAGGTCCTTCAGGCGCTCGACGCGCTTTTCGGCGGTCTTGCGGCGCTCCGCCAGGGCGGCTTCCTCCGCCTTCACGTTGCCGACGAAGGCGGTCAGGTTCTTGATGTAAAGGGCGGTCGCTTCGGCCTTTTCGTCGAAGGCGGCGGAAAGGGCGTCAAGCTGGTCGGCGTTCAGCAGTTCGCCGGTGTCGGGGTCGACCTCCATCGCGTCCAGGGCGGCCAGGAAGTCGGCGCTGATTTCGTACAGGGTGTTCGTCATTTCGCGGTGCCCCCTTCCGTCTTCATGCTTCCGGTCAGAAGGGCCAGGGCGTCGGTGATCGCCTGGTCGACGTCTTCGGCGGTGACGGTGCCGGCGGAACGCGCGTCCAGGGTGACGGTCAGGGTGGCCGCCGCGCCGGCGATCTTCGCTTCAGCGGCTTCGGCGCGCCCCTTCTGGGCCTGGTACTGGGTGAACCAGGTCTGGGACTGCCGGCGCTCGAAGTCGACGTCTTCACGGGCTTCCTTGTTCTCGACCAGGGTGTTCAGCAGAAACGCCTTCACGGCGTCCGTATCATAAAAATTCAATTTAGGCATTGAAAACCGTTCCTTTCCGTGATATGATTCACTTAACCTTTTTGGAATGGGCCGTTTCGGTTGTTGTGGTGACGACGAAACGGTCCTTTTCTGTTTCTTCGATCGTGATCTTCTTTTCGCCCAGAAGGACCAGGGCCTTCACGGCCTGTCCGACCTGAACGGGCGACAGGGTCGCCGTGTACTTCATCTTCTCCGTTCCCTCCTTCCTCCGGTGGTGTCGAAGGCTCCGGCGACGGCCAGAAGGCCGGCCCAGATCAGAAGGAAGCCGAACATTCGGATCGCGCCAGGGAGAAGGGGGACCAGGTCCTGTTCGACGGCTCCGACGCTTCCCAGAAGCGCCAGGAAGGCCACCAGGGAAAGAAGACTGGCCGCGTTGTGGATTCTCCGGCGCGTTCGCCGTTGCCTTGCTCTGGGGGTCATTCTGCCGGACCTCCCTTCCTCCGGCCGCGTCGGCGAAGGCTTTCCTGGGCGCGCTTCTGGGCCAGGTCTGCGTCGTAGGACGGCCGGAAGTTCTTGTCCAGCTTGTCCCCTTCGCGGCCGCGCTTCAGTTCGGCGTAGATGGTGCGGGGTGCGACGCCGATTTCCTTCGCGATCTGTCCGGCCTTCGCGCCGGCGGCGTAAAGGGCCGCGATCGCCTTTCGGTCCGGATATTCGATCGTTTTGTAACATTCAGCCACGTTTTCACCGTCCTTTCTCTGGGAGAAAATAAAAAAAGTGTAACTGCAAAAAGCCTGTCGACTTAATGCAATTACACTATACACGGGGGCAGCAGGAAAAATTTTTAAATTTTTCCTTGACATTTTCCCTGTTTTCGGTATAATAATTAAGCCTGTCTCTATGGTGAGACAGTGTTTCCTTGCTCCCGGCAAGAATCCGGGGGCCATATGTCCATAAGGAGGTGCAAAAACATGGCAAAAATCAATTCCAACTACGAGGCTGTCTACATCCTGAAGCCCGATATGAGCGAGGAGCAGATCGCCGCCCTGGTGGAGAAGTTCAAGGCCGTGGTCGAGGCCAACGGCACTGTCACCGAGGTTGATGAGTGGGGCAAGCGCCGTCTGGCCTATCCCATCGACGACCTGATGGAGGGCTACTATGTCCTGATGACCTTCACCGCCGCCGCCGCGATCCCCGCCGAGCTGGACCGTATTTTCCGGATCACCGACGGCGTGATGCGCTCCATGATCGTCTGCAAGGACCAGTAAGGAGGTCTTTTCCAGATGCTCAACAAGATCTTCCTCATGGGTCGTCTGACCCGTGACCCTGAGCTTCGGCGTACCCAGACCGGCACTCCCGTGGCTTCCTTCTCCCTGGCCGTTGACCGGGATTTCAAGGATAAGTCCACCGGCGAGCGCACCACCGATTTCATCGACGTGGTGGCCTGGCGCCAAACCGCCGAGTTTGTCAGCCGCTACTTCACCAAGGGCCGTATGGCTGTGGTAGAGGGCCGGCTGCAGATCCGCGATTGGACCGACAAGGACGGCGGCAAGCGCCGCACTGCCGAGGTCATTGCGGACAACATCTACTTCGGCGACTCCAAGCGAGACGGCGACGGTGGCAGCTACTCCACCGGCTTTAACCAGGGCGGCTATGCCGCCGGCGGTTACTCCGCTCCCGCTGCCCCCTCCGGCTACGGCGCCCCCCCTGCGGACGGCGACCAGTTTGCCGAGCTTTCTGATGACGACGGCGAGCTGCCGTTTTGACTTTGACCATATAAGGTCGTAAGAAGGAGGTTAAATCCATGGCTATGGAACGTGATAATAGAGCTCCCCGCGGCCGCAAGCGCCGTAAGGTCTGTGCCTTCTGTGCCGAGAAGGTGGAGTGCATCGATTACAAGGACGCCGCCAAGCTGCGCCGGTTCATTTCCGAGCGGGCCAAGATCCTGCCCCGCCGCACCACCGGCACCTGCGCCATGCATCAGCGCCAGCTGACCGAGGCCATCAAGCGTGCCCGTCAGATCGCTCTGCTGCCCTATGTGACCGACTAATATAGGTAAAAACCTCGGCTGCTGATAAGCAGCCGAGGTTTTTTATGTTCAACAGGCAGGCCCCGATTCCACTGGAATCGGGGCCTATTGCTGGCTCTTTTTAAATTAGAAGATCATCTCACGGCTGATTTCGCTCAGGGAATGGACCCCGCACATGGCCATGGTGTCCTCCAGCTCTCCCTTCAGCTTCTGGGTAAGCAGCCGGACCCCCTCTTCTCCGCCGCCATATACAGCAGTCACATAGGGCCGTGCCAGGATGCACGCATCCGCCCCCAGGGCCAGGGCCTTGCAGATATCTACACCGCTGCGCAGTCCACCGTCCACAAAGATGGTCATCTGTCCCTTCACCGCCTCCGCAATGGCAGGCAGAACCTCCGCCGTAGCGGGCACGCCGTCCTGTACCCGTCCGCCGTGGTTAGACACTACGATGCCGGCCGCTCCGGCCTCCAGGGCCTTCTTGGCCCCCTTCACGGTCATAATACCCTTGATGATAAAGGGTACCTTTGCATACTCAATGACCTCCCGCAGCTCACTCACCGTCTTGGACCCAGCGGGGGGATTGAGTCCCTTCAGGAAGGGCAGACCCGCCGCATCGATGTCCATGGCAAACATCCGGGCACCGGAGGCCTTTCCTGCGTCCAGCTTGGCAAACAGGGTGTCCCGGTCCCAGGGCTTCACTGTGGGGATCCCCTTTCCTTCATTTGCACCGATCGCTTTGGCTGCCGCGGAAAACACACTGGGGTCGGTGCCGTCCCCGGTAAAGGCGGCAATTCCGGCTTTGGCGCAGGCGGGGACCAAGATATCGTTATACTCCTGGTCGGTATATTTCTCCCCATAGTGGAGCTTCACTGCCCCTACCGGCCCGGCAAAGACCGGCAGGTCATAGGTCTGGCCAAACAAGGTAAAGCTGGTATCTACCCCTCCATTGGAGCAGATGGTGTCCATATTGAGGCACACGTCCTGCCAGGCCTCATAGTTACGGATAGCTACCGTGCCGCTCCCCTTGGCGCCGGGACCGGGCACGGCATTCTTACAGGCCCGGCCATTGCATACCGGGCAGGCCTTGCAGTAAGGGCCGCTGCAGGTACGGGCGGCCTCTAACACTTGCTGATATGTCATGGAATATCCCTCCTATTACTACGTTCCAAATGATAGCGCCCCCATGGGGTTTCGTCAAGTATTACCTTCCAAGCGCAAGCGCCGCCGGACCCAGCCCGGCGGCGCCTTTGTATCTTACAGATTAGTTCTGGACTTGGTCAGCTCCTGTGCAATATTCAGCACATGGTCGCCAATTCGTTCAAAGTCGGTAAGCAGCTCAGAATAGAGGATACAGGCCTCGTCGGAGCAGATCCCGTCCCGCATGCGCACGAGCTGGCTGCGGCGGTACTCGTCGGTCATGTCGTCGATTCTCTGCTCGATCTGGGCCACGTCCACCAGCCACTCCGGCCCGCCTGCCTGACGGTCCAGCAGAGTGGTCACAGCCTCCAGGGACACATCCCGCATCTGCTCCACCTCTTTCTGCGCAATGGGGGAGAGCTTGATGTTCTTGGCCACCAGCATTCGGGTGTACCCAGCCAGGTTGTCCGCGTGGTCGGCAATACGCTCAATGTTGCCCGAGATGGTAAAGAAGCTGCTGACCACACGGGAATCCTGCTCGTTGGTCTCAATGGAGATCAGGTGGGAAACATAGCGGGAGATCTCCCGGTTCAGGAAGTCGATATACTCTTCCCGCTGCTCCACAGCCTCCAGCTGTTCAGGGTCGCGGGCCAGGACGGCCTCAAAGCCGGCCTCCACATTGTCCCTGGCCATGCTCAGCATCCGGTGCAGCTCATTGCGCAGCTGGTCCACCACAATGGCGGACAGACCCAGGCCGCCCTCTTTGCCGCTGGCAGAAACCGGGGCCAGATACTCCAGGCGCATGGTGCCCTCTTCCTGCTCGTGGACCTGCTCAGGCAGAATTCGCACGGCCAGTTTGGCCAGGTAGTTGCCCAGGGGCAGCAAAAGCAGGGTGGTAATGACATTAAAGCTGGTGTGAACCAGGGCGATCTGACCGGCCGGCGTGCCGGGCAGTACGTTAGACAGGAAGCTGCCCACGCTCCCCTGAAGCACCATGCTGCCGTCGATCACCAGGGCGATGGGGAACAGCAGGAACAAAATGGTGAAAATGATGGTGCCGATAATGTTGAACATCAGGTGGATAATGGTGGCCCGCTTAGCGTTGCGGTTGGTGCCGATGGAGGCCAGCACGGCCGTGATACAGGTACCAATATTCTGACCAAACAGGACAAACACCGCGCTGGACAAACCGATCACGCCACTGTTGGCCAGGGCCTGAAGAATACCCACCGAAGCGGAAGAAGACTGGATCACCGCAGTAAAGCCAGCACCGGCCAAAATACCCAAAATGGGGTTGGAGAAGGTGGACATCAGGCGAATGAAGCTCTCAGACTCCCGCAGGGGAACCATGGAATCGCTCATCATGCCCATGCCCAAAAACAGCACGCCCAGGCCGGCCAGGATCTGGCCAATGTGCTGGAGCTTCGGCTCCTTCACAAAGACCATCAGTGCTACGCCGATAAAGGCAAAGAAGGGGGCCAGCTCACCCACATCCAAAGCGATGAGCAATCCCGTCACCGTGGTACCGATGTTGGCACCCATGATGATCCACACCGCCTGGTTGAGGGTCATCATCCCTGCGTTGACAAAGCCCACCACCATGACCGTGGTGGCAGAGGAGGACTGAATGACAGCGGTGATGGCCGCGCCCACCAGCACGCCCAGGAAACGGTTGGCGGTCAGCCGCTCCAGGATGTTCTTCATCCGGTTGCCGGCAGCCGCCTCCAGACCGGAACTCATCATCTGCATCCCGTGCAGGAACAGCGCAAGTCCACCTAGCAGCGCCAGTATGTGTGTAATATCCATATCTTCCAAAATCCCTTCTGCGGAAACCCCGCATCATTTCGTTCTATATTTCGAAATAACTCCATTATGTATTATACCCGAAACATTTTGTATGCGTCAACTGCTTTCCACATTTTTCCCCTTTTTCATCAAAAACGGCCAGCCGTACGGAAGTACGGCTGGCCATTTTGATTACGCTTCCTTCTGGCTGTCCAGATATTCGTCATAGGTCATCTTCCGGTCAATGAGCTTTCCATCGGCGGTAAAGTCAAAGACCCGGTTGCAGACGGTCTGGATGAGCTGATGGTCATGGGAAGCCACCAGCACATTGCACTTGACGGCCTCCAGGCCCTTGTTCAGTGCGGCAATGGACTCCAAATCCAGGTGGTTGGTGGGCTGGTCCAGCATCAGGACATTGGCCCCGGAGAGCATCATCCGGGAGAGCATACACCGCACCTTCTCTCCGCCGGAGAGCACCTTGACGGGCTTATAAACTTCGTCCCCGGAGAAGAGCATCCGCCCCAGGAAGCCCCGGAGATACTGCTCCTGGGGATCGGGGGAGAACTGGCGCAGCCACTGTACCAGGTTGTCATCGCAGTCCTCAAAGTAGGGGGTGTTGTCCTTGGGGAAGTAGGAGAAGGTGGCCGTCTGGCCCCACTTCACGCTGCCTTCGTCGGGCTCCATCTCCCCGGCCAGAATCTTAAACAGGGCGGTATGGGCATTCTCGTTGTCCCCTACAAAGGCGATCTTCTCGTCGTGGCCCACAATAAAGGACACCTTGTCCAGCACTTTCACCCCGTCGATGGTCTTGCTCACATCGGTGACAAAGAGGATATCCTTGCCCACCTCCCGGTCAGGGGTAAAGCCAACCCAGGGATAGCGGCGGGAGGAGGCGGGCATCTCCTCCACAGAGAGCTTGTCCAGCAGCTTTCTCCGGGCGGTAGCCTGCTTGCTTTTGGACTTGTTGGCAGAGAAGCGGGAAATAAAGTCCTGCAGTTCCTTGATCTTCTCCTCGTTGCGCTTGTTCTGGTTTTTAATGAGCTGCTGCACCAGCTGGGAGGACTCATACCAGAAGTCGTAGTTGCCCACGTACATCTTGATCTTGCCGTAGTCAATGTCCACAATGTGGGTGCAGACGGTGTTGAGGAAGTGGCGGTCGTGGGACACCACAATGACAGTGCCCTCAAAGTCCAGCAGGAAATCCTCCAGCCAGTTCACCGCGTCGATGTCCAGGTTGTTGGTAGGCTCGTCCATCATCAGCAGGTCGGGGTTGCCGAACAGCGCCTGGGCCAGGAGCACCTTCACCTTGAGACGGGCATCCAGGGTGGCCATGTCGTTATAGTGCAGCTCCGTGCCGATGCCCAGGCCCTGGAGGATCCGGGAGGCGTCGCTTTCGGCCTCCCAGCCGCCCAGCTCAGCATATTCCTCCTCCAGCTGACAGGCCAGCATGCCGTCCTCGTCGGTCATCTCTTCCTTGGCGTAGAGCTCCTCCTTCTGCTTTCCGATGTCATAGAGGCGCTGGTTGCCCATAATGACCGTATCCATCACATTATAGGCATCATAGGCGTTCTGGTTCTGCTTGAGTACGGACATACGGATGCCCGGCAGGATGGACACCTCGCCGGAGGTGGAGTCCAGCTCTCCGGACAGGATTTTCAAAAAGGTAGATTTTCCCGCGCCGTTGGCACCAATGATGCCGTAGCAGTTGCCCCGCAGAAACTGCAGGTCCACATGGGAAAACAGCGGGGTTCCGCTGTAATTTAAACTCAAATCGGTGACAGTGATCATAGCCTGCTCCTTTTCCATCTGGTCAAAATCGTTCGGGAATCATATTATCATAGGCTTTGGGAAAAAGATAGCCTTTTTTTACGGAAAAGTAGACAAAAAACGGCCCCTGTCATCGTCGGTTCTGATGACAGGGGCCAGGTTTCTCTTACTTCAGATGCCAAATGTCCTCATTGTACTGGCCAATGGTGCGGTCAGAGGAGAAATACCCCGACTTTGCGATGTTCACCAGCATCTTCCGGGCCCAGGGCAGGCGCTGCCCGTAGTCCTCAATGGCCCGCTGCTTTACGGCGATATAGTCCTCCACATCCAGCAGGGCCATGAACCAGTCCTTGGTCTTCATGTCCCGCCACAACGCGGACAGGCAGGCCGGGTCGCCCACACAAAGCAGCTCCGGGGACACCAAAAAGTCCACCAGCCGCTCCACATCGGGGCGGTGGTAGAGCTCCAAAGGCCGGTAGCCGCGGCCATCGGGCTCGCTGCCCTGATACAGGCCGATGACCCGGTCGCTGGATGCGCCGAAGGTGTAGATGTTCTCCTCTCCCACCAGCTGGGCGATCTCCACATTGGCTCCGTCCATGGTGCCCAGGGTCACCGCTCCGTTGGCCATAAACTTCATGTTGCCGGTTCCGCTGGCCTCTTTGGAGGCCAGGGAGATCTGCTCGGAGATGTCGCAGGCGGGGATGAGCTGCTCGGCCCAGGTGACGTTGTAGTTTTCCACCATGACCACGTTCAGCCAGGGCCGCACCTGGGGATCGCGCTCGATGAGCTGGCGCAGGCAGAGGATCAGGTGGATAATGTGCTTTGCCATCACATAGGCCGGGGCGGCCTTTGCCCCGAAGATCACCGTCACGGGCCGCTGAGGCAGCCGCCCGCTCTTGATTTCCAGATACTGGTGGATAATATATAGCGCATTCATCTGCTGGCGTTTATACTCGTGCAGGCGCTTGATTTGTACGTCAAACACGGACAGGGGGTCCACTTCTACCGCCTGCCGGGAGAATAACGCCTGGCACAGGGCCTGTTTATTGGCCTGCTTTACCTCCAGAAGCCGCTGCAGAATGTTCGCATCCTCCTGAAAGGCCAGCAGTCCCTCCAGCTTTTGGGCATCCTGCCGCCAGGATGCCCCGATGCAGTCGTCAATGAGGGCGCTGAGCCGGGGGTCACAGGCCTCCAGCCAGCGGCGGAAGGTCACGCCGTTGGTCTTGTTATTGAACTTCTTGGGATAGAGGTCAAAGAAAGGCTTGAGCTCAGAATGCTTCAAAATCTCCGTATGAAGGGCGGCCACGCCGTTGACAGAGAAGCCGTAGTGAATATCCATGTGGGCCATGTGTACCCGATTCTGGCCGTCCAGAATACACACTCTGGGGTCGGGGTGGGCCTCCTTCACCCGGCGGTCCAGCTCCCGGATGACGGGAACCAGCTGGGGCGCGGCCTTCTCAAGGAAGGACAGGGGCCACTTCTCCAGGGCCTCGGCCAGGATGGTGTGGTTGGTGTAGGCGCAGGTGCGGCTCACCTGGTCGATGGCCCGGTTGACGGACATGCCCCGCTCCACCAGCAGGCGGATCAGCTCAGGAATGACCATAGAGGGGTGGGTGTCGTTAATCTGAATGACCACGTGGTCGGCCAGGGTGTCAATGGTATAGCCCCGCTCCTCCAGCTCCTGCAAAATGAGCTGTGCCCCGGCAGAGACCATAAAGTACTGCTGGTATACCCGCAGCAGCTGCCCGGCCTCATCGCTGTCGTCCGGGTAGAGGAAGGAGGTAAGGTTGTGGGCGATATCCCCCTTGTCAAACCGGATGCCGATCCAGGGCTCCTGGGCTGGCTGGGCCACATCAAAGAGATGCAGGCGGTTGGCACACTTGTTTCCCGCACCGGGGATGGCAATGTCGTACAGCACCGCCTGGAGATCAAAGCCCCCAAAGGGGACGGTAAAGGTCTTTCCTGTGGGCATGAGCCAGCTGTCTTGTTCGATCCAGGGGTCGGGCAGCTCCGTCTGCTTGTTGTTCTCAAACTTCTGCTTGAAAAGTCCATAGTGGTAGTTGAGCCCCACACCGTCTCCAGGCAGTCCCAGCGCGGCGATGGAGTCCAGGAAGCAGGCGGCCAGCCGCCCCAGGCCTCCGTTCCCCAGGGAAGGTTCCGGCTCCATCGTTTCAATGCCGCTCAGCTCCCGGCCCATGTCCCCCAGCAGCTCCCGCACTTGGTCATAAATGCCCAGGGCCAGCAGGTTGTTGGACAGCAGCTTGCCCATCAAAAATTCCGCCGAGAAATAATAGAGCTTCCGCTCTCCCTCCGGGGCGGGCCGCTGGGCGGCCAGATGGCTGCACAGCAGCAGCAGCGCCTCATAGAGCTGGTGGTCATCACACTGGTCCGGCCCACATCCAAATCGCTCTTTCGTCAGTTCCCAAAGCTGTTCTTTCAGCTGCATGTTACTTCTTCTCCTTTCGGCCCTGCCCAGGCAGGCGCTGGTATACCTTCATCTCCCGGTAAAGCCGCCGGGAGAGCGTTTCGTCATAGCTGCCGGGCAGCGCCCGCCACTTCCAATTGTTCCCCAAGGTCGAGGGGGTGTTCATCCTGGCCCGGCCATCCAGCCCCAGAAGGTCCTGCATCTGCATGACTGCCAGGTCGGCGGGGGAGGCCCAGGCTGCGCGCATCATGCCCCAGTGGTATCCTTCCCGGCTGTTGAGGCGCAAATATTCCTTGGCAAATTGCACGTCCTTTCGGGGCGCGGACTTCATCCAGCCTAAAATCGTGTCATTATCATGGGTCCCCGCGTACACCACACAGTGGTGTCCATAGCAATGGGGCAGGTAGTCGCTTCCCGTGTCCCGGCTGTCAAAGGCAAACTGGAGCACCTTCATACCAGGGAAGCCCGACTGGCGCAGCAGCCTGCGCACCGAATCGGTGAGAAAGCCCAGGTCCTCCGCGATGATCTCCTGTTTGCCCAGGGTTTTTTTGACCGTCTGGAAAAATTCGATCCCCGGCCCCGGCCGCCACCGGCCGTTGCGGGCGGTCTTGTCCCCGTAAGGGATGGCGTAATATGCATCAAACCCCCGGAAGTGGTCGATGCGCAGAATGTCATAAATCTGGAACTGGAAGGCAATCCGCCGCATCCACCAGGCGTAGTTTTCCTCTCTCATCCGCTCCCAGTCAAAAAGCGGATTTCCCCACAGCTGTCCGTCCTCAGAAAAGCCGTCGGGGGGGCAGCCGGCCACCTCGGTGGGCAGCCCCTCCTCGTCCAGTTGAAACTGCTCCGGGTTGGCCCATACATCGGCGCTGTCCCCGGAGACGTAGATGGGCAGGTCCCCGATGATGGAGATCCCCTTTTGGTTGGCCCGTTTTTTCAGCTCAGTCCACTGCCGGAAAAAGAGGTACTGCACCCCTTTCCAAAATTCCGTCTCCTCCTCCAGCTCCTTCCGGGCCTTCTCCAGCGCACAGGGCTGGCGCAGACGCAGTTTCTCCGGCCACGCCTGCCAAGACTGGCCATGAAACTTCTCCTTCAGGGCCATAAACAGGGCGTAATCCTCCAGCCACTCCCGCTGCGCCCTGCAAAAGGCGGCATACGCCCCCGCCTCACTCCGGTCCAGCCGGGCACAGGCCCGGCGCAGCACCGGATACCGGTTTTGGTACATCCGGTCATAGTCCACTTGCGACGGGTCCTCTCCCCAGTCCAGGCGGACATATTCCTCCCGTTTCAGCAGCCCTTCTTCGGCCAGATCATCCAAATCAATGAAATAGGGATTTCCCGCAAAGGAAGAAAAGGACTGATAGGGGGAATCCCCATAGCTGGTAGGCCCTACCGGCAGAATCTGCCAGCAGGATTGGCCTGCATCCGCCAGAAAATCCACAAATTTCCTGGCCTGTGCCCCCATGGTACCGATCCCCCAGGGGGAGGGCAGGGAGAATATGGGCATCAATACGCCTGCTCGTCTCATACTTCATCAACCTCTCTCCGCTTACGTTGTCCGCTGGGCCACACTTTCTCCATCCAGCAGCCGGAAGGGGACCACCTGGTGGACACCCTTCCCCCCATGGAGAATCTGCTCCAGCAGCAGCTCCACTCCCTGCTCCGCCAGGCGTTTGGTGTCCTGACCGATGGTGGTCAGCCTGGGAATGGTATAGCGCCCCATGGAAATCCCGTCATAGCCAATGACCGAAATGTCCTGGGGCACCCGTTTTCCCAGATCTCCCAGGGCCCGGATCACACCCACGGCGATCACATCACTCATGGCAAAAATGGCGGTCAGCTCCGGGCAGCGCTCCAGCAAACGCCGGGTGGCAGCGTAGGCATCTGCCATAGAGTATCGGCTGGGCTCCGTCTGCCTCTGGGGCTCAAAGGGCAGCCCCCAGTGTTCAAAGGCCCGCTTGCAGCCCTGTAAGCGCTGATAGCTGATTTGCGAGGTAGACCAGTTGCCTCCCAATACCCCAATCTGTCTGTGCCCCTTCCCAATGAGGTAGCTGATGGCCTGAAACGCAGCCTGCTCATCGTCTGTGGTCAGGGAGGACAGATTGTCAAAGTCCAGCTCCCGTGCGCAGTTCGTCAGCAGCACACAGGGAGCGCTTAAATGCCGGAAGGAGGCGCGGAAGTACTCCAGATCGCCCCCCAGAAAGAGAATCCCCACGGGTTTTCGCTCCCGGCACAGTTGAATGGCATAGGCCACCTCGTCGGCGTCCTCATCCAGATAATAGACCGCCGCATCCCGGTGGTTGTCCCGCAGGAGAGTCTGGATCTGTTCCACCAGATCGGCAAAGAGCATATTTTGTGTTCCTTTTACCAGAATGGCGATGCTGGTGCCCGCCTGCTGTTTGAGATGCTTTGCGTTGTTGTTGGGCTGAAAGCCATGTTCGTTCACCACAGCCATCACCTTCCGGCGGGTTTTTTCACTTACATCCGGATGGTCGTTGAGTACACGGGATACCGTGGCCACACCACAGCCCGATAACCGGGCAATATCCTTGATCGTCATCCGCTTTCCCCCTCTTCCGCCGGAACAGGCTCCCTCATCTGCAAGTACCGCCGGCCCGCTGTGCCGGCGGTACTTGGTTTTATATGGCAAGGATCCCCCACGGCCAGCCAACACACGGCCGGAATCGTTTCCGGTCCGTTACACCTATGATAATAGCCAGCTTATTCCCAATCTGCAAGAGAAATCGCTCTCTTTTTTGTATTTTTAGGCCATTTCCTAAAATTTGTTTCCGTTCCGGTTTCGATGCCATGGCTTTGCCTTTGCCATCTTCGGAGAATCTCGCATATTTTCGTTGTCATTTTTGAAACCATCCGCTATAATATAGTAAATAAAAGAGTCCTGTGTAACCCTGGGGCAGCTTTGCCCCTTTGAAGGAGGCGCATGTCATGAGCAACTATGTGATATCCATCAGCCGCGAGTTCGGCAGCGGTGGTCGCCTGATCGGTAAGCGCCTGGCCGCCCATTTGGGCATCCCCTGCTATGACCGGACCATTATCCAAAAGACCGCCGAAAAAAGCGGCCTTTCTCCTGATTTTATCGCACGGGCGGAGGAGCGCGCCCGCAGCCGCTTCCATCTGTCCATTGCTCCCATCGGCATCGGTACCCCCGCCTTCGCCCACCAGGGCGTCCCGGTCAGCCATCAGGCCTTTTTTGCTCAGGCGGAGGTCATCCGGGAGCTGGCCAATGAGGGACCCTGCGTCATTGTTGGCCGCTGCAGCGACTATGTACTGGGTGAGCGGCCCGAGTGCCTGAAGGTCTTTGTCTACGCGGACCTGCCCAGCCGCATCCAGCGCTGCGTGGAAGAATACCACATCCCCTCCGACGACATGGAAAAGCGTGTCATTCAGATGGACCGGGGCCGTTCCAACTACTATAATTATTACACGGGACACAATTGGGGCGATATGCGCCGGTACGACCTGACCCTCAACTCCAGCACCACAGGCATCGAAGGCGCGGTGGAGCTCATCTCCACTCTGGTAAAGGCTCGGGCCGCGGTGAATGCCCTATGAGCGGCGCCGTATCTCTCACCATCCAGCTTTCCGGCTCCCAGGGAAAAACGAACCACTACGAGGACGCCCTGCGCAATCTGGGCGCAGTCCCTCTGCCTGGCTACTGCCCTGCGCCCGATCTAAGCTGTGACGGACTGATCCTGTGCGGCGGAGGCGATCTGGATAGCTCACTCTTCGGCCAGGAAAGCCGGGGCTCCGAACCCCCTGACCCGGCGCGGGACCAGGCTGAGCTGGAGCTGTTTCGTGCCTTTTCCCAGGCAGGCAAGCCCATTTTGGGCATCTGCCGGGGCATGCAGCTCATCAATGTAGCCCTGGGAGGCAGCCTGATCCAGGACCTCTCCTCCCATGTCCGTGTCTTCCACCGCGGGATGGATCAGGACCTGGTCCATCCGGTACGCACTCTGGAGGGAAGTTTTCTCCACCAGCTCTATGGCCCCCTGTTTTCTGTGAACAGCTTCCATCACCAGGCGGTGGACCGTCTGGGGGAAGGATTGCGGGCAATCGCCTGGTCGGAGGGCGGCGTAATGGAAGCCCTGGACTGTCCCGACCGGCCCATCCTGGGCGTCCAGTTCCATCCCGAACGCATGGCCTTTTCCAAGCGCCGCCTTGACACAGTGGATGGAGCACCCATTCTCTCCCATTTTCTGACCCTATGCCGGCAGGCCCACTCTCTTTGACCTGCCCTAACTACAAACGAGGTAATCAAACTATGCACAACCGTTTCCCCCGCATTTGTCTCTCTTTGATCACAGTGGCGGCCACCGCCTCTCTCACCTTCTCTCCCGCCCACGCCCTGGATGAGGAGACCATTTTCCCTACCTTTGACCCGTCCATCTCCCCTGTCTGGGCGGACCGGATCATTCAGCTTCTCTCCCCCTATCAGCTTCTGGAAAACGGCATTTTAGAGCTGGAAGATCGCTATCTGGCCTGGGCTGAGGCCAACCCCCAGCTCTCCCCGGAACAGGTCGTTCTGGAGGTCAACATCGGTCTGGACAAGGAGTTTTATGAAAATACCGACCTTGTCAACCAGCCGGACAGCCTCACGGTCCTGGTGAACAAGTACCATGCCCTTCCCCAGGACTATACCCCTGCGCTGGAGGCGCTGGGGTATCCCTATGGCTCCGGTTCCTTACGGCCGGAGGCCGCCGCCGCCTTCCGGGCTATGGCGGATGCCGCCCGTGAAGATGGCATCCGGCTGCAGAGCGTCTCGGCCTACCGCTCCTATCAGCGGCAGGAGAGCATATACTCCCGTTACCTGTCTCAAGATAGCCAGGCCTCGGTAGACTCCTACTCCGCCCGCCCCGGCCATTCCGAGCACCAGACGGCTCTGGCTCTGGACATCAATACCGCCAGCCTCAGCGCCCACTTTGAAAACACATCCGCATACGCCTGGCTGGTGGAGCACTGTGCCGAATACGGCTTCATTCTCCGCTACCCTCAGGGCAAGGAGGATATCACCGGCTACCGCTTCGAGCCCTGGCACTACCGCTATGTAGGCACCGAGGCAGCCCAGGCCTGTATGAGCAAAAATTTGACCTTTGAGGAGTATCTGGCCCTTCAGCCCGCTGACAAGGCCCCGGCCAGTACCGGCCCCGTAGAGGGCCTCCCCTTTATCTGACCTACAGAAAGAAGGCCGGACGCTTTGGCGTCCGGCCTTCTTCTCACGTTTCTTCCATTCCCTTGGGCAGCGAGTCATCCTCGCGGATCCAATCCTCCACATGGACCACGCTATAGTCCCGCTCGGTGTTGCGGATGACTACCCGCTCGATCCCCGCGTTGATGATCATCCGCCGGCACATGGAACAGGAGGTGGCATCATGGAGCAGCTCCCCGCTTTTCGCCTCCCGCCCAGCCAGGTACAAGGTGGCGTTGAGAGTATCCCTGCGGGCGGCGGAAATGATAGCATTCATCTCCGCATGGACCGACCGGCACAGCTCATACCGTTCCCCGGAGGGGACGTTCATGGCCTCTCGGGTGCAGTAGCCCAAATCCATGCAGTTCTTCCGCCCTCTGGGGGCGCCGTTATAACCGGTGGAGACGATCTCATCATTCTTTACGATGATGGCCCCATAGCACCGGCGCAGACAGGTAGACCGCTCCAAGACGGTTTCCGCAATGTCCAGGTAATAATTTTCCTTGTCGATGCGCTTCACAAGCGGTCCCTCCCAGGTAAAAACTTTGCACCGACAGTATAGCTTATTTTCCTTTTTCCCGCAAGACCTTTCTCTCATTGACAAGTTCTGTTAAAAATCCACCCAAAACTGTGCTGAATTTACATATTGTTTACGAATGCCTCCTTGACGATTTTCCGGCGCCGCGCTATCATTATGGTAAGTTATTCGGCAGGCGATTACGCCTGCCGTCCCTGTCTTTCAAGGAGGCGCGCCTATGATCCGCAACGCGATCCATCGTTTTATGTATGGCCGCTATGGCAACGATTCCCTCAACCTGTTTTTTATTGTTTTATACCTTTCTCTCTATCTGCTCTTTGCGCTGACGCATTTTGAGCTTTTCTATTGGATCTCCCTGGTGCTGGTTTTTGTCTCCCTGTTCCGTCTCCTTTCCCGGAATATTCCTGCCCGCCAAAAGGAAAACGCCCAATTTATGCGTCTGGCTGGGCCCGTCATCCAGTGGTACCGCTTTCAGCGCACCATGCGCCGGGACAAAGACCACCGCTACTTCAAATGTCCCAACTGCGGACAGCAGCTCCGGGTTCCCCGTGGCAAGGGAAAAATTACCGTTACCTGCCGCAGCTGCGGCGCCAGTTTTCAGGAAAACAGTTGAGGCAAAGTCCTGCCGCCCCCTTCGGGCGGCGGGGCTTTTTGTATGAAAAGCCTTTCTTTCTGCGGAAAATATGGTATACTACTATAGGAATTTGTCCACTTTTGCTGATCAAGAACGCTGGAAAAGGAGCACACATCTATGTCTGCCATGTATGACGTTGTCATTTTGGGCTGCGGCGAAGCCGGGATCTTTGCCGCCTATGTGCTGGCCCATCTCCGTCCTGAGCTGAAGCTCCTGGCCCTGGACCAGGGACAGGACATCTACCACCGCAGCTGCCCCATTGTGGCCGGCAAGGTGCGCGAATGTATCCACTGCCCCGTCTGCCATACCATGTGCGGCTTTGGGGGCGCCGGCGCTTTTTCCGACGGAAAGTTTAACTTTACCACCCAGTTCGGCGGCTGGCTCACGGATTTTATGGAGCCCGGACAGGTGATGGAGCTCATTGACTACGTGGATTCCATCAACGTCCTCCACGGTGCCACCACTGCGTATTTTTCCACCACCACCCCCGAGGCCCGTGCTCTGGAGCGCCGGGCCCTGGCCTATGACCTGCACCTGCTTCAGGCCCGGTGCAAGCATCTGGGGACAGAAAATAACCTGCGCATCCTCACCAACATCTATGAGGGCCTTCAGAACAAGCTGGAATTCCGCTTCAACACCCCGGTGGAGTCCATCCAGCAGTGCGAGGGCGGATACCGCCTGGTGCTGGCAAAGGGCGGTGAGGTGTCCTGCCGGTACCTCATCGCCGCCCCCGGCCGCTCGGGCGCGGAGTGGTTCTCGGAGCAATGTAAGCATCTGGGGCTGGAGCTGCTCAATAACCAGGTGGACATCGGCGTGCGGGTAGAGCTGCCCGCCGCGGTCTTTGAGCATATCACCGATGTGGTCTATGAGTCCAAGCTGGTCTACCGCACCAAACAGTACGGGGACCAGGTGCGCACCTTCTGCATGAACCCCTATGGCCACGTGGTGGCGGAAAATGTAGAGGGCATCAACACCGTCAACGGCCACTCCTACGCTGACCCGTCCCTGCGCAGTGAAAACACAAACTTCGCCCTGCTGGTCTCCAACCGCTTTACCAAGCCCTTTAACGAGCCCTACCGCTACGGCAAGCATGTGGCCTCCCTGAGCAATATGCTGGCCGGCGGCGTACTGGTGCAGCGCTTTGGAGACCTGGTGGGCGGCCGGCGGACCAATGAGCACCGGATGAGCAAGTCCTTTGTCCGGCCTACCCTCACCGCCGCCGTCCCCGGCGACCTGTCTCTGGCCCTGCCCAAGCGGCATCTGGACAACATTATTGAAATGATCTACCAGCTGGACAAGCTGGCCCCCGGCACCGCCAACTACGATACCCTCCTCTACGGTGCGGAGGTCAAGTTCTACTCCGCCCGCCTCCAGCTCTCCCCCGAGCTGGAGACCGCCCTGCCCGGCTTTTTTGCCGCGGGCGATGGGGCAGGCGTCACCCGCGGGCTTGCCCAGGCAGGTGCCTCCGGCGTTCAGGCCGCACGGGCCATTGTCAAGCGCCTGTCTTAACCACCGGTCCCTTCCCCGCCGCCGCCCCCCTTTGGGCGGCGGCGTTCCTGCAAAATAATCACCAACTTGCAGATTCCCTATAATTTACTTTTTTTGGAATTATTATTTTCTTCTTTCCTATACATATTTTTCTTCTCTCCCGGCCCGAGGATCCCATTTCGCTTTTTCCACTGTTTCCACGGGTTCTCCACATTCTCCACATAGTTTTCCACATTCCATTCTGAGAACTTTCCAGGCCTATTTCCTGGTTTTTCAGTTTCCATAATATCTGTCAAGAATAAATTTTAAACAAATTTTACATTGGACTGTTTTGCAGGAAACTTTGCTTTTCCTGTCGATTTTTGAAAGGAGTTCCCTCCATGGCTATTGACACGGATACCATCGCTTCCATTTCCACTCCGCCGGTCCCTGCCGCCATCGGCGTCCTCCGTTTATCGGGGCCCCAGGCTCTGGAAATTGCCCGAAAACAATTCCGGCCTCTGGGCTCCAAGGCTCTGCTGGACCACCGTCCACGGGAGCTGGTGTTCGGCGACCTGCTGGACAGCGGCGGGCAGCCCATTGACCGGTGCCTTTGCACCTTCAGCCGGGGTCCGTCCAGCTACACTGGGGAAGATACCGCGGAATTTCAGTGCCACGGCTCCCCCATGGTCCTGTCTTTGGGGCTGGAGGCCCTTTTCGCCCAGGGGGCCCGCCAGGCCGGGCCGGGGGAATTTACCCGCCGGGCCTTTCTCAATGGCCGGCTGGACCTGGCCCAGGCGGAGGCAGTGGGCGACCTGCTGGACGCCCGCAGCCGGGAGGGAGCCCGCCACGCGGCCGGGCAGCTCACCGGCGCCCTGTCCAAAAAGATTGGAGATGTCTATTCCGCCCTGGTGGACGTCATGGCCCATTTTCATGCGGTGCTGGACTATCCGGACGAGGACATCGATCCCTTCCGCATGGAAGAGCTCTCCCAAATCCTGGCCGCTCAGCGGGAGGCCCTGGACGCTCTGCTGTCCACCTGCCGCCGGGGCCGTCAGCTGACCCGTGGGCTGTCCTGTGCCCTGGTGGGGCGGCCTAATGCAGGAAAATCCTCCTTGTTAAACGCCCTGGCCGGTTACGACCGGGCCATTGTCACCGACATCCCCGGCACCACACGGGACACTCTGGATGTCTCCCTGGAGCTGGGCGGGCTGCCGGTGCGCCTTATTGATACCGCTGGCCTGCGGGACAGCAGCGATCCCATTGAGCAGCTTGGCGTGGAGCGCAGCCGCAGCGCCATGGCACAGGCAGAGCTCATTTTGGTCCTGTGGGACAGCGCACTGCCCACCACAGAAGAGGATGTGGAGCTGCTCTGCCAGGCCATGAAGCTTGCCCCCACCATTCTGGTTTGGACCAAGGGGGACCTCCCCTCTGCCCCGGTCCCCTTCCTCCATCTGGACCCCATGCCCCCCACAGTGACGCTCAGCGCCAAGACCGGCCAGGGCCTGCCAGAACTGGAGGCGGCGGTGGCCGCCCTTTTCCCCCGGCCGGAGGACATTCCCTATGGCCAGCTGCTCACCAACCAGCGCCAGGAGGAAGCCGCCCGCAGGGCCCGCCAAGCAGTGGACAGGGCAGCGGATGCACTGCTGGCCGGTGTCACCCCGGACGCCCTGCTTACAGATGTGGAGCAGGCGCTCCAGGCTTTGGGGGAGCTGACCGGCCAGTGTGTCCGGGAGGATGTGACCGACCGGATCTTTTCCAAATTCTGCGTGGGAAAATAAAAAGGGGATCCGTTTCCCTGTTCTTGGTCGGGAGAACTGGAAGGGTAACCTCAGAAAGGCAGACCTCAATGGTTCCCCCTGCATCCAGCATATTTACAGGCGTTATCCAGCAAAATCCGCAGTTTCCGCTGCCTCCTTCCTGAATTCCATTCCGTATAGCGGTCTAACCTTTCAAAACCCTCAAATCAAGCCTCTGCAGCAGCTACGCTGCGCTTGATCTGCATCAGCACAAGCACCAGACTGATTCCCAGCAGAATATGGCCGATCCCGGCAATGCCGGAAATTGCCGCATCCATACCGGAGGAAAGCGTAGTCCCCAGAACCTGAGTCACACCCCGTACCACAAACATCACCGCAGTCAGATTCAGGCCAACCTGATAGGCAGCCAGGATCCGGCCAGTTTTGGCATCGGTAAAGGAAAAGCTCTTTTCCAGTAGCAGCAGCAACAGGAAAAACACCATCCCCAGCAGAAAGTAATGGGTATGGACCACCCCCAGGGTGGTTTTTGCGGTAAAGCCGTTGAATTTGGTAAATTCCCGGTAAAACACGCCGCCAACCATGGCCAGAACAGCGTACAGCAGGGCCAGATTCATATAGCGCTTCATCTTCATTCCTCCTTTATTTACACTCTTTTTTCATGGCAAAGTAGCCGATGAGAACCGTCCACACATAGGCACAGGTCTTGGGGATCATCAGCATCCCGATCATGGGGACGGCATCGGCCCACAGCACCACCGGGATGTAGAAGCCAAAGCTCAATACGATGGTCAGCCACATCCAGCGAAACGCCCGATCTCGCCGCGCCTTTGCGCTGCGGTAGAACAGCACGATGACCAGCAGGCCCAGCAGAGCAAAGGGGATGTTGCGGTAGATGCCCCAGGAAAGGGGCGCGGCCGCGCTGAGCCACTGGTTCTGGGGCAGCATGCACAGAGCGATCCGTACACCCGCCAGAGCATATACGGCAGCCGTCAGGCCATTTTCCCCCTTGATCTGATACCGCTTCCGCCACACATAGTAGAGCAGCACATAGAAAATCGTCATGGTGACCGAGGTGATCCATTTGCCCAGCCCCAGGGGGACGGTATAGTTCTCCAACCCCGTGGTACACAGCGCCACGGCCCGGGGGATCAGATGAAAGGAATCCCCCGCTCCCAGCACCACAGCCATCCAGCCGAACAGCTTAAACTGGCGGTCTCCCTTGCTTCCCCGAATCATCACCACTCCGATGGTGATAACCAAAATCAGATAGACCGCATCAAACAAGGTTTCTACAATTGCCTGCATCGCTTACTCTCCTTCATACTTCATTTTGAACGCTGTCACCGGCCATCACCGCTTTGCCAAAGTTACGTCCAAACAAGACTCCCGCCAGCAAAAGGGAAGCACCCAGGCCGGTATAAAAGACGGCGATAAACTGCTCCGGGGCCAGTCCGCTCAAGCGCAGGCCGATCCCGCCGGACATCATGACCGCCATGACCGCAAAGGCTTTTCCATCAAAAAATTTAAGAAAAAAATGCCGCTCTTCTCCATAGGAACGAATCCTGGCGGTATGCTTTTTCACCAGCTTTCCAAAGATAAATTTTTGAAACACAGCAAAGACCAGAACAGACAACAGGAAATTCAGCACAGACCGGTAAGACGGATATGCGGTCAGCCCTATGCGCAGAATGTTAAAGCCTGCCGCGCTCCACACCAAACAGGCAAGGAGCAGCAAGGTATTTCGTTTTACTTTCATAGATTACCTCCTTTAACTGAACATTGTTCATTTTCTGGAATAAAAAATTCCCACCCCATAGTGGGAATTTTAATAAAGGGTCCTGCGGACAATTTCCAGCACAGCACTTGGGTCGTAGTCCTGGCGCAGCAGGGCGGACAGCATTAGGGAAAACAGGACATCTGCAAATTGCTCCGCAGTAAAGTGCTCCGTGAACGCATCCGGGCGGACGTTCCGATCCCGCTTCAAGACGGAACACAGTCCCTCTAAAATATGCTGCCAAGTTTGCTGCATCCGCCGTCTCCCATCCGACTTATCCTCCCGCATAAATCCCAGAGAGTGGAGGGTAAAAAAGCCGGGATACTGCTTGCAGCCATATTCCATTCTCCCATACATCCAGATGATACAGGCCTGTGTGTCTTGAAACACCGCCCCATCTTCCGGGCGGTGAAAAATCTCACACCAGACACTTTCTACCGTGGCCCCCACCAGTGCCGCTTTCGAATCGAAATAATTGTAGATCGACCCCACCGATACGCCGCAGGAAGCAGCCACCGAGCGAATGCTGACCGCTGACCAGCCCTGCTCTCGGATCAGCTCCCGGCTGGTTTTTAAAATTTCCTCTTTTGATGTGACAACCGTATTCATCCCATCACCCCAATATGAACATTGTTCATTATAGAATGTGAACTATGGTTTGTCAATTTAAAAATGCCGTGCGCTGGAAACAATCCCTTCTGCGTGTGGCAAAATTAACATCTTACAGTGCTGCGACCGTTCAGCGGCCATTTCCACCCATGTAAAATCCCACTTGAAACAAGCCGCCAGCCAAAATAAATTGGCTGGCGGCTCGTTTTGTTTGAACCTTTTGGGGCCGATATCCCAGGTCCCTCTCTTTTTTGTCCCGCTGCGGCGGCCGGATGATTTTCTCAGGCCAGAGCGGCGGTGATGATGGCCATGGAGTAGACCTCCTGGGCGTTGCAGCCGCGGCTCAGGTCATTGATGGGGGCATTCAGACCCAGCAGAATGGGGCCGTAGGCCTCAAAGGAGCCCAGACGCTGGGCAATCTTGTAGCCGATGTTGCCGGCGTTGATGTCGGGGAAGATGAAGGTGTTGGCGTAGCCGGCCACCTTGGAGCCCTTGCACTTGGTCTGGGCCACACGGGGGGAGACGGCGGCGTCAAACTGCAGCTCGCCCTCGATAGGCACGTTGGGCATGGCCAGCTTAGCTTTCTCGGCGGCGTTGCGCATCTTGTCCACGTCCTCACCCTTGCCGGAACCCAGAGTGGAGTAGCTGAGGAAGGCAACCTTCGGCTCGATGCCGAAGATCTTGGCGCAGGAGACGGTCTCAGAGGCGATCTCCACCAGCTCGTCCTCGTTGGGCTTGATGTTGATGGCGCAGTCGGCCATGGCCAGCACATCGTTGTCGCCGGTGGCAGAGGGACGCACCAGAATGAAGCAAGAGGACACGATGGAGTTGCCGGGCTTGGTCTTGACCAGCTGCAGGGCGGGACGGACGGTGTCGGCGGTGGAGTAGGTGGCGCCGCCCAGCAGGGCGTCAGCCTCACCCATGGCCACCAGCATGGTGCCGAAGTAGTTGCCCTTCTTCAGCATGGCGCGGCACTCGTCAGCGGTCATCTTGCCCTTGCGCAGCTCCACCATACGCTGCACCATGGCCTCCATATCCTCATAGGTCTCAGGATCAATGATAATGGCACCCCGAATGTTGAAGCCAGCTTCCTCCGCGGCGGCCAGAATCTCCTGCTCATTGCCAATGAGGATGGGAGTCAGGAACGTACCAGACAGCAGGCGGGCAGAAGCCTCCAGGATCCGGGGGTCAGTACCTTCGGTAAAGACGATCTTGCGGGGATGGGCTTTCAAAATGTCAATGAGTTTTTTAAACATAAAAATTCCCTCCAACTCAAAAAAATAGGTGCGGCAGCACACCTCTTTCTGGTGTTTATCCTAGCATTTCCTGTGTTAAAATGCAAGGGACTTACCACGGTTTTCTTTCCTGGATTTATGAAATTTTTCCCCAAACCTACAAAATTATTTTTAATTTTTCTCTTTACGGGGGGTATTGCTTTCAGTTATACTATACAAAGTGTATTTCAAGTGTCTCCCGCTGGAGGCGGCCCCCGCCCCCTCTGGCGCAGAAATCGTTGAGGTGAGAAAGTTTGAACGCAGAATTTCCCCGCACCCTCTCCCTGCTCCGGCAGGAGAAGGGGGTCAGCCAGCGCGCCGCCGCCGCCGCCCTGGGCATCTCCCAGGCCCTGCTCAGCCACTATGAAAATGGTATCCGGGAACCGGGGCTGTCCTTTGTGGTCAAGGCCTGTGATTATTATGGCGTATCCGCGGACTTTTTATTGGGCCGCACCCTCAGCCGGGACGGCACCACCATTGCCGCCGAGGAGCTCTACGATCTCAGTGACGAAAAGGGAAACTCCCTGAAGGGGAGCGTTTTGGCCATGCTCAGCAAAAAGCTGCTGGTGAACTCCATCGGCGCGCTGTTCGACCTGCTGTCCAAAACCGGCAACCGGGAGGCCATCCAGGCCAGCGCCAACTACCTGTCCACCGGGGTCTATCAGATCTACCGGCGGCTCTACCAGGCCAGCCCCAGCTATAACCCCGACTTTTTCTCGGTCTCTCCCCGGCACTTTGCGGCGGGCCTGGCGGATGCCGATATGAAATGCGACCTGGCTGAGCTGGAGGACGCCCTGGCCGCCCAAATCAAAGAGAAAGCCCCCATGCCCGACATGGGACACGAGGCACTCTCCCAGAATTATCCGGTGCTCTACCAGTCCCTCTACCAGCTCATCCACGGGGCCGGGGAACGCATCAATGGTCTGATGGCCGCCCGGCACAGCAAATAATCCATACCCACGGAGGATCTAACCTATGACTGATCAATCCAAAATCCGTAATTTTTCTATCATCGCCCACATTGACCACGGCAAATCCACCCTGTCCGACCGGCTCATTGAGCTGTGCGGCGCGGTGACCGAGCGGCAGATGGAGTCCCAGCTGCTGGACAACATGGACCTGGAGCGGGAGCGGGGCATCACCATCAAGGCCCGTGCCGTCCGCCTGGACTACAAGGCCCAGGACGGAGAGGTTTACCACCTCAATCTTATCGACACTCCGGGCCATGTGGACTTCAACTACGAGGTCTCCCGTTCTCTGGCGGCCTGCGAGGGTGCGGTGCTCATTGTAGACGCCTCCCAGGGCATCGAGGCCCAGACCCTGGCCAACACCTACCTGGCCATGGAGCACGACCTGGAGATCCTGCCCGTCATCAACAAGATCGACCTGCCCGCCGCCGACCCCCAGCGGGTGAAGGAGGAAGTGGAGAACATCCTTGCCCTCCCCGCCCAGGACGCCCCGGAGATTTCTGCCAAAATGGGCATCAACATCCCGGCGGTGCTGGAGGACATTGTCCATAACATCCCCGCCCCCACCGGCGACTCCGCCGCCCCCCTGAAGGCTCTGGTCTTTGACAGCCAGTATGACCCCTATGTGGGCGTCATCGTCTACTTCCGCATTATGGAAGGCACCCTGAAAAAGGGAATGAACGTAAAGATGATGGCCTCCGGGGCCAGCTACCAGGTGCTGGACTGCGGCTATCTCAAGCCCCTGGGCATGGAGTCCTGCGGGGAGCTGACCGCCGGCGAGGTAGGCTGGTTCACCGCCTCCATCAAAAATGTGAAGGATACACGGGTGGGCGACACCATCACCGGCGTGGAGTGCCCCGCTGAAGAGGCTCTCCCCGGCTACCGTCCCGCCCAGCCCATGGTCTACTGCGGCATCTACACCGAGGACGGCTCCAAGTACCCCGACCTGCGGGACGCCCTGGAAAAGCTTCAGCTCAACGACGCCTCCCTCTCCTTTGAGCCCGAGTCCTCCGTAGCCCTGGGCTTCGGCTTCCGCTGCGGCTTTTTGGGCATGCTCCATATGGAGATCATCCAGGAGCGGCTGGAGCGTGAGTTCGATCTGGACCTGGTCACCACATTACCTTCCGTAATATACGAGGTCACAAAAACGGACGGTACTGTGGTTCGGGTAGATAACCCCCACAACTACCCCGATCCCGGCTCCATTGCCGAGGCACGGGAGCCCTATGCCAAAGTGTCTATCATCTCTCCCCCGGACTATGTGGGCAACATCATGCCCATGTGCCAGGAGCGCCGGGGAATCTTTAAGGATATGCAGTACCTGGACACCAACCTGGTGGAGCTGCACTACTCTATGCCCATCGGAGAGATCATCTACGACTTCTTTGACGCCTTGAAGGCCCGCACCAAGGGGTATGCCTCCCTGGACTATGAGCTGGAGGGCTATGAGAAGAGCGACCTGGTGAAGGTGGACCTGCTTCTCAACGGCGACCAGGTGGACGCCCTGAGCTTTATTGTCCACCGGGAGAAGGCCTATCCCCGTGCCCGGCGGATCTGCGAGAAGCTGAAGGAGAACATTCCCCGCCAGCTCTTTGAGGTGCCCGTCCAGGCGGCCATCGGCGGCAAGATCATTGCCCGTGAAACGGTGAAGGCCATGCGCAAGGATGTGCTGGCCAAATGCTACGGCGGCGATATCACCCGAAAGAAGAAGCTGCTGGAGAAGCAAAAGGAAGGCAAGAAGAAAATGCGTACCCTGGGTACCGTTCAGTTGCCCACCGAAGCCTTTATGGCAGTACTCAAGCTGGACGAAGAATAAAAATTATGGGGTGGCCCAAATGGGCCGCCCCTTTTTATTGCCTTTTGAATCATATCCCCTCCCCCTCCCCCATAGGATAGAGATAGGACAAGGAGGGGACAAAACGATGGCAAACCGCGAGGAACGAACTTCCAGCATGTTCGGCCCCGGCCTGCGGGCCGTGGTGACGGTGGCTCTGCTGCTGGCCGCAGTCCTATTTTTTCTTCCCCTGCTGACACTGAGCGGACAGCCCCTCTATCAGCGGGAGGCGACGGACACAGAACTGGGTGAGGCCACCCTCCCCATTGACCGGACCATCACCACTTCCTCCGCTCGGGACAAGGGCCGGGCGGTACGGCTAAAAACCGACGAGGGAGAAGTGGTGGAGCTGACCATGGCGGAATACCTGTGGGGGGTCGTGGCCGCGGAGATGCCCGCCTCCTTTGAGGAGGAGGCCCTGAAGGCCCAGGCCTGCGCCGCCCGGACCTACACCGTTACCCGCCAGAATCACCCCTCCGACAAGCATCCCGATGCCGACATCTGCGGCGACAGCACCTGCTGTCAGGCCTATATTGACCGCGCGGACGCAGAGGCCCGTTGGGGACTGAACGCCCAGGAGTACGCGGGAAAAATTGAACGGGCCGTGGCCGAAACGGACGGCCTGGGTATTCTCTATAATGGCCAGCCCATCCAGGCCTTGTTCTTCTCCTCCGCCGCGGGAAAAACGGTGGACGCGGTGGAGGTGTGGGGCAACTCCGTGGACTACTTAAAGAGCGTGGACAGCCCCGAGGGGGATGAGGTTCCCAACTACCACACCCAGGCCTCTTTTTCCGCCGACGAGGTGAAATCCCTCACTCTGGCTGCCTACCCTGGGGCGGATCTGTCCGGCGAAGCCTCCGGTTGGTTTGGCAAGGCCAGCCGAAACGACGGCGGCGGGGTCATCTCCATCCCGCTGGGGGGCGTGACCCTCACCGGGAGCCAGGTGCGCTCCCTGTTTTCCCTGCGCTCGGCCACTTTTACCGTGTCTTATGCCGAGGGAACCTTTACCTTTGACGTCACCGGCTACGGCCACGGGGTAGGCATGAGCCAATATGGCGCCAATGCCATGGCCAAGGAGGGGAGCTCCTTCCGGGATATCCTCACCTGGTACTACACCGGGGCCCAGGTGGATTCCCTGTGGTAGCCTTTTTTCAGGGGCTTCCCTTCTGATTTTGGAGGGGAAGCCCCTGTTTTTCCGCAAAAACCTGCGGCTGGAAGTATGAATAAATCTTGACATCAAAGCTGGTTGCCTTTACAATATAAGCAGGACAAATATGAAAAACTTTGGGGATGTTTTTCAGTTGTCGCAAGGGTAAAGGGGCAGTCCTCGCTCCGCGCTCTTGCGGCTTTTATCTGCACTTTTCGCGGCTGTCCGCCGCAGCATTTTAATTTTTTGGAGGTGTAACAGACCAAAATGGAATTTTTGCCCTATATCATCGAGGCGGTCGTCTGTATCGCCCTTGCCGGTGTAGTAGGTGCTCTGTTCGGTTGGAATCGGCGCAAGGCCACTGCGGAGCGTGAGATTGGCTCTGCGGAGGATGAAGCCACTCGCATTGTAAACGAGGCTTATAAAAGCGCGGAAAACAAAAAGCGCGAAGCGCTGCTGGAGGCCAAGGAGGAGATCCTGAAGGCCAAAAACGACTACGAGCGCGAGGAAAAAGAGCGCCGGGCCGACCTGCAGAAACAGGAGCGGCGCCTGCAGCAAAAGGAAGAAAACCTGGACCGTAAAACCGAGAACATCGAGAAGAAAGAAGAACAGCTCTCCGCTAAGCTCTCCAAGCTGGACGCCAGCCAGGCCCAGGTGGACGAGCTGAAGCAGAAGCAGACCGAGGAGCTGGAGCGTATCTCCGGCTTTACCGCTGCCGAGGCAAAGAATTACCTGCTCAAGCAGCTGGAAGAGGACGTCACCCACGAGTCGGCCATGAAGATCAAGGAGATCGAGGCCCGGTTCAAGGATGAGGCCGACACCAAGGCCCGTGAGATCATCTCCCTGGCCATTCAGCGCTGTGCTGCCGACCATGTGGCCGAGGCCACCGTTTCCGTGGTTCCCCTGCCCAACGATGAGATGAAGGGCCGGATCATCGGCCGCGAGGGCCGCAACATCCGTACCCTGGAGACCCTCACCGGCGTGGACCTGATCATTGACGACACGCCTGAGGCCATCACCGTCTCCTGCTTTGACCCCGTCCGCCGGGAGATCGCCCGGCTGGCCCTGGAGAAGCTTATTCTGGACGGCCGTATCCACCCCGCCCGCATTGAGGAAATGGTGGAGAAGGCCAAGCGCGAGGTAGACGCCGTCATCAAGGCGGAAGGCGAGCGCGCCATTTTCGAAACCAATGTCCACGGCCTGCACCCGGAGCTGGTGAAGCTCCTGGGCCGGATGCGCTACCGCACCAGCTACGGCCAGAACGTGCTCAACCACTCCATCGAGGTTTCCCATGTGGCCGGCCTGCTGGCCGCCGAGATCGGCGCCAATGTGGCCGAGGCCAAGCGCGCCGGTCTGCTCCACGACCTGGGCAAGTCCATCGACCATGAGGTGGAGGGCTCCCACGTGCAGATCGGCGTGGAGCTGGCCCGGAAGTACCGGGAGAGCGAGAACGTTATCCACGCCATTCAGGCCCACCACAACGATGTGGAGCCTAAGACTGTAGTTGCCTGCCTGGTTCAGGCGGCTGACGCCATCTCCGCCGCCCGCCCCGGCGCCCGGCGCGAGAATTTGGAGAACTATATCAAGCGGCTGGAGACCCTGGAGGAGATCACCTCCTCTTTCAACGGCGTAGAAAAGTCCTTCGCCATTCAGGCCGGCCGCGAGGTGCGTATCATGATCAAGCCCGAGGTCATCAGCGAGGACCAGATGGTCCTGCTGGCACGGGAGATCGCCAAGAAAATCGAGGACGAGCTGGAGTACCCCGGCCAGATCAAGGTCCACCTGCTTCGGGAGACCAAGGCCATCGAGTACGCCAAATAAGAAAGCCCTGCATATGCAGAATCGGGACGCCCCCCAGCGTCCCGATTTTTTATGCCTTATTTTGTTCCTGCATGATGGCAATGTTTTTGACGATCAGTTCCCGCTGCTCACGGGAGAGGGTGCGAAAGCGCCGGACCATGTCCCGTTCCCCCTCAGACAGCTCCATGGGCGGATAGGGCAGGTCGGTGAGGCCCACCAGATAGTCCATGCTGAGCCCCGTCCGCTTGGCAAACTGGACCAAAATGTCCACCGTGATCTCGTTTCGTCCAGTCATGTAATGGCTCATCATCGCTTCCGTCACATGAAATTCTTTTGCCAGCGTCTTTTGCAAAATGTCATGGTCGGTGATCCATTCTTTCATTCTTGACCCATAGTGCATTCTATACCACTTCTTTTATGTCTCATTCTGCTTCTGCATAATGGCAATGTTTTTGACGATCAGCTCCCGCTGCTCACGGGAGAGGGTGCGAAAGCACCGAACCATGTCCTGTTCCCCCTCAGACAGAGCCATAGGTGGCTGGGGCAGGTCGGTGAGGCCGTACAAATAATCTGTGGATACGTGGAAATACTCCGCAAACTCTTTCACGCACCAGGCCGGCATACGATATTTTCCTGTCATATAGGTACTCATGGTTGATTCTGACACATGGAACCGTTCTGCCAGTTTCTTTTGCGTGGTATCATTATCCTCAATCAAATTTTTAATCCGCTGCCTTAATTCCATACCGGCTCACCTCTAAAGCCAGTATGCTTGATTTCCAAATTTTCTTTCTAAAAATTCAGCTTTTTTGAATTTTTATTTTGAATACCAAAATTCGACATGTTTCTCTTATCAAATATGATATTCTCCTGTCGAATAAAAAAGGGCGCCGCCAAAAGGCGGCGCCCCTTAGGGAACGGTGGTGAATTACTTGTGATCCACGCTGTACATGTGCTCGATCAGCTCCAGAACCTTGTTGGAGTAGCCGATCTCGTTGTCGTACCAGGAAACGACCTTCACGAAGGTGTCGGTCAGAGCGATGCCGGCGTCGGCGTCGAAGATGGAGGTGCGGGTGTCGCCCAGGAAGTCGGAGGACACGACGGCCTCGTCGGTGTAACCCAGAACGCCCTTCAGCTCGCCCTCGGAAGCGGCCTTCATGGCGGCGCAGATCTCCTCGTACTTGGCGGGCTTGGCCAGGTTGACAGTCAGGTCAACCACGGACACGTCCAGGGTGGGAACACGCATGGACATACCGGTCAGCTTGCCGTTCAGCTCGGGGATGACCTTGCCCACGGCCTTGGCGGCGCCGGTGGAGGAGGGGATGATGTTGCCGGTGGCAGCACGGCCGCCGCGCCAATCCTTCAGAGAAGGACCGTCAACGGTCTTCTGGGTGGCGGTGACGGAGTGCACGGTGGTCATCAGACCCTCGGTGATGCCCCAGTTGTCGTTCAGAACCTTGGCGATGGGGGCCAGGCAGTTGGTGGTGCAGGAGGCGTTGGACACGAAGTTCATGTCGGTGGTGTACTTGTCCAGGTTCACGCCGCACACGAACATGGGGGTGTCGTCCTTGGAGGGAGCGGACATAACAACCTTCTTGGCGCCGGCGTCCAGGTGGCCCTGAGCCTTCTCCTTGGTCAGGAACAGGCCGGTGGACTCCACCACGTACTCAGCACCCAGCTTGCCCCAGGGCAGGTCGGCGGGGTTGCGCTCGGCGGAGACAGGGATCTCCTTGCCGTTGACCACGATGGCAGTGTCGGTGCTGCTGATCTCAGCGTCGCACTTGCCGTGCATGGTATCGTACTTCAGCATATAAGCCAGATACTCGGCGGGGCACAGGTCGTTGATGCCCACGATCTCGATCTCGGGGTGATTCAGGCTGGCGCGGAACACCATACGGCCGATACGGCCAAAGCCATTGATGCCAACTTTGATGCTCATATGAATTACTCCTTCTTCCATTTGATTCGTGATAACCCACGATTACAGGGTCTATTATACCCTTTTTTATACTTTTTTCATAGTGTATTTTTACATAGTTTTCCCGGTAAATTTAAATGAATTTTATCCATGAATTGATAATTTTTTTCTGCCATTCCTAAAACCCATGTTTTTTAAAGTTTTTCCCATTTCCTCTCTTGTGGGCAATGGCAAATTTTGATATACTGGATTATAGTTTTGTTTTGTGCCCCGCGGCGCATGATAGAAATAGAAATCAACTGCATTGGCCGGTTTTTTCGGCCGGAGGATACCACTATGTCTGAATCCATCCTGTCCCTGCTGGACAGTTTCCCCGAAGGGGTAATCCAGGTCCGTCAGGGCATGGTATACCGGGCCAATCCCATGGCCCGCCACTATCTGCCCCAGCTCAGCGAGGGCGCGCCTTTGCCGGAGTGTCTGGTGCTCCCCAAAAACGCCACCACCGGGGCGGGCTCTTTCACCTTTGGCCCCACCAGCTATACCTTTAGCTGCGCGTTGGCCCAGGGGGATATCATCGTCTTTTTCCGTCCCGCCCCCCAAACTGCCCTCACCGGCGCCCAGCTGGACGGGGCACTGCAGCAGCTGCGGAGCTTTTTGGGCGAATTTCTGGCTGAGGTAGGCCCCCTTACCCAGGGCGGTGAGGAAGGTGCTCACTTGCCCTCCGCCGCCTTTGGGAAGAGCTTCCACCGGGCCTTCCGTCTGGTGGGAAATTTGGAATATATGCAGCAGAGCGCCACGGGCAGCGTCCCCTTCCAGAGCTCCAGCCTGGACCTGGACGGGCTGTGCCGCCAGGTGGTGGAGCAGGCCAGAGGCCCGCTGGAGGCCGCTGGGATCGCCCTGGACTACGAGGGAGAGGGCGGCGGTCTTCTGATCCCCGGAGACAGCGCCCTGCTCAAGCGCCTCATTCTGGGCCTGATGGCCAACTCTGCCCGTGCCACCCAGGAGGGGCGGATCACGCTCGCCCTGCGCCGCGCCGGCAGCCGGGCTCTGCTCACCCTGTCCGACAATGGCCCCCTGCCCGACCAGCGGCAGCTGGAGGCTATGCTCCAGCAGGGTGCCAGCCAGGACATTCCCCTGCCCTCCCAGGGGGCGGGGCTGGGCCTGTCCATCGCCCGTGATATCGTGGCGCTGCACCATGGTTCCCTGCTCATCCAGTGGGGACAGTCCTCCCCCACGGTAGTCGTCTCCCTGCCCACCGGCCCCCTGGACCCCCGAACCACCGTGGGTACTCCCCGTGTACAGCGGGACGGCGGCCTGGACCCGGTGCTGGTGGAGCTGTCGGACGTGCTGCCCGCCCAGCTCTTTTCCCTGGACAGCCTGGATTGACCCGCCCAGGGCTTGACTGCCCCGTTGGCTGGCGGTAAAATTGGAACGGAATGCAACCAATATTTGGATAGATAAGGAGAGACCAAATATGTCCAAGGTGGGCTTTGACAACGAAAAATACCTGACCACCCAGTCCCAGCACATCCGGGACCGAATCGCCCAGTTCGGCGGCAAGCTGTATCTGGAATTCGGCGGGAAGCTGTTTGACGACTACCATGCCTCCCGTGTGCTGCCCGGTTTTGAGCCGGACAGCAAAATCCGTATGCTGGAGCAGCTGAAGGACAACGCCGAGATCATCATTGTCATCAACGCCGGGGACATTGAGAAGAACAAGGTCCGCGGCGATCTGGGCATCACCTATGACAGCGATGTACTGCGCCTTGTGGATGTCTTCCGGGGCCGCGGCCTGCTGGTGGACAGCGTGGTGGTCTCCCAGTACAAGGGCCAGCCCACCGCCGATGCCTTCCAGGCCCGGCTGGAGGAATTGGGGCTGAAGGTCTACCGCCATTACACCATCGAGGGCTACCCCCACAACATTTCCAAAATCGTCAGCGACGAGGGCTTTGGCAAAAACGACTACATCCACACCACCCGTCCTTTGGTGGTGGTCACCGCTCCCGGCCCCGGCAGCGGAAAGATGGCTACTTGTCTCTCTCAGCTCTACCACGAGCATAAGCGGGGCATTGTGGCAGGCTACGCCAAGTTTGAGACCTTCCCCATCTGGAACCTTCCCCTGAAGCACCCGGTGAACCTGGCCTATGAGGCCGCCACCGCCGATCTGGACGACGTGAATATGATCGACCCCTTCCATCTCCAGGCCTATGGAGAGACCACGGTAAACTACAACCGGGATGTAGAGGTGTTCCCCGTCCTGTCCGCCATGTTTGAAAAGATCACCGGCTGCTGTCCCTATAAATCCCCCACTGATATGGGGGTCAATATGGCCGGCAACTGCATCACTGACGACCAGGCCTGCCAGGATGCCGCCCGGCAGGAGATCATCCGCCGGTACTACGATGCCCTGTGCGACCGCCGCCAGGGAAAGGGCTCGGAAAATACGGTGTACAAGCTGGAGCTGCTCATGCAGCAGGCGGGTGTCACCACCGAGATCCGTCCCGTCATTGCCCAGGCCAACCAGCTGGCAGAGAAGACCGGCGAGCCCGCCATGGCCATCGAGCTGCCTGACGGCTCCATTGTCACCGGCAAGACCTCCGAGCTGATGGGCTGCTCCGCCGCTGCCCTGCTCAATGCCCTGAAAAAGCTGGCCAACGCCGGGGGACACGGCGTCCATCTCATCGCTCAGAGCGCCATCGAGCCCATCCAGACCGTCAAAGTCAAGCACCTGGGCTCCACCAACCCCCGCCTGCACAGCGATGAAATTCTCATCGCCCTGGCCTCCTCCGCCAACGCGGTGCCCAAAGCCGCCCAGGCTCTGGAGCAGCTGGCCAAATTGAAGGGCTGCCAGGCCCACTGTTCGGTCATCGTCTCCCCCGCCGATGAGGTGACCTACCGCAAACTGGGCATTCAGCTCACCTGTGAGCCCCAGTATCAGACCAACAAGCTCTATCACCGATAAGCAGAGAAAACGCCGCCTCCGGAGCAAAGCCTCCGGAGGCGGCGTTCTTTGTTTGATGGGATTTACTTAAACCGCACCGCGGTCCCGTAGGCAATGACCTCAGCGGCCCCCTGCATAACGGCAGAGGAGCCGTAGCGGATGTTGATCACCGCATCCGCGCCCAGGCCCTCGGCATCGTCCACCATGCGTTTCATGGCGATCTGGCGGGCCTCATTGAGCATCTCGGTGTAACTGGTGATCTCGCCGCCCACCAGAGTCTTCATACCGGCCATAAAGTCCTTGCCGAAGTTTTTGGACTGGACCACAGTGCCCTTCACCAGGCCCAGCACTTCCAGCTCTTTTCCAGGAATGTAGTCAATGTTTACCAGCAGCATAGTTATTTCCTCCTTCAATCGATCTGACTTTAATATTTTCGCGCTTCCTCCATTTCCCCTTTTTCAATTTCCCGCAGCCGCTGCCGCAGTACTATAAACGAAAATGGCAGGGTGATCAGGTCCAGCACCGCCACAAAAAGCAGCAGATTGTCCAGCCACGCCCGGACGGTGAGGCAGCGAAGGCCCAACAGCACCGCCACGGACAGCAGCTGGACCACCACATGGGTCACCACGCCCCGGATGGCCTCCTTCCGTTCCCGGCGCTTGGCGGGCTCAGTATTTTTTGGCCTCGTCCTCCTCACCTCCTTGGATCTCTTTCCAACGCTGATAGAGGGCCACAATGACCCCCACCGCCACCGCCAAATACATCAGGGCACAGAAGAAAATGATGGCCGTGGCCAGCCCGTGGGTGCTTCCTCCAAAGTATCCGGCCACCAAAGCGGCGGTCAGCAGGAGCATAAGAGCCGCCACCAAAACCGTAACGACTACAGCTGCGCCAAAGTCCTTTCCCTTAGTAGTTTTTCGCATCGTTTTCTTCTCCCCTCTGAATTTCCCGAATGCGCTGCATAAGCGCCAGGAGCACCCCCAGAATCACCGCCGCCGGGATGGCCATGAGCACAATCAGCAGCGGCAGAGGCGGCGCGTCCTGGGGATCCGCGGCAAAGGCCCAGGCCATCAGGGCAATAATGCCCACCATGAGGGCACACATCAGCACGGCCACCACAATGGCCCCCGCATATCGAATGGGCCGGGTGTCTCCCTGCTGCTTGTTTTTAAAGGTCATCCCCGTGCGCTCCAGCTGCTCCATCTCCTCCAGCAGCGCCCCCGCGTCCAGGGCATCCAGCCGCTCCTCCCGGTCCTTCAGGGCCCGGCAGAACTCTATGGACTGCTCCAGACCGCGCCGCTCCCGCTCCAGGGTCACCAGATGGCGGCGCATACCGTCGCCGATGGTACTGCTCCCCGCCTGCATGCGGCGGATCTCCTCCAGGGGGAGGCCCAGCTTGCGCAGCAGCTTGATCTGCCGCAGAGCCTCCACCTCCTCCGGGCCATAGTCCCGGTAACCGTTCTCACTGTTGCGCCGGGGAGCCAGCAGCCCCTGGGCCTCATAAAAACGGATATTCTTTTTGGTGATGCCCACCTGGGCCTCCACCTCGTTGATCTTCACGGGGTCATTCCTCCCTTTTCACACACAGGATACACCTTCCACCTGGGGGAAGGTCAAGTATTTTTGCAAAAAATATTCGTTCCACCTGGGGGAGGATGACTCGCCGGGAAAAAATATCCCCGGCCGGAGCCGGGGATATCGGTCAAAGCTTGATAAACTGCTCCATTTCCAGTACAAAGACTGTGGCGCCGCCCACCTCAATTTTGATGGGCGTGCAGCCCAGGTTCCAGGCAGGTACACCGCCCGTCCCGTGGGGGGCGATGATCTCCGTCTCAGCACGCTTGGCACAGTTCTCTTTCAAAATCTCCAGAACGTGCTCCACCTGGTCATTTTCCGCACCGATCATCAGCGTGGTATTGCCATCCCGGAGGAAACCACCGGTACTGGCCAGCTTGGTCACACCGATGTGAGACTGGGCCAGGCCCTCAATGGCCATGTTGGCATCCTTATCCCGAATCACCGCAAAAATCAGTTTCATATAGAGTTCCTCCTTTAGCCAATGTACCGGAGCGTTTCCGTCCCCCAGGGGGATCCGTCCGGCCTTTATGATCGCATAGTTCCTCGCTGTGGGTATGAATCTTATTACGCTTTTCCTAAGACGATCTCCAATACCTCAAGCCGGTCCCCCTCCACCCGGAAGCGAACTTCCCAGGCGCCAAAGGCCATCCCATAGACCCGCTGGGGGTCCTCCTGGTACTGGGGCCGGGGGTCCTGGGCCAAAACGCCCCGCAGCGCTCCCCGCTTCTCCTGGGGGATCTGCTCCAGCAGGTGCTGGGGAATCTCCACCTGGAGGCTGGGCTCCTTGGGCTGGGAGGCAAAGCCTCCCGTAGCCTGGGGCTTGCAGTCGGCATAGGGCAGGTAGGGCTTGATGTCGTAAATGGGGGTCCCGTCCATCAGATCGGCTCCCGCCACCACCAGCACCGGCCCAAACTTGGAGTCCTGCTCCAGCTTCACCAACCTGACGCAGGACAGACCGATGGGATTGGGCCGGAAGGGAGAACGGGTGGCAAACACCCCCAGGCGGGTATTTCCGCCCAGCCGGGGCGGGCGCACCGTGGGGGACCAGGGCTTCCCCTTCGCCTTGGAGAACTCCCAGATGAGCCACAGGTGAGAAAACCCCTCCAGCCCCCGGAAAGCGGCGGGCTGCCGGTATTCCGGCTCAAAGACGATCCGGGCTGTCAGCTCCTCCACCAGGCCGCTCTGCCGGGGAATGCCGAATTTTTCCGGAAAATCACTCCGGATATGGGCAATCGCCTGAATGCAGCTGTCGTCCATCGCCCTCCCCTTTCGTCTGTTGATGATTTAAATTAGTATAGCATCCTCCGCCCCCACGGTCAAGGCCGGAATCCTGCTCCCCACACAGGAAAGACCGGCGCCGCGTTTGCAGCGCCGGTCCGTGAGATGCGTATATCCTTAAAATTCCAGCTTGCCCTGGGCAATACACGCTCCGCTCTTACGGTCAAAGAGCATGATATTGTCTCCGGTGATGGACAGGGGCACCTTTGCGCCGATGGTGAACAGGGAGCTTCCAAAAATCACGCCTGTAAGCAGGAAATCGTCAATGCGCACCTTAATGGTGGACTCCATGCCTGTGGGCATAGCGCCGTAGATCTCCCCCTCCAGGGCCCCGCTGTCCACAATGTCCAGAAATTCCGGACGAATGCCCAGCACCAGGTCCTGGTTGGTGATGACCGGCTCCTCCTGGAGGGAGTCGTCTTGCTCCTCCACCTTGGCCACATGGTAGCGGAAGGTCTCATCCTTGTTGCCCTTTTCCACATAGGACTTCTCCGCCGCCTTCTTTTTGTGCTCCTCCTCCCGTGCCGCTGCCTGGGCGTCCCGCTGACTAAACCACCCCTCCAGATCCAGGGGGACAGTGGGGCGGAAGGTGGCCCGGCGCTGGTTGAATACGGTGAGGGACAGGGTGCCGTCAGGGTTCTGCGCTCCCTTGGCCTCCACAAAGTTGATGGCGGGGTTGCCCACAAAGTCGGCCACAAAGAGGTTGGCAGGCTGGTGGTAGACGGTGAGCGGAGCGTCGTATTGCTGGAGCACCCCATTGTTGATGAGACAGATCTGGGTGGCCAGGGTCATGGCCTCCATCTGGTCGTGGGTGACATAGACGAAGGTGGACCCGGTCTCCACATGCAGACGCTGAAGCTCATAGCGCATTTCCAACCGCAGCTTGGCATCCAGGTTGGACAGGGGCTCATCCATAAAGAGCACCGAGGGCTCGGGGGCCAGGGTGCGGGCGATGGCCACGCGCTGCTGCTGGCCGCCGGACAGCTCCGCCGGGTAGCGGTCCATAAACATGCCGATTTTCACGATCCGGGACACCCGGCGCACCGACAGGTCGATCTCCTCCTTGGTGAGCTTCCGGGTCTCCTTGACCACCTGGCCGTTCTGGACCACCTCAAAGTGTTCGTTGAGGTTCTGGCTCTTCCGGGCGGACTCCACCTTGGCCTGGAGGGCCTTGATCTCCCCGGACAGGTCCTTTCCCTCCTCCAGATGGTAGCCAAAAAGCTTTTTGGCGGTGTAGATAGAGATGGTAAAGGCATCGATGAGCTTGATGTAGGCTTTCTTTTCGTCGATCTTGCCCTTCTTGTCCCGGCAGTCCTCCAGGATCTTCACCACTTCTCCGGGATTTTGCAGGATCTCCGCCAGGCGGGCGGCATTTTTGGCCTCAAAGTCCACCTTGGCCATGGGCTCCTTCACGTTGGACAGGCCAAAGGAGATGTTTTCATACACCGTCATGTTGGGCCACAGGGCGTAGTTCTGGAACAAAAAGCCCACCTTGCGCTTGTTAGCGGGAACATTGATGCCCATCTCGCTGTCAAAGACCACCTGGTCGCCAATGGTGATCCGCCCGCTGGTGGGGGTCTCCAGTCCGGCAATCATCCGCAAAGTGGTGGTTTTGCCGCAGCCGGAGGGGCCCAGCAGGGTAACGAAGGAATTGTTCTCAATGACCAGGTCCAGGTCGTCCACGGCGTAGAACTTGCCCCAGCGCTTGGTCACATGTTCTAATCTGATTTCCGGCATAACTTAACCTCCTATTCCCTTGTCCAGGCTGGCCCCGGTGACCTTGTTGACCAGGGTGTTGCACACCAGGATGGTGATGATCAAAATCAGGTTGATGCCGCTGGAGAAGGCGTACAGGCCCATTTCGTCGAAGTAGTCCAGGGTGGTGGAGAGGATGAACCCCTGCACACACAGCAGCATAAACAGGGACAGCTCCCGCAGGCAGGTCATAAAGGGGAGCAGATAGCCGCTGATGATGGACGACTTCTGGATGGGGATGATGATCCGGGTCATCCGCTTGACCCAGGGGATGTTCTGAATGATGGCAGCCTCTTCAATTTCCCCGGACAGCTGCAGCATGGAGTTGAGGGAGCTGCGGCTGGCAAAGGGGATGTACTTGATGGTACCTACAATGATCAGGATGGTATAGGTATTGAAGAGGTTGATTTTCTCACTGGAGAAAAGGATGAAGAAGGCCACGCCCACCGCGATGGAGGGCATGAGATAGGGAAGAAAGGCTACGGAGTTTACATAGTTGGCCCATTTACTTCGCCTGTTTTTCGATACCGCATATCCGATGAGGGTACCCAGGGTGCCCGCCAGCAGGGCACAGCACACGCTGACCCAGATGGTGCCTTTAAAGGCGTTCCAGATGGTCTCGTTGTGGAGAATGCCCTTCTGGCCGTACATGCCGTTTTCCGTCACATTCTCGTCCGTGGTCCACCACTTGGTGGTGAGATTGTCCGGATCCCCGGTGTAAAGGAAGGAGTAGTCTCCGGGGTTGGGCAGGAAGGTCTCAAAGGCAAAGGAGACGATGGGGAAAATGCTGGTAAAGAAGGTGGTCACCACCAGGATGAGGGCGATGACATACTTGCCCACTTTCCCCAGGTTGATCTTGGAGATCTGGCCGGACTTTCCGGTGACGGTGGTGTAGCTCTTACGGCTTTGGAGGCTGAGCTGGTTGAGCAGCATGATCGCCACACCGAAGATCATCATAATAATGGCCAGAATGCTGGCCTCGCCGGTGTACTTGGAGTTCATGGACACGTACTTGGTGGCCAGGGTGGTAAGGCCCAGGTAATGGGGCACGGGGTAGGAGCCCATGGCGCTGCCGAACACCAGCAGGACAGTGGACAAGATGGCGGGTTTGACCATGGGCAGGGTGATACGGCACATGATCCGCCACTTGGGAGTATCCAGAATGGTGGCCGCCTCCTCCAGGTTGGCGTCCATGTTCCGGAAAATGCCGCCGATGAGGATGTAGGCAAAGGGGGCGTAATGGAGGCCCAGCACCACCAGACTGGGGAACAGGCCCTTGCACCACCAGATGGGCATGTTAATGCCCAGGGTGGCGGCCAGCAGGCCGTTGGAGGTCCCGGTGACGGCGTTGGAGTTGAACATGTTCTGCCACACCACCGCCAGCGTCCACTGGGGCATGATGTAGGGGAAGATGAAGATGGAGCTGAGGTATTTCCGCCAGGCCAGATTGGTGCGGGTAATGAGGAAGGCGAACATGCCGCCGAAGAGGATGGCCACCACACAGGTACCCACGGCCAGCCAGATGGTGTTCAGAAGGGGAGTCCACAGGTTGGTCTTGGCCATGGGGCTAGTAAAGAGGTCGATGTAGTTGACTACCGTATATCCCGCACTCTGGCCGGTCAGGTGGGCGTCGATGGTGCCGGGGTGGATTTTAAAGGTGTCCTCCACAATGGCGATAATGGGGGCAACGGTGCTGAAGGTAAGCACAATACCCATCAGCAGCAGGATCACATTGTGGGGCTTGGAGAAAAAGGTCTTGATTTTATTCAGCCGGATAGCGGACGCATTGGCCCGCCGGATCTTCATTTGGTCCATACGATCTCTCCTTTATGCCGGGATGGGAAAGCGCCCTTGGAAGCGGCGGATTTCACCTGCGTCCAAGGGCGCTTTGTATGCCTATGCTCGGAAGTGAGATTCAGCAACGCCCGGGCAGACGGTTGTTCCGGACAAGAGGGGCATCAGCCCGCGCTGTACTTATCCAGCATCTCGATCCAGCTGCCCACGGTGAAGGAGACGGAAGCGCAGTACTCGGGGTCCTCCAGGACCAGCTTGCCGTCGCCCACCCACCAGTCGTAGCCGTGGTCGTTGAGAGCGGCAAACTCCACAGTGGTGCCGTCCTCGGCCATGCCGCCGGTCTGGTGGTGATAGATCTCCTCGTTTTCCGCGGCCACATTGGGGTTGGAGGAATAGCCGCCGATGTCCTTGCCCCAGGCGGAGAAGCCGTCGGCGGTGCAGGTCATGTAGGCGATAAAGGCGCAGGCGGTCCAGGGCAGGGGGCTGTTGTCGGTGACGAACAGGTAGTGGCAGTAGCCAAAGCCGCCCATGCCGGTGTAGCCGTCATTGTAAGCGGCCACGGTGATGTTGTTCTTGGAAACGGAGGCGGACTCCTCCACAGAGCGCAGCTTGGAGTACACGATAAGGCCGAACTGGTCGGTGGCGGACTGGTCCACCAGGGTGTTGCAGATGGGGCCGTCGTCGGTCTGGGCGTTGTAGCTGCCCACCCAGAGCTTGATCCAGGCCAGGGCATACTTGCCGTTCTCGCCCAGGCCCAGGCTCTCCGCCTCAGAGGCCATGGCGTCGATGGTGGGCTGGAAGTAGGCCTGCTCCTCAGCACTGAGGGCCTCGAAGGCCTCCTTCAGCATGGCGGAGTAGTCGTCCCGTGTGAGCATGTACAGGAAGTTCTTGCCTACGATCTCAGAGTCGATGTCCATGAACAGGCCATGCTCGCCCTCGGCCACAAAGTCCCAGCAGTTGTCATAGGTCTTGGAGCCGGTGTTGTTGTACATGAAGATCTTGTTCAGAGTCTGCAGGGGCAGGTAGCCCTTGTACTCCTCGGCGGTGGTACCGTTGGCGTCGGCCCAATCCTTGGGGATAAAGGTGTCCAAAATACCGGTCTGGACCATCTTGGACTCGATCTGGTTGCCGTCCTGAATGAGGGTCATGGCAAAGGTGCCGGTATCCTTCAGGGAGTCGGCGGTGAGCTGATCGAAGATCTTGTTGTTCTTGGGCTGCTGCCACTCAAACTCCATGGTGTAGTTGGGGTCGATGGTCTGCAAGTACTCGATGAACAGGGGCAGGGCGCTCTTGCCGCGGCTGGAGTTGCCCACGCCGTAGAACATCTTGCCGTTGGATTCCTCAATGGCCTTCTTGGCCAGTTCCTCCAGGGTCATGCCCTGGGCCTCCTGGATGATCTTCTGGGTTTCGGTAAGGTCGGTGGGAGTCTGGGTCCCGGCGGAAGTATTTCCACCGGAGGAGGCAGAGCCTCCTGATGATTGGGTACTGGTGTTGCCGCCGCAGGCAACCAGTGCCAGGGTCATGGAAGCGGCCAGGAGCAACGAGACGATCCGTTTCATGGTTTCATATCCTCCTTCATCATTTTCACTAAAACACAGGCCACAAAAAGTGGTCTGTCTGGTTATTTTTATTGTATGCAAAAAATGGCTCCGTGAACAGGGGACAAAACTGCGGTTTTTTGAGTTTCACTGCAATCTTTGTAACTTATGGATGAACTCAAATGCTTTTCTGTGCTATAATAGGTAAAAATTCACAACCCCAACGGTGGGAGAAAGGAGGCAGCGATGGTGAAACAACGGGTGCGGGGGCTGCTGTGTCTGGCTGTGACCTGCAGTCTGCTCCTAGCCGGGTGCACGGCCAGCAGGCCCGTTCCGGCCACATCCGCCTATGCCCCGCCGGAAGAACAGCGGCTGGTGGTCTATACCTCTCACAAAGAGGAGGTATACCAGCCCATCATCAAGGAATTTGAAGCGCGCACGGGCATCTGGGTGGAGCTTGTGGCGGGAGGCACCAACGAGCTGTTGGAGCGCCTGACCCAGGAGGCGGACAGCCCCAAAGCCGACGTGATGTTCGGGGGCGGCGTAGACAGCCTGGAAGCCTATGGCGACTGCTTTACCCCCTATTTCTGCAAGGATTGGCAGCAGCTGACTCCCTCCATGCGCTCAGAGAGCGGACTGTGGACCCCCTTTTCCGCCTTGCCGGTGGTGCTCATCTACAACGCCACCCTGGTCTCTCCGGACCGGATCACCGCCTGGCATGACCTCTTTTCCCCCGCCTGGCAGGGGCGCATCGCCTTCTGTGACCCCAGCATCTCCGGCTCCTCCTTTACTGGCCTGGTCACCCTTCTTTCCGCCATGGGCGGCAATCAGGACAAGACTTTGATGGACTTTGCCGTCAGTCTGGACGGGCGGCAGCTCAGCAGCTCCGGAGATGTGCTCTCCTCGGTGGCCAACGGCACAGACCTTGTGGGCATCACCTTGGAGGAGACCGCTTTAAAGCGGGTAGAGGCCGGAGATGACATTGCTCTGGTCTATCCCAAAGACGGCACCAGCTGCGTCCCCGACGGCTGCGCCATTGTCAAAGACGCCCCTCATTGGAAAAATGCCCAGCAATTCTTAGACTTCATCTCCGGCCAAGACGTACAGCAGCGTATGGAAACCGAGTTTTCCCGCCGGCCCATCCGCTCTTTGCCCCAGGAGGAAACGGTCCTTCTTCCCCTCTCAGACATTCCACTGTTGGATTATGACATCTCCTGGGCCAGCGAGCACCACAACGGCATCCTCATGTCCTGGGCCTTTTACTTTGGAGGGGAGGAGCAGCCATGAAACTGACCCGTTCCTTCCGTACCCGGCTGTTTGTAGGCTTTCTTCTGGCCTCCCTGCTGCCGCTGCTGCTTTGCTCGGCCATGCTGCTGCAAATTTTTCGCCTGCAGATGAATGCCCAGGCCGACAGCGAATCCAACGCACAACTGGACCATGTGATCACCACCCTGGATAGCCTGTATGACGGCTTTCGCCAGACCTCCCAGGCCCTGAAGGCCAATCCTTACATAGCCCCCTCTCTGGCACGGGGACAGACGGACAGTGCTATGGTATACAGCGAGCTGTACAGCGCCACCGAGGGCAGCCGCGCCAACGCCCAGTTTGACCTCTATGACCAGGCGGGAATCTGGCGCTATTCCACCAAAAGTCTCCCTCTCTATCCCCAGCTTCCCACCCAGTGGGGCATTCTTTACGCCGCCCGTCAGACCGACGGACTGGCCTTTGCCCAGGTGGACGGCGGAGAATCCAGCAGCGCCCCGCTCTTTCAGGCCGCCGCAAAACTGACCACCTCCGACGGCCAGGTCGCAGGCTATCTGGTCATCACCATGACCCGTTCCAACTTCCATCAGCTGCTGGACGGCACCTATTCCAGCCAAAACGACCTGCTGCTGCTCAACCAATATTGGCGCCCGGTCTATTCCTCCTTGTCCTCGCTGTCCGACACTCTGGCCCCCCTGCTCCGGGAAAAGCTGTTGGCGGGAGAGCCGCTGTACGGAGAGGGGGACGAATATGCCTATGGAACCGCCCTTCAGGAGGAGATGGGGCTATACGCAGTTCTCCAGCGGCCCCAGGCCCTGAACCAATCCACACGGGGGCTTCTGACCACCGTCACCGCGGGCAGCGCCCTGGTGTGTGTGGGCATCTCCATTCTCATGGGCCTGCGGCTGAGCCGGCAGATGTTCTACCCCATCGAGCGGCTTCACAGCGCCATCGGCGAAGTGGCCCACAACAATCTGGACGTCTATGTCCCTCCCTACCGGGACGATGAGCTGGGGCAGCTGGCCCAGCGCTTCAACGGCATGCTGGTGGCCCTGAAACATAACCAGGAGCAGCTGGTAGAAAACCAGCGGGAACTGAACCAGGCCCAGATCCGTATGCTCCAGGCCCAGCTGAACCCCCACTTTCTCTGCAACACCCTGGACACCATGAAGTGGATCAGCAAAATCAACCAGGTCCCTCAGGTGGCCCTCATGTCCACCAACCTGGCGGACATTCTGCGCTTTTGCATCTCCCCGGAGGAGTTTGTCCCCCTGCACCGGGAGGTGGAAATTTTACAGCGGTATATGGAAATTCAAAAAATCCGCCTTTCCAGCACCTTCTCCTTCCAGGCCGAAATTTCCCCGGAGCTGGAGAGCTGTCTGGTCCCCAAAATGATTCTCCAGCCCATTGTGGAAAATGCCATTCTCCACGGTCTGGAGGGAGTGGAGGACGGCCACATTCTGGTACAGGCGGAGAAGGTGGGGTCCTGTCTGCTGAAGATCATAGTGACCGACAACGGAAAGGGGCTGCCTGCGGATATGACGGGGGCCTACGCCCACCGAAGCCGGGAACTGTCCAGGGGACATTTGGGGCTTTACAATGTAGATACCATTCTTCGAAAATATTACGGGGAGGACTTCGGCCTTTATCTGTCCACAGGCAGCGGGGGCCGGGGCGCGGTGGTCTCCGCCACCCTTCCCCTGCGCTGGGAGGAGGAACCGGAATGCTGAAAGTACTGGTGGTAGAAGACGAGGAAATGATCCGCAAAGGAATTGTACTGGCCGTGGACTGGGCCGCCCTGGACTGTGTGGTGGTGGGGGAGGCCTCCAACGGCGAGGAAGCACTGGCAGCCGTAGAGCGCTACGCCCCCTCCCTCATTATCACCGATTTGAAAATGCCCAAAATGGACGGCATCGAGATGCTCCGGCAGCTGCGGGAACGGGGCAACCGCGCCTATGTGATCATCCTCACCGCCTATGACAGCTTTTCCTACGCCCAAAGCGCTCTGCGCCTGGGCGCGGTGGATTTTCTCCTAAAGCCCTTCCACGACGGAGAGCTGGAGCAGGCCGTACAGGCTCTGCGCCGGCGCATGGAGCTCCAGGAGGGGGACAAGGGCGCGGCGGCGCCTCCCATTCCGGGGCTGAAAAAGGGGGACAAAAGCAAATATGTCCTCCAGGCCATGGACTACATCGGCCAGCACTACCACGACCCCAACATCACGGTGGGAGAAATTGCCCAGCATTTGGGGCTGAGCGAAGGCCACCTCAGTCACACATTTAAGAAAGAGACCGACTATACCCTGCTCAACTACCTTACCCGGTACCGCATTCACAAGGCCATGGAGCTGCTGCGGGACTGCCGGCTGAAAGTATATGAGGTGGCTGAGCAGGTGGGCTACAAGGACATCACCTATTTTTCCTCCACCTTCAAAAAGCTGGTAGGGGTCAGTCCTTCCGAATACCAGGATACCAGTTTATAAGCAGCAAAGGAGTGACGTGTATGATTCGGGCCATTCTATTTGACCTGGACGGGGTGCTGGTGGACACCGATACCCTCCACTATCAGGCTTGGAAAGAGCTGGCCGACCGCCTGGGCATCCCCTTTACCCAGGAACAGGGCAACCGCTGCAGGGGGATCTCCCGGATGGACAGCCTGGAAATTGTGCTGGAGGGCTCGGACCGGATCTATTCACAGGAGGAAAAGGAGGCCTTTGCCCAGGCAAAAAACACCCGCTATCAGCAGCTTTTGTCCGCCCTCACTCCAGGCCATGCCTCCCCAGGTGCCCACGTCCTTTTGCCCGAGCTGCGGCGCAGGGGATACCGGCTGGCCCTGGCCTCCGGGAGCAAAAACGCGGGGCTTATTCTGGAACGCACGGGTCTTGGTCGGTGGCTGGACGCGGTGGCCGACGGCAATTTGATTACCCGCTCCAAGCCCGACCCCCAGGTGTTTCTTACTGCCGCGGAGCTTCTGGGGGTTCCGCCCCGCCAGTGCGCGGCGGTGGACGATGCTCTGGCCGGGGTCCAGGCGGGCCGGGCCGCCGAGATGGTCACGGTGGCCTTTGGAGACGCGGCCCTTCACCAAGCAGGAGATTACAACATCCAGTCTCTGGAGGAGATGCTCCCCCTGTTTCCCCCATTGGAGGCAGGCCGATGATCCGACTGATTGCCAGTGACATTGACGGCACCCTCCTTCACGGGGAGCAGAGGGAAATTTCCCCCGCTATTTTTCAACAAATCCGCCGTCTGAATGACAAGGGCATATTATTTTGCCCGGCCAGCGGACGGCAGTACAGCAGCCTGCGCCGCCTTTTTGCCCCGGTGGCCAATGAACTCATCTATCTGTGTGAAAACGGAGCTGTGGTCTATGGCTCAGGGGATCCCGGTCCGGTGCTGTGCAAGACCCCTATGCCCCAAGTCCCAGCGCTGGAGCTGTGCCGGGAAATTTTGGCTCTGCCCCAATGTGAAGTCCTGATTTCCGGCGCCAACACCAGCTATCTGTGCCCGAAAAAGGCGGACATCGTAGATCATATCCGGTATTTTGTAGGCAACAATACGGCGCTGCTTTCCCACCCAGAGGAAATTGGAGAAGAGATCCTGAAAGTATCCGCCTACTGCCGGGAGGGGGCGGTCCAGGTGGAACCCTTGCTGGCTCCCAAATGGGGCAGTAAATTTCAGTGCGCAGTGGCCGGGGAGAAGTGGCTGGACTTTACGTTGGCGGACAAGGGGACCGGCCTTCAAAAGCTGTGTGCCGCCCTGGGAATTGCTCTGGGGGAAGTCGCCGCCTTTGGAGACAATTACAACGACCTTCCCATGCTGCGCCTGGCAGGCTTCCCTTATATCATGGACAACGCAGTCCCGGCGCTGCGCGCCCAGTTCTCCCCACACTGCCGGCGGGTAGAGGACATTCTGTCTGCCCTGTAAACGGCCTCCCCACAGCCCTGCACCCAGTCTCCTGTGCCCGCTGCCCGCGCCGATTGACCCGCAAAAAAACGTCCGGTCCCTTCCGGGACCGGACGTTTCTTCTATTTACTGGGCCAGAATCTCCGCCTTGCGCTCCAGCAGCTCATTGGACAGGAGCATCTCCTGCACCTTGTCAAAGCCCAGCCGGGTAACGGTATCGGCAAACCGCTCCTTGGGCTGGCCATAGGCCTTAAAGAGGAGGATACACTTCTCTACCACGGAGAGCACCTGCTCCTCGCTGGAAATGATCACGCTCAGAGGCCGTCCTACGGCGGTACGCTTCCCCCAGCGGCCGCCCAGATAGACCAAATAGCCGTTGGTCTGGGTCTCAATGGCCTCAAAGGGGCACTTGCGGATGCAGCGGCCGCAGTGGTTGCACTCCTGGGCATCAATCACCGCCTTGCCATCCGCCATCTTCACCACGCCGATGGGGCACTCCTTCTCGCACAGGCTGCAGCCCTTGCACAGCTCCTCCTTCACCTGCGGCACCCACTGCCCCACGATGCCCACATCGTTCAGATCGGGCTTCATGCAGTTGTTTGGGCAGCCTCCCACGGCGATCTTAAACTTATGGGGCAACTTTACCTGTCCATAACCCACATAAAACATCTGGTGAATTTTCTCCGACAGGGCATAGGTGTCGATCAGGCCATACTGGCAGGTGGTCCCCTTGCAGGCTGTCACCGGACGGACCTTGGCGCCGGTGCCGCCGGTTTCCAGCCCGGCCTCTTCCTTTAAAAACTGGCGCAGCGGCTCAATATTCTCAAAGGGGACGCCCTGAATTTCCATGGTCAGCCGGGTAGTCATGGCCACTTCACCGCTGCCAAAGCGCCGGGCGGCCTCTGCCACCGTGGCGCACTCCTTGGCGGTAATCTTTCCGTTGCGGGTGATCACCCGTCCATTGAACTGATCCGGGGTCCGCTTGTCCCACAAAAATCCCAGTCCTTTTACCCTGGTGATTTCACTCTGGGGTACGCTTGCTTTCATTTCGCTCATGGGAATATAACCTCCTCTTACCGTCACGCCGCTCACTTGCGGCGCTCTCTTCCGCAGTCGCGGAAGCTTCCCATTCTCCCGCCGCTCACGTTGTACTTTCCTGTTCAGAATAGCGGATTTTCTCTTTCCTGTCAATCATTCCCCACTTCCGGCAGGGTAATTTCCCCTTCCACGGGAGAAAGGAGCCTATAAAGCTCTCGGTACCGCGGAGCAAATACGCTGCCCTTGCGCCACAAAAAGGTTATGTCATGGCTCTCATGGAAATCCTCCAAGGGGATGGCCTGAAGGGTCCCCTGTTCCATCTGGGGCTGGGCGGCCACCCGGTAGAGGAATCCCACACCGCATCCCAAAAGCAGCATCTCTTTGAGCACATTCATGTCACTCACCTGCATGACGCTTTGGAAATCCTCCACCGACAAATTCTCCCGGCTCAGTGCGCGGGCAATGATTTCCCGGTTGCCGGACCCCGGCTCCCGCACAATTAAAGTCTCCCCCAACAGGTCCGATAATACCCTGGGCCGGCGTGCAAATGGATACCCCGCTCCACACACCGCCAAATAGGGCTCCCGCCGGTAGAGGAGCGAATCGTAATCGCTTTTACAGAAAAAGCCCTCTACGATGGCAAAGTCCAGCTCCCCCTGGTCCAGGGCATGGCACAGGTTCTGGGTGTTGGACACCCGCAGGGTAATGGGCGCCTGGGGATATTGCCTGTGATACCGGGCCAGCGGCCCCGGAATCAGGTACATCCCCACTGTGGGGGTCACTCCCATGACCAGGCGATGGGCCAGAGGTCCCGGCTCCCGGAAGCTGCGCTGCAGGCTCTGGGTGTCGTGCTTCATAGTCAGGGCCACATTGCGCAGCTGTTCCCCCGCTTCGGTCAGGGAGAGGCGCTTGTTGGCATAGTGAAACAGCCGCACTCCATACTGCTCCTCCAACCAGCGGATGTGCTGCGACACTCCGGGCTGGGTCAGGTTCAGCTCCTGGGCAGCTTTGGTATAATTCATATGGCGGCACACCGCAAGAAAGGTTTCCATTCTGAAATCCAGCATACAAATTCCCCCTCGCTCAATCATAACACACATTTATATACAAATAAAGATAAAGAATTTTTCTTTATGAAAAAACTGTGCTATGATAGGCCCACCTCAAGTGAGAAGGACGAAAGAGAAAGGGGACTCTGCTATGAGAACCAAGGAAAACCCGGCACGGATGCTGTGGCAGCTATTCAAGGCCACCTTCCTGCTCAGCGCATTCACGTTTGGCGGCGGCTTTGTCATTGTATCCCTGATGAAAAAGAAATTTGTGGAGGAGCTCCACTGGCTGGAGGAAGAGGAGATGCTGGACATCACCGCCATCGCCCAGTCCTCTCCCGGCCCCATTCCCATCAATGCCTCCGTCATTCTTGGCTACCGGATGTACGGGGTCATTGGCTCGCTGGTGGCCATTCTGGGCACCGCTCTGCCTCCCATGATCATTATTTCGGTAATTTCCATCTTCTATGCCCAGTTCCGCTCCAACCATATCATCGCCATTGCCCTGCAGGTCATGCGCGCGGGTGTGGCCGCCGTCATCTTTGACGTGGTGCTTAATCTGGCCAAAAAGGTGGTAGAAACCCGGCGTTTTCTTTACATTGCGCTGATGATCACCGCCTTTGTGGGCAAGGTGCTGCTGGGCGTAGACGCCATGGTAGTCATCCTGCGCTGCCTGGTGGTGGGCCTGCTGGATCTGGCCGTGGAACTGCACAGCACACGAAAGGCGGTAGCGTAACATGGGTATTTTAAATCAGTTGTTCCTGGCGTTTATCCAGGTAGGCATGTTCAGCGTGGGCGGCGGCTATGCGGCCATCCCTCTCATTCAAAACCAGATCGTGGACATCCACGGTTTGATGACTCTGGCGGAGTTTACCGACCTCATTACCATTGCAGAGATGACTCCCGGCCCTATCTCCATTAACTCCGCTACCTTCGTCGGTATGCGTCTGGGCGGTGTGCCCGGCGTGCTGCTGTGCACTCTGGGGTGTATTATCCCCTCCTTCTTTATCTGCCTGGCACTGGCCCACTTTTACTACAAATACCGCAGCTTCAGCGGAGTGCAGACCGTACTGTCCGCCCTGCGGCCCGCGGTGGTAGCGCTTATCGCCTCCGCCGGACTGTCCATCCTGCTGCTGGGCCTGTTCCAGTCTGATCTGGCGGGGGTGGTCCTCACCAACTTCCGCTGGATCGAAGGGGTCATTTTTGTGGGTGCCCTTTTCCTCCTGCGTAAATTCCACCTCAGCGCCATTGCCGTTATCTTCGGCTCCGGCGTGGTAGGCACCGCGGCCTATCTCCTTCTGGGGCTGGCCTAAATTTCCACTTTAAAGCGTCCGGGACAAGATTAGTCCCGGACGCTTTTTGCCGGTTTGACAATCACTTCCTTTATCCGCTATAATAAATACATTAGTTCGCGAGTGTGATAAAGGGAGGTTTGTATGGATCATAGTCTGCTGAGTATTTGGGATCTGATCATTATCGGGGCGTATTTGCTTTCCATGGTATTGGTGGGGGTGTACTCTGTAAAGCGGATCAAGAACGCCGGAGATTACTATGTGGCCGGACGTTCCTTTGGTCCTTTTGTCCTCATGGCCACCGTCTGCGCCACCATCATCGGAGGAAGCGGACTGATGGGCCGGGCCGGCGTGGCTTACTCCGACGGTTTTAAGGCCATTCTCACCGCCGTTCCGTACCTGCTGGGTATGTTTATCTTCTCCGGTCTGGCAGGCAAAATTTCCGACATTGGCATGACCTATAATCTCACGTCCATTCCCGAGCTATTTCAAATGCGCTTTGGCAAGCATGCCAAATTGATTTTGTCCGGGCTGATCGCCTTTGCCATGATGGGTACTGTTGCCTCCCAGGTCACCGCCACGGCCACCATCATTAAAATGTTGGGCGGGGAAGTTGGCCTGTCCTACGAGGCTGGCGCGCTGATTGCCTGTGTGGTATTTATGATCTATACTGCCACCTCCGGTCTCTTTGGCGTGGTTTATACAGATGTACTGCAATTTTACATGCTGATCATCTTTGTGTATATCCTCATCCCCGTTTCTGCTCTGATGTATGTCGGGGGCTTTGCCAACTTTACCGCCAACCTGGACCCGGCGCTGGCGACCCCCTATGTAGACGGCAGTATTCTGGGCGATATTGTCACCTATCTGGTATTCACCATGGCAGGGGCAGAAATGTGGCAGCGGGCCTTTGCCGCACGGGACCGCAAGGCAGCCAAGCGCGGTATGTTCCTTGGGACCGCTGTCTATGGTGTGACCATCCTTCTCGTGTACTTCATGGGCGTGGTGGGCAGGCAGATCATCGGGGACGATGTGCTGGCTCAGTATGGCTCCACCGATGCTGTGATCCCCGCCCTGGCCATTAAAATTCTTCCTGTGGGCCTCACCGGCCTGGCTCTGGCAGGCGTGCTGTCTGTGATCATGTCCACGGCAGACAGTTATCTGCTGGTATCGGTGCAGACCTGTGTCCACGACATTGGAAAAACCATCCACCCCAGTATGAAAGAGCGCACGGAGATTCTGCTCTCCCGCGCCTTCTCCATCGTGCTCCCTTTGGGTGCGCTGGTCATCGCCCTATATATCAAAAATGCCTATAGCATCCTCATGTTTGCCTGGAGCTTTTATGCAGCCGCTGCCGGCATTCCCTGCTTTGCCGCTCTGTTTTGGCGCAAGGCCACCAACGCGGGCATCATTGCCGCCATGCTGTCCGGTTTTGTGGTCTGTGTAGGCTGGAAACTGGCGGGAGAGCCTTTTGGCCTGGGCTCGGCAGTCCCCGGCACGCTGGCCTGTGGGATCGCACTGGTGGCCGTCAGCTTGGCTACTTACCGGACCTCTCCTTCGGTTTATTTGAAGGCCCCAAAAATTCCTCCTCATACCTAAAATAAGATCCTTGTTTGCAACCCGGTTTAATAAAAAGAGAGGCACTTTTCCATTGGAAAAGTGCCTCTCTTTTTTCATAAAGTTAAGTTCAGGTGAAGTTTACCACTTAGTCCAATCCGGCAGGCGATCCCGCTTCCCTCACAGCAGCAGCAGGGTCTCACTGAGCCGTTTCCCGGCGGTACCTCCAAAATCCTCCGCCCGGCGGATCCGCAGGAAAGAGGAGCCATAGATCATCCGCTCATTTTCCAGTTCATTGTCATCCCCCAGGAAGATGCCAATGACATGGACCCCCTCCCGGCGCAGTCTTCTCACCTGGGCGCAGGTATCCCGTATGGCTGCCTCGCCGATATATTTTTCCGGCTTTCCGGAACGTTTTCTGCCGCTGACCATGTCGTTGGGCAGGCCGTCACTAAAGACAATGACGATTTTGTGATCCTCCCGCCGTTTCAGCAGGTCCACCCCGGCGGCCGCCAAAGCCAGGCCATCCCGGTTGTTGGAGGTGGCACGGTATTCCAAAATTTTAAGGTCCGTATCCGGCTTATCATCGTAATCCCGGAATCGCCGGAGAATGGTATGATCTCCGTAGGTGCAGTAGCTCATCACCCGGTGGGGAATCTGAATCCGGCTCAGCGCCGCGCTGAACAAATAGCTCTGCAGGGCTACCATGGGCTGGCGGACACTCTGCGACCCGCTGGCATCGATCAGCAGCTCCACAACAACTGTGGACTGATCCTGACGAAAAATTTTGTGGAACAGCTGAGGATGTTCACAGCGTCCCACCTTCCACAGGGTGCTGTTGACCAGCACACCCCGGTCAGAGGGATATACCTCGGGGTCGTTTCTCAGATTGAGGGCATTGCGGAAGGCCTGCTCAATGCTGCGAATCCCCTGGCGGGCGGAATCCTGATTCTCCTCCAGCATATTGAGGTTAGCATCCCGGCAGGCCCGCAGCACTTCCGCCGCTGCGGAATTTCCTTCATAGGCACTCTCCGGCAGGCCGTCTGTAAACAGGAGCTTGCGCTCCTCGTGGATTCCTACACAGACCGCATCCGCGATCTCTTTTGCGGCTTTCTCCGTCTGGAAGCTGGGGCCAAAATTTTTTGCGATATAGTCTGGTACTGCAGCCAGTGCTTCCTCCGACAAAATCACTTCGTCGGCAGACAGGTCTTTCGCCTTGTCATAGCTCAGCTCCATCTCAGGGTCATCGGGCTCGGTAGGCTCATTTTTCTCCGGGCCCTCATACTTTCCCTCCCACAAGTCATCGTCCGAGACCTCAAACTGAGAGAGGTCATCATGGCTATGGTCCGGGGCGAAGTATTTGGTATAGACCTTTTTGTATAGCAGCACAGCCTGGTTGACCAGTGCCTTCGCATCCATGCAGTGGGCACTGTCCTGGGCCAGCTGGGTAAAAAGCTGCAGCTGCTCTTCAAAGCCGGAAAACTGCTCCAGAACCTTACGGCTCTCCGGGGTAGCAGCCTGGGGAAACTGCTCCGTCAGCCAATAGATACTCAGCCAGCCCCTGGAGGAGTGGCGCAGCCGCAGAGGGTCAGTCTCCAGCAGCTCCCGCGCCACCTGCTCCCCAATGGCCGGAATACCTGGGCGCTCCTGGGCCAGGCGCATGCGCACCGCGTATTCCAGGCACAGGTGGGCCATGGGAAGCAGGGCATGCATGTTGAAGTCTGCATACCGGTGCCGCCGGAGCCAGAGATTCAGCTCATCCAAACCAAATAGCTGATCTCCGCCTCCCAAAATGATGCCCTCATATACCTGAATGATCCCCCCCGCCTTTCGGTAGGGCTCGCTCATCATGCGGATATATTCTGGATAATCCCGTTCCCGGTGGTTCCCAGAAACCGTTAAAAACAGGCTTTCCTCTCTATCAATACTCACAGCGCGCTCCTGATTAGACAAATCTTGTCATCACAACATCCTGAACCAGCTGATACTCGTACTCATCAAAGCACTTGTTGGTAATGCAGATGGTAATTGCATCCTTTGGACGCATCCCCTGGGACATCAGCCGCAGAGCCGCAATCATGCCCCGCAGATCCACCGGATGGGTGGAAATCTCCCCGTTGATTGCCTTTGCGTCCAGGTCCATAAACAGGCCCACACAGTTCTTGATATTCTCTTCCGCCGCCTCGGGCACATCCAAGCGCAGCAGCTGATGAAGCTCCTGCTCTCCCAAAGTGGGCATACGAATCACGGTAAAACGGGACACCAGTGCCTCGTTCAGCTCCCGAGTCCCCGCGTAACCATAGTTCATGGTAGCAAGAAAACGGGTAGCCGGATTCATAGGAATGCATTCATAACCAGGCACATCAATCAGCCGGCGGTAATCCAGCACCGAGTGCATGACTGCCACAGCGTCATTTTTCGCCATGTTGATCTCATCCAGAATGCAAAAGCCGCCATATTTGGCCGCCTCAGCCACCGGACCATTGCGCAGACGTACCTCACCGCCTACAAAGGTATCGGTGCCGATGAGCGTGCTGCTGTCTGTATTGACATGAAAGGATATGTTATAAACTGGCCTTCCAAAAAGCCAGGCAAGATTCTCCGCCAAAATATTTTTACCAGTAGCCTTGCCTCCGCAGAGCAGAATATTTTCCCCCTCCAGCAGCGCCGCCACCGCAAGCTCCAGAATTTCCTCTCCAATAAATTTCACAGGAGGTTTTGAAATACGTCCCCGGACCGCCTCGTCCACAGAATAGAGCTTTTTAAACTGTTCCAGCCGAAGGGTTAAATCATTTCTCATAACGTTCTCCGTTTTTCATTTCTCGAGCAATTGCCCGGCTCTCATCGCCGCTTTTTTACACTTTGATTGTATCTTTCCCGCAAAAAAATGTCAATGCTCTTTCAAGAGCCATATTATTTTGACCTTAAGTGTACAAAACTGTACAACTTTTTGCCTCTCCTCTCCATAAATAAGAGGCCACCCTTGGCCATACCAATAAAAGAATGGGAGGAACCACTATGGCAACCAATCACACTGCAAATTATCAGCTCAACCAATGGGAAGCAACGGACCAGGTGCTGCGCACCGATTTTAACGACGACAATGCCAAAATCGACACAGCCCTCAAATCTCTGAACACCACTGCGCAGCAGCATACCACACAGCTTTCACAGCTTCAAACCTCTTTAAGCAAATGCGGCGACTGTAAATTGCATTATACCACCTATGTAGGCGACGGCGGCAGCTCCCGCACGTTTACCTTCCCCAAAAAGCCGGTCTTTCTGTTCCTGTTTGGAGGAAACAACATCAATCTGATGATCCCCGGAACCGCTCCGCACACCTCCATGGATGGATTTGCCGCCAACCTCTCCTGGTCGGGCAACAGCCTTACCATGACCATCCGGACAAGCGAGCCTTCCTTTAACTTCAATAACATGACCTATTATCTGCTGGCCCTTTTAAACGCCGCCGAATAACAAAAACCTCCCCGGCCGAAGCCGGGGAGGTTTTTTGTTGTATTCAGGTTACTTCCGAAGAAGTTTACCGAATTAGATGGTGCCCAGAGTGGCCTCGCCAGTGGCGATCACCTTGCCGGCAGCATCCTTAACGGTCAGCTCCACATTGTAGGTGCTGGCACCGCTGGGAGCAACCTTGTAGCCGCCGAAGGTAGCGACCACGGACTCGTCCTTGACCAGGCTGTTATCAGCAGTAGTCTCAGCCAGGCCAGTGGCATTGCCGGTGTAAACCTTGCCGCCGTCCTTGTTCACCACACGCACGCTGTACACATAGGTGTTAGCAGAAGTGATGGCAGAGTTGGACTTGTTGGCAAAGGTCACGGTCATACCGGTGGAGCTATTGAAGGACAGGCCCTGGAGCTCCAGAGTGCCGGTCTTGCCGCTGTCCCAATCGCCGTTCTGGTAAGGATCGCAGGGACCCACGTCACGGATGACCACGCTGGTGGCGACACCCTTCTCCAGGATGGCGCTGACCTCGATTCTGTGATGCTTGCTAGCCGTGCTGTGACGGTCAACCAGCTCGCTGGCCATGGTCTTCAGAGCGCTGGAGCCAGTCTCATAGTAGGTCTTGATGTCGTTGTTCTGGCTCTGGATCAGAACCACATTCACGTCCTCAGACACGCGGAAGCCCTCAGTCTGAGTATCGTTCACCCACAGAGTCTTACCAATCAGCTTCAGATCGCTAGGATCAACGGGGTAGCTGCTGTTGCTGTAGTACAGAACAGTGTCGGAAGCACCGGCAGCATTGATGGTGGAATTAATCAGGCTAGAGTCAACCACGAACTCGGTACCCAGGTTCAAAGTGGTGGAAGCAGGAACAGCCTCCATGACATTGCCCTCGGCGTTGTACTTCACCTGATACCAGGTGTAGCGGGTCATGTTCTCCAGATCGCCGACGCCCTCGCCAACCTCAGTCAGGATGACCTCCTGGCCGTTGGAGATAACCTTGCGGGTCCAGGTGTAGGTGTCGGTGGTGGCGTCATACTTCTCGCGATAGATGGAACCGCTGTGGACGTACACCAGGTTCTTGGAAGCACCGGCGTCCTCGCCCACCACGATGGCAGCGATCACGTCGCCCTCGTCGTTGTACAGAGCGTACACGCCGACGGCGCTGGCGGTAGGATGAACAGTAGTAGTCTTGTTGTCGTCAGCCTCGCTGAGGGCAGTGGCGGAATCCCAAACCTTCAGGTTGGCGTTGCCAATGCCGGTAATGACGCTCTGCACCTCGTCAATGATGCCGTAGGTGGTGTTGTCCTTAGCGGTCAGCTCGCCCAGGCCCACAGTCAGGTACACGGTGTCGTCGGTGCCGTACACTCGGGCAAAAGCACCAGCGTCAGTGCCGTTCACGGCAATGTGCTTGTTGTCGATCTCGCCGCCGGGAGCCGCATAGATGGTCTGGAACTGAGCCAGATCGTCCTTGTTGGTGTTGCTGCCGCCATTGGGCTTGTAGGCATCGTTGGCATGGCCAGTGTAGCCGACGTTGGACACCTCTTTCACGGTGTACACGTCCTTGCTGTTCACGGTGTAGGTGAACCAGGCGTTGACCACGGGGCTGCCGTCATTGCCACTAGCAAAGTTAGGAGTCTGGAAGTCGCTCTTGGTCATGTTGACGTCGATCTTCTTCATGGTACCATCCAGGAAGATGGCGCTGGCCTCAGCAGTGAGAGTGCCCAGGTTGCTGGTGGTCTTGTCGAGGCCGGTGATGAACACGTAGTTGTTGACCTTCTCAACCTCTTCGATGCCGATGACATAGCCATAGGCGTCCATGTAGACGTTGTAGGTCAGGTCCTTCAGGTTGGTGACACCGTTGCTGCCGGTGTAGTAGCTCATGACATCAGCGTCAAACTCAGCAGCGTCGGCAAACTTGTACTCAGTGCCGTCGATCTCCACAGCGGAGGGGGCGCTGGCGCTGCCGGTGGAGCCGTTCTGGAAGGCGTCGACAGTGGTGCCGGCAATGACTTCGCAGTCAGCGATGGTCTGGATCTTGCCATCGGCCACAGTGACCAGGACGGCGTCGTCCTTCTTCATGTCGGCAATCTCAAAGTCCTCGCCAGTGACCTTCATGGTCTTGGAGTCATCGCCAGAGGTGATGTGCTTGAAGTACTCATCGCTGTTGATCACATCGATGCCGTACACATTGAAGCCGATCTCGTCCTTCTTGGCGTCATAGTCCTTGTTGGCCAGAGCCAGGAAGGTGTTGATGATGGCGACAGTGATCTGATCCTTGTCGTTGTTCACGAAGACCTGAGTCAGAACGCCGTTGCCGGTGCCGCCCAGAGCGTCGTCGTTGTTGCGGTTGATCTGATTCTTGCTGAACCAGTTGGTGTCAATCGCAGAAGGAGCATCCTCCTCATAGGTACCGTCGATGACCACGGTCAGGTCGTAGGTCTTCACGGTGTTGCGGGTCAGCAGGTCATACAGCATATCGCCGGTGACCTCGGAGGTGTACTCCTGGAGCAGCAGGGAATCGTTCACATAGGTGCCGATCTCCTTGCCGTCGTACTCCCAGCAGCGAGCGGGACGGCCGAAGACGTCCACGTCGTCGTTCAGCTTCAGGTCGCCGTTGTACAGCTCCTCGCCCAGCTGGACATAGTACTTGTCGTCAGCGCCGATGTTGCTGGTGCCAGTGTCGATGCTGTCGTACTTCTTGTTGGCGTTGGTCATGGGGGTGTACTCGGCCACATAGCCGATGGACACGCCGTTGATCTCAGCGCCCACGGTGCCGGTGAAGGTCACCATGTTGGCCTTCAGGCCGTTCAGCACCAGCTGAGCGATCTGGTTACGGGTCAGAGCGGTCTCAGCGTTGGCGTTGATACCATCAAACAGGTTGATGTAGGAAGCCTGACGGATGGTGGCGATCTGCCAATCGGTGCCGAAGTCGTTCTGGTACTGGAAGTAACCCAGAGCCTTCATGATCATCAGAGCAGCCTGAGCAGCGGTCACGTTGTTGGAGCCGCCGTACAGGGTGCCGCCGATGCCAGCGACCACGCCCTCAGCGGCACAAGCAGCCACATAGGGAGCGGCCCAGTCGGGCACGTCGGTAAAGGGATTCACGCCACGATAATAATCGTAGTCCAGGTTCAGCAGGTTGGACATAACAACAGCGATCTCGTTACGGGTGACGTTAGCGTCGGGATTGAAGTCACCGTTCTCGTCGCCGGTCATAATGCCGACAGCCTGCAGGACTTCAATGGCTTCCACATTGTCGGTAGCCTTGACGTCCTGATAGCTCGCGCCGGTGCCGACAACCATCATGCCAATGACCATGACGGAAGCCAGAGCCAGGCTCAGAGCCCGTTTCAGGTTTCTCATTCGGAATTCCTCCTTTTTTATTTTGGCCACCCGGTCAAGCCGGGCACCAATCGGGGATTTTCTCCCATATTTAGAAGTTAAATCTTTCCCCGCTCCCACATCCCTTCCCTCTTGTTGGACGCTTCCAGTTTCGCCCGTGGGCCTGGCTGGGGGTAGGGGCACTCTTCAACTTCTGGGGTCATTCTATCAAAGGCAATTTTGAAAGTCAACGGGCCGGGCGCAAATGTAACAAAGGTGTAACATTGCGGCTTTTGCTTTCATTGCCTTGCTTAATCGCCTTGCTTATTTTTTTCTACCTTTAATATATAAATAAAAAGCAAAGCCAACCGCACATTTTTACAGCTTTTATCTCTCCTTTCTATTTTAAAGTTCCGTTTTTTCCCTTTTTTGGAAAATGTTAATTTTTATTAAAAATTGAGCGGTTTCCTTTGAAGTTTTACCCAAGAGGCGTTATACTACGGTAAAGACTGTTTCATCATACAGCCATGACAGGGAGGAATGAACTCATGAAACGAACGCTGCGTACCGCCGTCGCTGCACTGCTGAGCGCCGGCATCCTGGCCGGGAGCGTACTGACCAGCTCCGCGGCTTTTACAGACGTGCCCAGCAACCATTGGGCCTATAGTTATGTGCAAAAAGCGTCCACCAACGGCCTGGTCAGCGGTATGGGCAACAACCTATACGGCGTAGACAACCCGCTGTCCGCGGCCGATTTTGCCACCATGGTATGCGCCCTGCTCTATCCGGGTGAAGCAAACGCCCTCCAGGGGAAATCCTCCTATTGGTGGTACCCCTATATGGAAACCGCTTACCTCAAGGGGCTGCTGACCGGCACCACTGCCGGCGACAGCCGCACTTCCACTGGTAAGTGGTATTCCTCGGTCGCGGAAGCAAAGCTCACCCGCTATGACATGGCTCAAATCATTTATAATGCCCAGAAACTCCAGGGCTGGCCGGAGCCCAATGCCAATTTCATTTACATTTACATGGCCGCCATTCCCGACTGGTCCCAGATCCCCACAAAGTATCAGACCGCTGTGGTGATGGCCTATGCCGGCGGCTTCCTGACCGGTATGGATGACAAGGGTACCTTCAAGGGTGATACGGTCATGACCCGCGGCCAGGCCGCTGTGGTGCTGTGCGCCATGCTGGATGCCGCCAAGGAGCAGTCCGCTCCCACCTACAATAACCGCCCCGGCAAACTGGTTAACGGCAAAGATGCCACGGAAGAGAATGCAGCCGACGCCCTGCAGGAGCTGCAGCGCGAGTTCTATGAGTCCTACTTCTGGGAGACCCAGCGCACCTATACCTCTGCCAAGCTGGGCACTGCCAAGGGCGGCCAGGCCTTTGCCTATATGCTCAGCGACAAGGTCTTCGGCACACTCCCCTCGGAAAAGGTGACCAAGTTCAGCCAAATGAAGCCCGGCGACCTGGTTTACTTTAACGCGGACGACCAATATGCACTGGTGACCTCCGTGAATGGGAATCGCTTTAACTATGTCTACTGCAACGGCTTTGGCAGTGTCTCCTGGAAGGGCAGCGGCAATATTGACAATCTGGGCAGCCGGGATGCCGTCTATACCCGCTATGAGGGCGAGCCCGATGATGTGCTCGCCAACGGCGAAGAGGCCACCGAGCGCAACGTTCTGCGCCTGCTGGATGATCTGAGAGAAGAGTATGAGGACGGCGATGAATGGAATAAGCGGTATGAGTCCGACGTGCTGGGCAGCGCCCGTGGTGCTCAGGGCTTCGCTTATATGATCAGTGATGAGATTTTCGGTGATCTGGACGTGGAAGAGCTGGACCGGGTTTACGACATGCGTCCCGGCGATATCGTCTATCGCGATGAAGCCGATACTTATCTCATCGCGCTGGATGTGGATACCAGCGACGACACCTTTAGTTATCTCTATCTGGACAGCTACGATGAAATCTGCTGGAACGACCGGGATTGGCTGAATATGGATCGGTATGACACCGTCTATACTCGTTACCCCACCGATGCAGAAACCAATGATGATGATGACGATGAAGTCCTCTCCAACGGAAAGCCTGTTACAGAAAAGAATGTGCTGGCACTGCTTTCTGACCTGGAAGATGACTACTCCGGAGATGATTGGGCTGAGGACGACCGCTACAAGTCACCCGTACTGGGCACCGGCTACGGCAGCCAAGGTTTTGCCTACTTCATCAGCGATGAAATTTTTGGCGACCTGGATGTAAGCAAGAACACCAAGTTTACCAGCATGCAGCCCGGTGACATTCTTTACTACGACTATGAAGAAGCCTATGTCATCATTCTCAGCGTAGATACCAAGTATGAAGAATTTACCTACGCCTATGCAGACGAGTACCGGGAGCGTGTTTACTGGGATCAGACCGGCGATCTAAACGACTTGGACAGCCGATATGATACGGTCTTTACGCGCTATCCCTAAGGATTGAATGTCAGGCCGGGAAGGCAACTGCCTTCCCGGCCTCTTTCTATCCACCGCCGCTTCTATCTCTTGCTCCACCGCCCCCGGCATGATATGATAGCTATATCTGCTTTGCATTTCGAAAGGAGAGATCGTTTTGTTTCAAGCGGTATGCTTTGATTTTGACTACACTCTGGGAGACTGCACCGACTCCATCGTGGCTGGTTTTCGCCACGGACTGACGGCTCTTGGGTGGCCGGAGCCTGACCGGGAGGCGGTACGTGCCACCATCGGCTATCTGCTGGAGGACGCCTACACCATGCTCACGGGGGATGAGGACCCGGAAAACCGGGCAAAATTCCGTCCGCTCTTTCTGGAGGTAGCTCAGGAACTTCAGCGGCGGGAAGCCGTTCTCTTCCCAGGGGCAGTCGAACTTCTTCAGGCTCTGCACGCCCACGGGGTCAAAACTGCCATCGTCAGCACCAAGCGGGGAGATACCTTGGAAATCATCATGGACCGTTACGGACTGCTTCAGGACCTGGAGACGGTGATCGGCAGCGCGGATGTCCACCGTCCCAAGCCCGATCCGGAAGGGCTGCTTCTGGCCATGGAGCGCATGGGAGTCAAGCCCGAAAGCACCCTCTTCTGCGGAGATACTGTTTTGGATGCGGGGGCTGCCCAAAACGCCGGCTGCCACTTTGCCGCCGTCCTCAACGGGACTACTCCGGCCGGCGATTTTCAGGATTTTAATCCCGACTATATTGCCTCTGACCTCTTTGACCTGCAGCAATGGCTGGGGGTATAAGTCCAGCAGAAAGCCGTCCTTTTATCCTGGGATAAAAGGACGGCTTTTCCATTCAGTGGGGCCACACCAGCGTCACCGCGCATAAAACCAGGGACACAGCGAGCACAATATCCACCGTCTTTTGATAGTGGGAAAACAATTTCTGCAATGTGGCTCCGGCAAACAGCCACACCAGATTGGCGACGGGTCCGGTAAAGGGCAAAAATAGTCCCACCGCCAGCAGATACCAAAAGGAATCCGTATAGGGCAGCACATAAGCGGACAGGGAGGTCAGGCAGTAAATAATCACCTTTACATTGGTGATCTGCACCAATACACCATTTCGGAAGGAGGGATACGCCGGGTCCTCCTCTCCCAGCTTAACCCCAGCAGAGCGCAGCATATGCCAGGCCAGCCATAGCAGATAGGCTGCCCCCACCCAGGACAAATAGCCCACATAGTCGTTCAAAAGGGTACCCAGCAGCCAGGTGACCAACACGGCCCCCATACAATCCAGAAAATATCCAACAAACAATCCCCTCCATTGCCTCAATGCCGGCCCCTTCCCATACCGCAGCGCCGCGGACAGGGAGCAAAGGTTTGCTGGACCGGGGGTGATGGCTCCGATGTAACAGTAGGCCAAAAAGGATGGAATCAGGGAGACAGGCATATCAAATACCGCCTTTTCGTCAGTTTCTCCCCATTATATCAGAGAAGTATCTTTTTGAAAAGCCTCTCTTTCTCTTCTTGTTTTTCTGGAAATTGTGTATTTTCTTCCTATAAATTATTATCTTTTTGTAAACATTAGCACTCACCTATTGCGAGTGCTAATGTTCTGTGCTATACTCTACTCGTACCTGGAAGAAGACCATACGGGCCTCCGCCACGGCAACAAATCAATTTTAAATGGAGGAACGACTTATGTTACCTAGTATTTTTAGTGAAAACCTGTTTGACGATTTCTTTGACAACACCTTTGACAAGAGCTTCTTCGGCGGTGCCAACCCCCTGTACGGCAAGCATGCAAAGAACCTGATGAAAACCGATGTGAAGGAAAATGAAACCAGCTATAAGCTGGCCATCGACCTGCCCGGCTTTAAGAAGGACGAGGTCAGCGTGGAGCTGAAGGACGGCTATCTCACCGTCAGCGCCGCCAAGGGCCTGGACAAGGACGAGGAGGACAAGGACGGCCGCTTTATCCGCCAGGAGCGCTACGCCGGCGCCTGCTCCAGAAGCTTCTATGTGGGCGATATCCGTCCCGAGGACGTGCAGTGCAAATATGAGTTCGGCGTTTTGAAGCTGACGCTGCCCAAGCAGCCCCCCAAGGCTCTGGAGACTACCACCAAAATCGCCATCGAGTAATTGAAAAAAGCGCCCATCCATATGGATGGGCGCTTTTTTTACGTTTATTCTGCGGAAATCATATAGTAGTATACCGGCTGACCGCCCGGCAGAAGGGTCACTTCCGCATTGGGGCAGGCCTGGGTAAAGATCTTCTCCGCCTCTTGGGCCTGTTCCTCCGTCACATCTTCTCCGTAGAAGATGGAGATGAACTCCGCCCCCTGGTGGCTGTCCGAGTGGGCCAGCCGGTCCAGGATCGCGTGCAGGTCCTGGTCCGTGCCGAAGAGCTGGTGCTCCTCCAGGGCTAGATAGTCCCCCTGCTTGATGGCAAAGCCGTCAAAGTCAGAGTCCCGTGCGGCATAGGTAATCTCGCTGGTGTGCACATTGGCAAAGCCGTCCAGCATAGCCTGGGTGTTGTCCTCCTCGCTGGCATCGGGGTCCACTGCCAGCATGGCGGAAATGCCCTGAGGCACGGTCTTTGTGGGCAGGACCACGACCTTCTTGTCCTCGCACAGGCGCATGCACTGCTCGGCGGCCATGATGATGTTCTTGTTGTTGGGCAGGACATAGACGATCTCGGCGGGGGTACGCTCGATCTCCTTCAAAATGTCCTCAGTGGAGGGGTTCATGGTCTGACCGCCGCCCACCAGGCCGTCCACACCCAGGTCGCGGAACACCGCTTCCAATCCGGCTCCGGCACACACGGCCACATAGCCGAACTTTTTCTCCGGCGCAGCCTTTTCCGGGGCGGCATCACAGCCCGCCTCCAGCTCCGCCTCAATGGCGTCCAGGTCGTCGGTGCTCTGGACATGCTTGCCTGCGGCCAGATCGTCCGCCTGCGTCCGCATGTTCTCGATCTTGGCCAGCTCCAGAGTGCCGTACTTCTGGGCCTCCGTCAGAGCGGCGCCGGGAATGTTGGTGTGGACATGGACCTTAAAGGCCTCGTCGTCTTCGCCAATGACCAGGCTGTCGCCAATGCTGTTGAGGTACTTGCGGAAGGGGTCCAGATTCACATTCTCCTGATGCTTGCGTACGATAAACACCGTGTCAAAGGCAAAGGTGATCTCCTCGGCGGCCATGGCCACAAAGTCGGCTTTTTCCGCCGGGGCGGCGTCCTCGCCGCTGTCGGGCATGGGCACGCCCCGCAGCTCGTCCAGCATGCCCTGGAGAATCACCAAAAATCCCTTGCCGCCGGCGTCCACAACGCCGGCCTTTTTCAGCACAGGGTTCTGGTTGATGGTGTTGTCCAGCGCCACCTGGCCCTCCTGAATCGCGGCCTCCAGCACCTCTTCCACGCTGTCGGCCTCACGGGCACAGCCGGCCGCACGGGCGGCGGCCAGGCGGGAGACGGTGAGGATGGTGCCCTCAGCGGGCTTCATCACCGCCTTATAGGCTGCGGCCACGCCGAAGTCCAGAGCAATGGCCAGATCCCGGCCATCCATGGTCTCCTTCTCCTTCACGGCCTTTGCAAAGCCCCGGAACAGAAGGGAGAGGATCACGCCGGAGTTGCCTCGGGCCCCCCGCAGCAGCGCGGAAGCGGTCCCCTGGGCGGCCTGGCCCACCGTATCGTAGTGGTTCTTCTTCATTTCCTTGGAAGCGGCCCCAATGCTCAGCGTCATATTGGTGCCGGTATCCCCATCGGGGACAGGGAACACGTTCAGGTCGTTAATCACCTGTTTTTGGGCGTTCATAGCGGCGTGTGCATGGATGACCATCCGCTGAAATACCGCCGCGTCAATCTTCTTTACCATAGTCGGCTAAGTTCCTTTCTACGAATGATCAAAATCGCATGGAATCTACGCACACGTCCACCGATGCCACTTCCACGCCGGTGGTCTTGCTGACCACATAGCGCACCTCGCTCATGATGGAGCGGCACACGGCCATGAGATTCACGCCGTTTTCCACAATAATGTGCAATTCGATGGACACCGTGCCATCTTCATTATAATATACCTTGACACCCTTGGCCATGGACTCCCGCTTCAGCAGATGAACCAGCCCGTCCGTGGTGGAGCGCACAGCCATTCCCTTCACTCCATAGCAATTGGTGGCCGCGCTGCCGGTAACGGTGGTAAAGACCTCGCTGCTGATGCGGATCTCACCCAGTTCTGTTTGCAGTTTCATAGGATTACCTTCCTTTCACTGAGGATAGGGAGTTTTGATACTCATACTATTGTATATTGTATTCGATTTCCCCTGAAAATACAAGTCCTAACTTTATTATCCCGGTTTTGGTGCCCTTTTTTCTCCTCCGTTTCTTCGACTGATATTTTCCATTTTTTGGAATATAATGGAAGCCACAACCAGCCGGCACCGGCGTGTCCCGGCCTACTTAGGAGGAGACAGGCATGACAGCCAAAAAGATGATCCGCGCCAAACTCACCCAGCTGCGCCAGCAGTCCCAGCGCACCGGACAGGTCAGGCTGTCCGCCTCAACCCTGACTCTGGGGATCAAAGCGGCCATATGCCTGCTGCTGTCGGCGGTTCTGTCGGGAGCGGCCATTTTTCAAAACAGTGCCCCCTTCGGTGTAGCGCTGGTGGGGGCGGCAGGGCCGGGACTATGCGGCGGGGCCTCCCTGGTGGGGGCCTGCTTCGGCTATCTGACCACCCTGGACTTTTCCAGCGGCCTTCGCTACGCCTCGGCCTCCATTCTCACCTTTGCGGTGTGCTTTGCCTTCTATGACTGGAAGCCCCTGCGCAGTCCCTGGACCATGCCCGCCATTGCAGCCACCCTCAACGCCTTTACCGGCTTTATTATCCAGTCCCAGTGGGGATGGAAATCTGCCGACGTTATTTTCTTTGCCTTGGAACTTATCTTGACGGCAGCCGCCGCCTGGGCCTTTCACCAGGCTCTGGAGCCCATGGGCCGCCCTTCTCAGGACAGGCTCTCCGCTCCGGCCAGCCGCGGGGGCCTTTTGGCCCTGCTGTGTGCCTGCCTGATCGCGCTGTCCCCCCTTCTTCTCTATAAAGACATCTCTCTGGGCCGTATTCTGGCGGTAACAGCCGTACTGTCCGCCGCCTGGCAGGGGGGAATGTCCACCGGCGCCATTGCCGGGGTATCTATAGGCCTGTCCATGGATCTGGCCAGCCAGGGCACCCCCCTCTATACCATGGCTTACGGCCTGTCCGGACTGGCTGCCGGGCTGTGGAAGGGAAAAGGACGGCCAGGCGCCGCCATGGTCTACGCCCTGGCCAACGCCTGCGCAGTATTGTGGACCTGGGACCGGGGGCTCAACCTCTCCATCCTCTACGAGGTTCTTTTTGCCTGTCTGCTGTTTCTGACGATTCCGGACAAGCTCATGCGGCAGTTGGGGGTTTGGCTGGCTCCCAAGTCCGCTGGTCCCGCAGACCTCCAGGCCCAGCGGGTGGTTCAGCAAAGGCTGGAACAGACCTCAAAGGCCTTTCGTTCCCTGTGTGACTGTCTGCGCTCCGCCTTCCGCCCGCCGGAGAACGACAACGACATTGCCACGGTATTTGACCGCACCGCCAGCCGTCTGTGCCGGGGCTGCTCTCTGCGAAACCGCTGCTGGCAGCAGGACTACAACCTCACCTTTAACGCCCTGAACGATGCCACCCCCGCTATGGTAGAGCGGGGAAAGGCCACCGGAGGTGATTTTCCCCAACATTTTGCCGCCCGGTGCATCCACTTTCCCGACTTTGTCTCCACAGTCAATGAGGAGCTCACCGCCCTTTTTTACCGCCGGCAATATAACGCCCGCATTCGGGAGAGCCGGACGGCGGTATGCCGGCAATATGCCCAGCTCTCGGAACTGCTGGGCGATGCCGCCGCAGAAATGAGCCGTGAACTGGTCCCTGACGCCATCGGAGACCGGCGGGTACGGCAGTATTTGGCCCAGCTGGGGCTCAATGTGCGCACCTGCGTCTACCGGGACGGGCGGGGACTGCTGCGGATCGAGGCGGAGGGGGCCGACTGCATGGAGCTGGCCCGGCCCAGCCGTCTGTCTGAGCTGTCTGTCTCCCTGGGGGTGCCCCTGCGGGTGGATGGGGAAGGGGAAGGTTCCCTGTCTCTGCTCCAGCAGGAGCCCCTCATGGCCCTGGCCGGGGTGGCCGCCCAAAAGAAAAACGGCGAAACCGTCAGCGGGGACGCCGGCACCTACTTCAAACGCTCCGACGGCAAGCTCTATCTCCTTTTGTGCGACGGGATGGGCAGCGGTCCCGCAGCCAACCGGGAGAGCTCCCTGGCCGTACGGCTGTTGGAGCAGCTGCTCCAGGCGGGAGTCAGCACCCGGCATGCCCTGTCCACCCTCTCCTCCGCCCTGGCCCTCCGGGGGGAGGACACTGGGGGCTTTACCACCGTGGACCTGCTGCAAATCGACCTTTTTTCCGGGGAGGGGGAGCTCTATAAGCTGGGAGCCGCCCCCACCTATATCAAAAAAGGCTCCTCGGTTCAGAGCCTGTCCGGCACTTCTCTCCCCGCAGGCCTGGCCGAAGGGGATTCCTCCGCCCTGGACCATTTCACCCTCCGTCTGGCCCCAGGAGACTGCGTGCTCATGGTCAGCGACGGCATCTGCGGAGCCGGTGAGGACGGGTGGCTCCGGGAGCGTCTGAAGGAGTTTGATGGGGTCAGTCCCAAGGACCTGGCTCGGGACCTCATTACCCACAGCCCCCAGGATGCCACCGACGACCGCACGGCCCTGGTGGTCCGCATTGACAAGCGGACATAGAAAAGCAGCCCTGCCGTTTGGCAGGGCTGCTCGTTTGTCCGCTTAATAGGCCACGCCCCAGTAGATCATGTGCTTCGCGGGCTTTCCGCAGCACACACAGGTGTCGGACACCTTCTCCTGGGCAAAGGGCATGCACCGGGAGGACACACCGGCCTGCTCCTTCATCTTGAGCTCGCACTCCAGCTCGCCGCACCACATGGTCTTGGCAAAGCCGCCCTCGGTCTCCATAAACTCCTTGACCTCGTCCAGGGTCATGCACACACGGGTGTGATCCTCCAGGTTCTTCTTGGCCCGCTGGTAGAGGCCCTGGTGAACGGCGTCCAGCAGCTCCCGGACGGTGTCCTCCAGCTTCTCCAGGGGGACAAAGACCTTCTCGCCGCTGTCCCGGCGGCAGATGCAGCACTGGTTCTTCTCCATGTCCTTGGGGCCGATCTCCACACGCAGGGGCACGCCCTTCATCTCATACTCGGCGGCCTTCCAGCCCATGGACTGGTCGGAGTCGTCCATCTTGGCCCGGATGCCGGCAGCCTTCAGGCGCTCCAGCAGGGCGGAAGCGGCATCCAGCACGCCCTCCTTGTGCTGGGCCACGGGGATGACCATGGCCTGGATGGGGGCAATGCGGGGAGGCAGCACCAGGCCGTTGTTGTCGCCGTGGGTCATAATGATGCCGCCGATCATACGGGTGGACACACCCCAGGAGGTCTGGTGGGGGTGATGGAGCTGATTGTCCTTGCCGGTAAAGGTGATGTCAAAGGCACGGGCAAAGCCGTCGCCGAAGTAGTGGCTGGTGCCGGCCTGAAGGGCCTTGCGGTCGTGCATCATGCACTCCACGGTGTAGGTCTCCTCGGCGCCGTTGAACTTCTCCTTATCGGTCTTGCGGCCCCGGACCACGGGCATGGCCAGCACGTTCTCCATAAAATCCGCGTAGATGTTCAGCATACGCATGGTTTCTTCCCGTGCCTCTTCCTCAGTGGCGTGCATGGTGTGGCCCTCCTGCCACAGGAATTCCCGGTGGCGCAGGAAGGGACGGCTGGTCTTCTCCCAGCGCAGCACGCTGCACCACTGGTTATAGAGCTTGGGCAGGTCCCGGTGGGAGTGGATGATGTTCTTATAGTGCTCGCAGAACAGGGTCTCAGAGGTGGGGCGGATGCAGTAGCGCTCCTCCAGCTTCTCGCTGCCGCCGGTGGTGACCCAGGCGCACTCGGGGGCAAAGCCCTCCACGTGGTCCTTCTCCTTCTGGAGCAGGGACTCGGGGATCAGCATGGGCAGGTACACATTCTCGTGGCCCGTCTCCTTGAATCTCTTGTCCAGCTCGGCCTGGATGTTCTCCCAGATGGCGTAGCCATAGGGGCGGTAAATAAACATGCCTTTGATGGAGGAGTAGTCAATGAGCTCCGCCTTCTTGCACACGTCGGTGTACCACTGGGCAAAGTCCACCTCCATGTCGGTGATCTGCTCCACCTGCTTCTTGTTGGGGTTCTGGGCCATATCGTCTCATTCCTTTATATTCAAAATGGGGATAATTTTCTCGTACCCTTTATTTTATGGCTGCGGGCTAAAAAAGTCAAGTGCTGTTCCAATTTCCCAGGAAAAAGAGCTGAAATCTTTGAAAATGGGGACCTGGTCTTCTTGTGAACCGGGCTCCTATATGCGGCGGCTGTCTCAGGCGTATGCGCCGGTATAGTCGATCATGACCTCGTCCAGCTTCTGCATCCCAGATTCCACCAGGGAGTAGTAGCCCTCCTCGTCCTCTTTCATCTGAAGCAGGATGGTCTGGTCGGTGCCATAGGTGATCTGTCCAATCAGTCCTTCCAGCTTGTCCAGCAGCGCCATGGCATACTGCTCATCCAGCACCTGGTACTCCTCGTCACTCATCATGGCCACCTGGTCGTCGCTGACGCCGGCCTGCTGCTTCACCTTCTGCCAGGTCTCGGCATAAAACTCCTCCGGGATGAGGGGCATGATCTCAATGGGAGAGATGGTGACCTCGGCGGCAATGTCCCCGCTTTTCAAAAGCTCCGCATCCGCCACCGTATATTTGGCGTGGGAATAGATCTCCCCCACGATCTCCTCAGCCCGCTGATAGACCGCGTCCGTGGGCAGCTCCACCCCCAGGTAGCTCAAAAGGTACTCTCCTTCCGCCTGGAGGTTATAGTCATATTTGGCCTGGGCGTCTGCCTGCGTCATATCTTCCACCACGTTCAGGTACTCCTCATTGATTTTGCCCAGATAGGTGGCATCCAGTTCCCCCTGGATAAAGACGGTGGCGTCCTTGGCTACACTGTGGCAGGCAGCCAGCGCCGCCAGCATCACCGCCGCTCCAGCCACGGCAAGGACTCGTTTCCATCCCTTCATTTCGTCATCCTCCTGTTCTCTTCTTCCGGTCCCTGTCTCAGGTCCCTTTGGGGTTATTTTATTTCTTTCTTTGGACAACGTCAACCTTGCCCCGCTTTTTGATTTATGTTACACTAAAAAAAACGCCCGGCTGCAAAATGGCCGGCAGGGAAGGAACGGGATCTTTTGTGGACGCCCAGCAGAGACGATTGGAAATAGCCCGCCGGCTTCAGCAGGCCGATGCCCCCATCAGTGCCACCACCCTGGCCCAAGAGCTGTCGGTCAGCCGGCAGATCATAGTGGGCGATGTGGCCCTGCTGCGGGCCGGAGGTCTGGAGATCACCGCCACCCCGCGGGGATATCTTCTCCCCAAGGCGGACTGTGCCGTGGTGTGTACCTTTGCCTGCCGCCACCGCTGCGACCAAATGGAGGAGGAGCTCAACGCCATCGTGGACCAGGGGTGCACTGTGCTGGATGTCATTGTGGAGCACCCGGTCTACGGCCAGCTCACCGCCCCTATTCACGTCTCCAGCCGGTATGACGTATCCCAGTTCATCCACCGCTGCCGCCAATCTGACGCGGTCCCCCTCTCCCAGCTCACCGAGGGGCTTCACCTGCACACCGTCTCCTGCCGGGACCGGCGCAGCGCCGACCGGGTACGAAAGGCTTTGGAACAGCTGGGATTTCTCTATGAATAAAAAGCGGGAACCCTCCGGAATATCCGGAGGGTTCCCGTTTATCTTATTCTCCTTGGTCATCCCCAGCCGTGGGAACGGGCTGGACGGAAGGGGTCTTGGGTTTCTTTTTTCTGGAGAATACATGGCTGAGGTTATCAATGACCGAGTAATACACCGGCGTAAACACCAGGGTAATGACGGTGGAAATGGTCATGCCGGAGATCATGGTAATGCTCATGTCCGACATCATCTCCGCCGCCCCCTCGGCCATGCCCAGAGCCATGGGCACCAGGGCCAGAATGGTGGTGATGGTGGTCATCAGCACCGGGCGGATACGCAGGGGGCAGGCGTGGAGGATGGCCTCCTCCCGGCTCTCCCCCCGCTCCCGGCGCTGGCGGATGTAGTCCACCAGGATGATGGAGGCGTTGACTACGGTACCGGCCAGCATAATAAGCGCCACCAGGGAGATCATGGACAAATCCCGGCCTGTGACGGGCAGGGCAAACAGTGCCCCGCTGAAGGCCACCGGCAGGATCATCATCACGATGACCGGCATGAGGAAGGATTCAAACTGAGAGGCCAGCACAAAGTACACCAGACCCAGCGCCACCACCAGGGCCAGCAGCAGATCGCCGAAGCTGTCCATCATGTCCGTATAGGCGCCGGTGATCTCCGCGGTGTAGCCGTCGGGGAGGGTATAGCCGTTCAGGATCTCCCGGATCTGATTGGTAATGGCAGTGGTATTGCCGCTGATGGTATCGCCGGTCACCGTCACCTGGCGGGTCTGATTGACCCGGCTGATGCTCTGGGGTGCCAGCTCCACTTCCACCTGGGCCACAGCGGACAGGGGCACCGTCCCCCCAAAGGAGGAGGGAATGGCCATGGAGCGCAGGGCATCCAGGCTCTCCGCCGCCATACCGTCTCCCCGGACCACCACATCCAGCTCCTTGTTATTAATGGTGACGGTAGTGGCGGTGGCGCCGGACAGCTCCGAGCGGACCGCCGCGCCCACTGTGGCAGCGGTAAGCCCGTACTGAGAGGCGGCCTCCCGGTTCATGGTGATGGTCACCTGCTCCACCTGCTTGGCCATGGAGGTGGACACATCCACCGCGTCGGGCAGCTGGGAAATCTGGTCCTTCAGGTCGCCCGCAATCATCATTAAGGTCTCATAGTCGTTGCCGGTGATTTCCACGCTGATATCGCTGCCGCTGCCCAGCATGGCGGTCATATCGGTGGCGTTTATGGTAATTTCACACCCGGCAATGTCCGCCAGCAGGGGGCGCAGATCGTTGGCCACCTCTCCGCTGCTGCGGCTGCGCTGGGACTTATCCACCAGCACCAGGTTGATGGAGGAGGATTCCGGCTGGGTCATATGGTAGATGGATTCCAGCTCCGGAACATGTTCCTGGACGATCCCCACCACCCGGTCGGCGATAGCGGTGGTCTCCTCCAGCTCCGAGCCAGTGGGGGTGGAAACAGAGACAGAGACCATACCCTGGTCCATCTCGGGCATCAGCACCATTTTCGTGGACAAGCAGGTCACGGCAAACAGCACAACCAAGGCCACAGAGGTGAGCATGCCCGCCCAGAGATGGTGAACGAAGAAATCCAGCAGCCTGGTATAAAGCTGGTTTAAGCGGCTGGCCAGTCCCTGTTTTCCCGTCTCCTGGCGCTGTGCCTTCTTTTGGGCCTTTTTCAGGGCCTGAGCCCGGACCTTTTCCTCATCCAGCAGGAAATAGCACAGCAGGGGCACCAGTGTCACCGCGATCACCAACGACCCCAGGATCAGGAAGGAGATGGTCAGGCAGAAGTCGTCAAAGAGCATGCCCGCCATGCCTCCAGTGAGGCCCAGGGGCAGGAACACCGCCACCGTGGTCAGGGTGGATGCGGTGAGGGAGGTCAGGACCTCCTTCGTCCCATCCACACAGGATTCCATGCGGCTGTGCCCCTCGGCGGAATAGCGGTAAATATTTTCCAATACCACAATGGAGTTGTCCACGATCATGCCCACGCCCATGGCAATGCCGCCCAGGGACATCATGTTCAGGGTCAGGTCAAAGACATTCATCAGGACAAACACCGTGAGGATACACACCGGCATGGACACGGCAATGGCCAGCGTAGCGCCGAAGCGGCGCAGAAACAGAAACACCACAATGGCCGCCAGCACCACGCCCATGGCGATATTCTCCAGCGCGGCGTTCACCGCCATATTGATGTAGTCGGATGCGGTGTACAGGACCGAATATTGAATGGAAGCATTTTTGGCCTGGAGCTTCTCCATGGCCTCCACCACCGCGTCGGCGGTGGCCGCCTCGTTGGCGCCCGACTGCTTGGACACCTGGAGCACCACACAGGCCGAGCCGTCGGTCATGGCAACGGTATCCGGGTCGGTGGTCTCCAGGGCCACATTAGCCACCTCGGAAAGGCGCACTGTCCCCCCGGTAGGCAGGGGCAAAATCAGGTTTGCCACATCCTCCACCGTCTGGAACTTGGCGTCGGTGGTAACCGTAAGGCTCTCACTTCCGTTTTGCATGTCGCCGCCGGGGTAAAGGAGGTTCTCCGCGGAGAGCATCTGGGCGATGTAGGAGTTGGACAGGCCCAGTCCCGCCGCACGGGCGGAGTCCACCTCCACGGCGATCTGCTGCTCCACGCCGCCGGAGATGCTCACCTGGGCCACGCCCTCCACCCGCTCCAGGGCAGGGCCTACAGTATCCTCCGCCATGGCTTGGATGCTGGCCAGATCGTCTCCCATCAGGGCGATAATGGCCGAGGGCAGCAGGTCGCTGATGTTGATGTTGACAATGATGGGGTCTCCCGCCCCGTCGGGCAGGGAGAGCTGGTCAAACTGCTCCCGCAGTTTGGTGGCCGCAATGTCCAGGTCCGTCCCGTCCACATAGGTGATCTGAAGCTGGCTGACCCCCTCCGACGAGGTGGAGCTGACCCCTTCTACACCGGCCACCGACATAATGGCCGACTCCAGCGGCCGCGTGACCAGCTCCTCCATGTCCTGGGGGCTGGCCCCATTGTAGTAGCACATGACCACAGCCGCCGGGGCCTCCACATCGGGCAGAAGGGCCAGCTGGAGCTGGGTGGTAAAGACCACGCCGAAGATGGACACCATAATAAAGGCCATCAGGGTGGTCACCTTGTGCTTGATACAAAACTTTGCAATGCTCACCCGTCTCAGCCCTCCCCGGATACGATCCGGACGGCGTCGCCGTCGGACAGATAGTCCTGACCCACGGTCACCAGCTGCTGGCCCTCCTGCAGGCCGCTGGTGATCTCCGTGACGCCGTTGCCGCTCAGGCCGGTCTCCACCTGCTGATACCGGGCGGTGTCGTCCTCCACCACAAAGACATAGGACACGTTGTTGCTGGTCAAAATGGCCTGGGAGGGAATCACGACCGCATTCTCAGAGGTCTCCGTGCGGAAGGACACATCGGCAAACATACCGGCCAGCAGCCCCTCAATATCCTCCTCAAAGCCCACCGTGACGGTATAGAGCTTCGTCTGGGCATTGGCGCTCTTTTGGATGCTCCGCACGGTCCCCACGGTGTCCACCCCCAGGGAACTGATGGACACGTCCACCTCATCTCCTTGGGCCAGCTTGGGGATGAGGGCCTCAGAGACCGAGACCTCCACCTTCATGGTATCCACCCCATCGATGACAGCCACCGGCATGGAGGCAGACACAAAGCCTCCCGCCGCCGCGTTGAGGGTGACCACCGTTCCGGACACCGGCGCGATCACATTGCCCCCGGCGTCCACATTTTCCAGCACTGCCGCCAGCTGTTCCACATTGGATTTGGAGCTCTGCATTCCCGCCTCCAGCTGGGCCAGGGTGGAGGCCTTGCTGGCCTGGGCGGTCATCAGATTGAGCTCGGCGGAATCAATCTCCGCCTGAGAGGCGGCACCGATCTCAAACAGGGCCTTTAAATCATTGAGATTTTTCTCCGCCAGAGCGATCTGCTTGTCAAAAATGGCCTCCTGGTCCTGGTAGCTCTGGATGGCGGACTGATAGCTGATATTGGCCGCGTTATAGGAAGACAGGGTGCTGGCCATATCCAGGGTACAGATCTTTTCCCCGGCGGTGACCTCGTCCCCCGCCTCCACATAGACGGCCACACACTCGGCGTTGGCCGTCACATAGACCGACTCCTGTCCGTCCGCCACCACCCGGCCGGACACCTTGTTCTGGGTAGAAATGGTATCCCGGACCACCTGGGCGACCTGGATGGCCACTCCGGCGGGGGGATTGTTGGAACCGGACGTACTCTCGCCCCCCGTCTGACAGGCGGTCAGCGTGAGCAGCAGCGCGGCAGACAGGGCCGCGGAAACCATCGGTGTTTTCTTCATGGGTATGTCTCCTCCATCAGTTTAGAATCCCGTAATCCGCAGCCCAGCGGTAGGTGTTATAGGCCGAAAACAGGTCGTTTTCCGCGCCGTCCACCGTCTCCTGGGCTTCCTTTACCTTGTCCTCCGCCTCAAGCAGGTCGTTTTTCGACAAATTTCCCTGCTCATATTTCAGCTGCGCCACCGCGTAGTTGTCCTGCTCCACCGCCAAAGCCGTCTTTGCGGCGTCCAGCACCTGTTTAAAATCCTTCACCTGAAGATACAGGGTGCGGAAGGAAATTTCAAAATTCTGCACTGTGGCATCGTAGTTATACTGGGCCGCCTGCCACTGGTGGTTGGCGGACTGAACCTCATACCGCTCCTCCCGGTACCCATAAAGCGAGGCCTGTCCTTTGGCGTTATCTTGGGCTTCGTCCAGCTCCTGCTCGGCCACATAGAGGTTATAGCTGGCCTCCTTAGCCGCAGCCAGATCCTCCTCCAGCTTCATGCTCGCCAGCTGCTCGTTGGTCACCTTCGGCAGCTCACCCAGCTCAATGGTGCCCTTGAGTTCTCCGCCGCTCATCAGCTCCAGCTGCATTTTATAATTTTTTATGTTGCTGTCCAGGGTCTGCTTGCTGCTGAGCAGAGATGTCCGGGATGCCTGGGTCTGCTTCAGGGTCTGAGAGGAGATTTGCCCCAGCTCATACCGCAGCTCCAGCTCCTCCAGGGAGCGGTCCAGGGCCGCCAGGCTCCGCTCCAGGCTCCGCGCGTTCTGCTCCATCTCCATAATGGCAACGTACAGGCTCTCCCCGGCCATCACGATCTGGTTTTGGGCGCTTCTCAGCTGCCAAAGGGCATCCTCGTTGTCCTTCTGCAATTCTCCTTCTTTCAGCGCGTCAAAGGTCTCCCGCAAGGCGTCATAGCTCTGTTCCAGGGCCTTGGCCTCGGGCGTCTCGCCCATCCCGTAAAGAATCATGGTCCACTGGGCGCTTGCGATGTTGTTCAGATTCTGCCGCAGGGTCTCATACATCACGTCATAGTCGATCACTTCAATCGCCTGGACGTTTTCCTCCAGGGCCAGAAGGGTCAGGTTATTCTCCCGCAGGCGGCGCTCCAGGTTTTCAAAGCTGATGTAACCCACTGGGTCAGGTATGTACTCCTCCGGTGTTTCCTCTTCTTCGGATTCCTCCGAAGCTTCCTCTCCTGCCGTCTGTTCCTCCGGGACTTCCTCCTTTGCCGGGCTGGTGTCCGGCTGCTGGTTTGTCTCCGTCTCCACCGCCTCCGGGGCCGGGTCGGAGCTGTCCGCCGCCAGCGCCGAAACGCCCAGCAGAGACAGGGCCACCGCCATGGCCATCAGCAGTGCCGTCAATTGTCTTTTCATGGGGCCGTTTCCTCCTTGTTTCGTTCACCGTTTCCGGCGGCGCAGCCATATTTGATCATAGCCACACGGGTTTTTAAAATCTCACACTGCCGTTTCCATCCCTCCGGATCCTGGAGGGTGCCCACCACTGCGTAGGCCAGTACCGCGCACAGCAGATGAAATACATGCTCGGCATACTCCCGGTCCGGCTTTTTCATCACAGCCGGATTGACCAGTTCCCACAGGGAATCGGGGAGCAGCCCCGGCTGGGCGGTCATAAAGGCCTGGGTATCCCAGCCTGGATTGAGCTGCAGCACCCGGATAAACTGCCTGAGCATGGGATTGGTATTTCCCTGGTCCATAAATTGCTCAAAGGCACTTACCGGGATGGCAAACAGGTCTCCGTCCGAATCCGTCAGCACTCCCCGGAGCAGCTGAACAAAATACTCCTGCATATCGTTTAACAGGTAGCGGATCATATCTTCCTTGTCGGCAAAGTATTGATAAAAGCTCCCTCTGGGAATGTGCGCCTGGGAAATAATCCGGTTGACCGACATATCCGCAAAACGAACCCTGGTGATCTCCGACCAGCAAGCCGTCATCAGACGCTCCCGCTTCTCCTGGGGTAATCGGAAATAGGTACTGGTAGGCATAGAATCCCCCTCTTATGACAGTCTGTCGCATGACAATCTGTCATAATTATAGGCACCCCTCCCGGCCCTGTCAATATTCCGGGGATAAATGTTTCGTTAAATCTCCGCCTGTTCTTGGGGCAAAAAGACCGGCCTGTCCTGAATCCAGGACAGGCCGGTTTCCGGCAAATTTGATTTTCCACAGAAGAAATTACCGCTTCCCCTTGTCGTAAATCTCACCCAGAGCACGGGGCGCCCGGTTGCTCTTGGAGAAGAAGATCAGCAGGAACAGGGTGACAATGTAGGGCAGGGTCATAAACACATCGGTAAAGGCGGAGGGCAGCTCCATCACCTGGGTCAGGGCAAAGCCGCCGGAGCGGGCAAAGCCGAAGATCAGACAGGCGGCCAGGGTAGGCATGATCTGCCAGTTGCCAAAAATCAGTCCGGCAATGGCCAGGTAGCCGTAGCCCATATAGATGGCCGAGGAGAACTGCACCGAAATGGAGTAGGCAAAGCAGATGCCGCCCAATCCGGACAGGGCGCCGGAAATCATCACGGCGATGAACCGCACCCGGCTCACCTCCACGCCGGCGGCGTCCACCGCGTGGGGGTTGTCGCCGCAGGCCCGCAGATGCATGCCGAAGGGGGTTTTATAGAGCACATACCAGGCCACCAGAGCCACCAGGATGATGACCAGCTCAAAGGGATAGATGTTGGTAAATACCGCCCCCAGCACGGGAATCTCAGAGAGCCCCGGCACCGTCATGCGCACCGAGGTGGTCAGACGGAAGCGGTTGGAAGCCGCACCGAACAGGGCAGTAGAGATCTCGCTGGTGAGGAAGGTGGTCAGGGCGGTAGCCAAAATGTTGATGACCACGCCGCTGATCACCTGGTTGGCCTTGAACTTCACGCACAGCACCGCGTGGAGTACCGCGTAAAGTCCGCCGCCCAGGAAGGAGAAGGCCATGGCAATGAACATGGGGGCCTGACTGTCTGCGGCGAACATCCCGGAGACCAGGGTGGCCGCCAGAGCTCCCACAAAGGCGCCCATGCCCTGCAGGCCTTCAATGGCCAGGTTGGTCACACCGCTGCGCTCGCAGTAGATGCCGCCGATGGCCATGATAAACAGGGGGAGGGCAAAGGAGAGGCCATCAATGATAATGGTATTCAAATAGGTCATGCCTGGGCCTCCTTTCCGTCGGTGCCCGCAGCCAGTTTTTTGGCATCCTCTTCCCGCTGGCGGCCCCGGTTCACCAGATAGGCGATGTAGGCCCCACAGGCCGAGAACAGAAGGATCAGGCCGGTAATGAGCGCGCCGATCTCCTGGCGCACCCCAATGGAGGACTGGAGATAGGTGCTGCCCTTGTCAATGATGGAAATGAGCAGGGAGGAGAACACGATGCCAATGGGGTTGGAGTTACCCAGAATACACACGGCGATGGCGTCAAATCCAGTGGAAATGAGCACATCGGGCTGGATAGAGCCAAAGTATCCCAGGTAATAGGTGACGCCGGCCAGACCGGCCAGGGCACCGGAGATGGCCATGACCAGAATGGTATTGCGTCCCACGTTGATTCCCGCGTATTTGGCGGCCACCGGGTTTCCGCCAATGGCCCGCAGTTCAAAGCCCAGCTTCATTTTGGTAAACAGGAAATGGACCAAAATCACCGCGGCCGCCGCCAGGACGATGCCCAGGGGGATGTCCATCTTGAGCCCCCCCAGTTCCGTATCCATCAGGGACAGGCGGGCCGTGGCACTCACTGGCCAGGACTGGCGGGTGGAGGGGTTATTGATGGTGGTTTTCACAAAGAAGCTGACGATATAGCGGATAATATAGTTGAGCATAATGGCGGAAACCACCTCGTTGATGTTCCACCGCTGCTTCAAAAAGCCAATGAGCGAGGCCACCAAAGCTCCCGTCACCAGGCCGATGAGCACCACCAGGGGCTTGGCCACCACGGCGGGCAGCGTCTCGGTATAGCCCACGGTGATGGTGGCAATAAATCCGGCGCAGAGCATCTGTCCGGACACGCCGATGTTGAACAGTCCCGCCCGCATGGCCACCGCCACCGAGAGGGAGGCGAAGAGCATGGGGGTCCAGGCGTTGAGCAAGCTGAGGAAGTCGGTGAGCATGCTCTTTTTGGCGGCGTAGGCCTCCTTGGGCAGGATTCCCGACCCCCGCAGCAGGCTGATAAAGGCCTCGATAGGGTCTTTGCCCAAAATCAGCAGCACAATGGAGCTGGCAATCAGGCTCAGAAGGATGGCAAAGACCGGGATGGTGATGCGCTGGCGGCGCTCGTTGCCCATCAGGAACAAGACGCCGCGGGTGACCGGATTAGCCCGCCTCATTCTGCTTCACCCCCATCATAAATTGCCCCACCTCATTGGTGGTCAGCGTGTCGGCAGGAGCAATTTTCAAAAGCTCACCGCTGAAAATAACCCCGATGGTGTCGGCCAGGCCCATGATCTCGTCCAGCTCCAGGGAGATGAGCAAAATGGCCCGGCCCTTGTCCCGCTCCGCCAAAATCTGGCGGTGAATGTTCTCAATGGCGCCGATGTCCAGGCCGCGGGTGGGCTGGACAAAGATCATCAGGGGAGAGGCCAGCTCGATCTCCCGGCCTACAATGGCCTTTTGCTGGTTGCCGCCTGACATGGAGCGCACGATGGTGTCCTTCCCCTGGCCGGAACGGATATCATATTCCTCGATGAGCCGCTCTCCGTACTGGCTGAAGGCCTCATGGTGCAAAATCCCCTTATGGCAGAAGGGCTCTTTGTAGTAGGTCTTCAGGGCCAGGTTGTCCTCCAGGGTGAAGTCCAGCACCAGGCCCATGTTCTGCCGGTCCTCCGGAATATAGGAAATGCCCAGGTCCGTGCGGTGCCGGATATCCATGTGGGTAATGTCGATGCCGTTGAGGGTAATGGTCCCCTCCGCCGCCTGGGCCATACCGGCCACCGCGTCGGCAATCTCCACCTGGCCGTTGCCCGACACGCCGGCGATGGCAAAGATCTCCCCTGCCCGCACAGAGAAGGAGACGTCCTTGACCACCGGGAAATTGTCCCGGTTTTTCACCGTGAGGTGTTCCACCCGCAGCACCTCGCCGCCAAATTTGGCAGGGGACTTGTCCACCACAAAGTCCACCTCCCGGCCCACCATCAGGTTGGCCATGGTCTGGGTGGAGGTGGAGGCCACATCCAGGATGTCAATGAGCTTGCCCCGGTTCAGGATGGCGCAGCGGTCGGCCACCTGCTTGATCTCCTCCAGCTTGTGGGTAATGAGGATGATGGTTTTTCCACCCTCCCGCAGGCTGCGGATGATCTGGAGCAGGAAGTCGATCTCCTGGGGGGTGAGCACGGCGGTGGGCTCGTCAAAAATGAGGATCTCCGCCTCCCGGTAGAGCATCTTCAAAATCTCCACCCGCTGCTGGGTGGACACATTGATGTCCTCGATCTTCGCCTTCGGGTCCACCTCCAGGCCGTACTGGCGGGACAGCTGGGCCACCTTTTCGTTGGTGCCCTTGATATCCACCACGGGGAGAATACCCAAACGGCGCTTTGGCTCAATGCCCAGGATGATGTTCTCGGCAATGGTGTAGTTGCTCACCAGCTTGAAATGCTGGTGCACCATTCCGATATTCAGCTTCGTGGCGTAGTTGGGGGAGGTAATGTGCTCCCGCTTGCCGCGGATGTAAATTTCCCCCTCATCCGGCTCATACATTCCAAACAGCATGCTCATCAGCGTGGATTTTCCCGCGCCATTTTCCCCCAGCAGGGCAAAGATCTCACCCTTTTTAATGCCCAGGGAAATGTCATCGTTGGCTACAATGCCGGGAAACCGCTTGGTGATGTGCCGCATTTCTACAATGTATTCGTCCGCCATCCATATCACACTCCTTCGCTCTGGTCCTGCCAGTGTTCTCATCCCAATCCAGTGCCCGGACTGGGATCAGAACGCCGGCGTTTTCGTACGGGCTTCGAGGAAAAAGAAAAGAGGGGGCGCTCCGCCGGGACTAAACAGTCGGGCAACGGAGCGCCCCGAATTTACAGCTTAGGGGTTAAGACCCAAAGGGTTCCCGCTTACAGGCCAGGGAACTCCTCAGGAGTATAGCCGTTGAAGTTGGCGGCGGGAATGATGGTGCCGTCCTTCACCTGGGGATAGAGCTCGTCCAGAGTGGCCACGGTCTCAGCGGACATCTGGTGACGGCCCTCGGCGGAGACATAGCCGGTGGAGTCGGTCTCGGCAGTCAGGGTGTAGTTGCCGCCCTGGAAGGTGCCGTCCACGATGGCGTTGAGCTGACGCTCCACGTTGATGGCCATGTTCTTCAGAGCGGAGGTCAGGATGATGTTGCTGTCGCCGTTGGCGCCGTCATCATACTGGTCCACGTCGCAGCCGATGATCTTGCAGTTGCCGGACTCCTTGGCGGCGGCGAACACGCCGTTGCCGGAAGCACCGGCGGCCACGAAGATGATGTCGCAGCCCTCACGGATCAGGGCCTCGCCCAGGGTCTTGCCGGCGGCCTCGTCAGAGAAGTTGCCGGTGTAGTTGCCGCCCACGTTGGTGTTGGTCACGTCGGTGCCGGCATAGGAGGCCAGCTCCACGATCTCAGCGGAGGCGCCCAGGTGCTTGTTGGCGTAGTTCACGCCGGACTCAAAGCCATACTGATAGTTCACGTTGGAGGGGAAGGGCTGGCCGGTCACCACGGCCACCTTGCCGCTCTGGGTCTCCAGGGCGGCAGCCACACCGGCGAAGAAGCCGCTCTCCTGCTCGGCAAACTGCATAGCATAGATGTTGTCCAGACCCTCCTCGATGGTCACGCCCTCCGCGTCAGAGGGGAAGGTGTCCACCAGGATGAAGTACTTGTCGGGGTTGTCCTGAGCCACAGGGCCGATGCCGGCGGACTGGAAGCCGGTGGCCACGATGACGTCATAGTCAGCCACGATCTCGCCCACCAGCTGAGCCACGGCGGCGGTGTCACCGCTGGTCTCCTGAATGGGATTGACCGTGTCAATGTCGCCGCGGGAGGCGATAAAGTTCAGCACGCCGTTGTAGTTGTCCTCGTTGAAGGAGCCGTCATCCACGGAGTTGGGGCTGGTGACGATGGCGATCTTCAGGCCCTCAGCATCCCCAGCGGGCTGGCTCTGGGCGGCGGAGCCGCTCTGGGCGCTGCCGGACTGGCTGGTGCTGCTCTTGCTGCCGCCGCCGCAGGCGGTCAGCGCAAACGTCATGGCCATGGCCAGACACAGGGCAAGCAGTTTCTTGCTACGTTTCATCGTTTCGTTTCCTCCTTGATATCTTGGTAAATATCAGGTCCGGGGCATATTCCCCGGTCCATGCCGGCCTTCCTTGGACCCTCTTTTATAGCGCCCCAGGCGTTTCAGACCGACAATATAATAATCCTACTATCAGAGTGCCAATTTGGCAAGACACAATTTCCACAAAGATCTTTCAATCCCGTCTTTTCTCTCTTCTGCGCCCTTCTTTTCCCCGGCGATCAGCGGAAAAGCTCCGCAAGGCTCTGCTCAAAGGGAGCCCGGCAGATGCCCTTTTCCGTCACAATGGCGGTAATCAGGGTATGGTTGGTCACGTCAAAGGCGGGATTATAGCACTTGACCTCCTTCAGAGCCATGGGCTCGGCGTACCACTTCTCCCGAATTTCATCGGGGTCCCGCAGCTCAATGGGGATGTGGTCCCCATCGGGGCAGTTCAGGTCGATGGTGGAGGTGGGGCCCAGAACATAGAAGGGGATCCCATAGTGCTTGGCCAGAATGGCCACGCCGCTGGTGCCGATCTTGTTGGCGGCGTCTCCGTTGGCCGCGATGCGGTCGCAGCCCACAAAGCAGGCCTGGACCCAGCCGTTTTTCATGACAATAGAGGCCATATTGTCGCAGATGAGAGTCACGTCAATGCCCGCCTTCTGCAGCTCATAAGAGGTCAGGCGCGCCCCCTGGAGCAGAGGCCGTGTCTCATCAGCAAAGACATGCAGGTCCATACCCTGCTCCTTTCCCAGAAACAGGGGGCCCAGGGCAGTGCCGTACCGGGAGGTGGCCAGGGGACCGGCGTTGCAGTGGGTGAGCACTCCGTCCCCGTCCTTGAGCAAAGACAGGCCGTACTCAGAGATGGCCCGGCACATTTCAATGTCCTCTTGGTGGATAGCCCGGCACTCCTTGCCCAGCAGCTCCAAAAGCTCCTCCACACTCTGGCCTTCGTGCTCCGTTACCACCCGCTCCATGCGCTCCAGGGCCCAACTCAGGTTGACAGCGGTGGGCCGGGAGGAGTTGAGATACTCCTTCCAGTGATGAAATTCCTTGGCAAATGCTGCCGGGTCCTGGATCTCCCACTGGCGGGCCAGGGCGTAGATGCCATAGCCGGCGCAGATGCCGATGGCGGGCGCCCCCCGCACCTGAAGCAGCTTGATGGCGTTATACAGCTGCTCCGGGGTACGCAGGGTCAAATAGACCGTCCGGTTGGGCAGCTGGCTCTGGTCAATGATGACCACGCTGCGCTCATCTTCTCCCAGACGGACGTTGTCAATATGGGTTACCTGCCGGATATCCTCAGGCATTGGAATCACTCCTGTTTCATAAATTGGACGGGCTCCGGGCCCGCAATGTTTTAGCCTTGTCAGCCGTAGATCTCATTGTCCAGGGGCTCGGGCGGCAGCAGGCAGTCCTCCTGGTGAAAGGCGGGGGCCACCACACAGGAGACCAGGGCAAAGTCCCCCTCCACCAGGCGGGTGGTCTGCCACTGGTTGGCCGGGGCCAGGATCTGGGGCCGCTCTCCCATACTCAGCCGGGGGCCCAGGGACAGGGTGCCCTCCGGCCGGGGGGCATCTCCCATGCCGCCCAGGGTCATCTCCAGGCTGCCCCCCATGTGCCAGGCCCAGACCTCACTGGCGCGCAGCTGGTGCCACCGGGAGATTTCACCTTTTTGGAGCAAGTAGTAAATCATACTGCAGCTGTCCCGCGCTCCCCCAATTCCGGGCACTGCACCGGCAGGAAGGGAAACTCCGCTGGCGGTGACAAAGGTGTACCAGCCCCCCTCCTCGTGGGGAACCATCCCCAGCAGCTCAATGACCTCCTGGGCGGTGTAGGTGTGTTCCATACGCTGTCCTCCCATCATTCCCGCTTGCCCGCCAGCTTGCGGTAATAGTCCCCCATAGAGCGCAGGGTGTCCGCCTGTTCCTGGGAAATTTCCACGCCGCCGCCCATACGGCTGACGTAGTAATAGATCTTCGCGGTCTGCTCCACTGTCTCCAGCCGGTCAAAGGCCGACAGAAGGGTGGGCCCCCAGGCCAGAGAGCCGTGGTTGGCCAGCAGCACAGCATTGTGGTCATGCACATAGGGCCGCACGCTGTCAGCCACCTCGTTGGTGGAGAGCATGGCAAATTCCGTCACCGGCACCTCTCCCAGCCCCGCCACCATCTCGGACAAATACCGCTCCTTCAGGGGGCGGCGGCAGATGGCGAAGGCAGTGGACATGGGGGGATGGGCATGGACTACGCTCATAACGTCCTCCCGTTCCCGGTAGACCATCAGGTGCATTTTGCTCTCGGAGGAGGGATAGCGGTCCCCCTCCAAAACATTCCCCTCCAGATCACACAGCACCAGCATCTCCGGGGTTATGCGGCCCTTGCCCACACCGGAGGGGGTAATAAGGATTTTATCCGCCTCCACCCGCAGGGAAACATTTCCGTCGTTGCTCACCACATATCCCCGCTGGTACAGGAGATGGCAGACTTCACAGATCTCCTCCCGCTGTCTCTGAACGTTCATAAGCGTCAACCGCCTTTCCATCCTAAAAGTCCTTTTTATTATACCGTTTTCTTCCCTGCGGCGCAAGAAGGACAGCCCCTTCCAGGGTATTTTGGGCAAAAAAGGCGGACGCCCCGCGGGGCGTCCGCCTTCGGAAAAACGGTTTACTTCAGATCCAGGGCCTCTTTCACCTTGCCAATGATGTGCTGGCCGATGTCGCGGGAAGCGTCCACGGTCTGAGCACCCAGGTGGGGGGTCACCACGAAGTTGTCGCACTCAAACAGGGGGGAGTCGAAGCCAGCACCCTCGGTCAGGCCGCCGGCGGCCAGCTCGTTCTCCATCACGTCGGAGGCGTAGCCGCCCAGCTTGCCGGACTTCAGGGCCTCATACATATCCTGCTCGTTGACAATGCCGCCGCGGGCCATGTTCAGAACCACAGCGCCGTCCTTCATCTCGGCAATGGACTTGGCGTTGAAGAGGTCCTTGGTCTCGGGGGTGAGGGGCATGTGGATGGTGACAAAGTCAGAAACTTTCAGCACCTCTTCAATGGTGCAGCTCTTGGCGTTCTGCTCCTCAAACACATTGGCGGGCAGATAGGGGTCATAGGCCACCACGTCCATCTTGAAGGCGTGAGCCAGCTCGCCCACGCGCTGGCCGATGCGGCCAAAGCCCAGAATACCCAAGGTCTTGCCCCGCAGCTCGCGGCCCACGAACTTATACTTGTCCCAGGTCTTGTTGACCTTCACGTCGTAGTTGGCGGGGATGGTGTGACGGGAGATATCCAGCATCTTGGAGAAGGTCAGCTCAGCCACGGCGTTGCCGTTGAGGCCGGGAGCGTTGAAGACCTGAATGCCGTTGGCCTTGGCGGCGTCCAGATCGATGTGGTTCAGACCCACAGAGCACACGCCGATGACCTTCAGGTTCTTGGCGGCGTCCAGGATCTCCTTGTTGATGGCGGGGTCCACGCGCATGATCAGGACATCATAATCCCCGATCATAGCGGCCAGCTCGGCCTGGGTGGGCAGCATCTTGGTGTCCACCTGCATATACTTGCCCAGTTCTTCGGCAATGGCGGGAGAGACGGCGTCAATGATAAGACATTTCATAAGACATCTTCCTTCCTTTCTATCATGTAGGGCCTTTTGCCCTTTTATAGGAGCTTTTCTATTGAGTATTATGCCATATTTGAACCTTTTTGGGAAGTATCTTTTTGTTGAGGGTTGCCACAGCCAAATGGCTGTGGTATACTTTGTACAGCGTTTACTTCGCCCTGTGCTTTTGAACCTGTCCGGGCGGTCTTGCAAAAAAAGGAGGTTCCCTTTGAACTTTCAACACCTGAAATATTTCCTTACTGTGGCGGAGGAGCTCAATATCACCAAAGCGGCCGAGCGGCTGTACATCTCCCAGCAGTCCCTGTCCAACCACATCGGCAACCTGGAGCGGGAGCTGGGGGTCAAACTCTTTACCCGCTCTCCAAAGCTGTCCCTTACCTACGCAGGAGACCTTTTGGTTGACACCGCCACCCAGATTTTAGACCTGCACAGCCAGTACTTATCCAAAGTAGGCGACATCAACCGCCAGTACATGGGAGTGCTCCGGGTGGGCATCTCCCACACCTGCGGTCTGGCCCTGCTGCCGGACATTCTGCCTAAATTCCACAGTGAATTTCCTCTGGTGGAATTTTCCCTGTTTGAGGGCAACTCCACCCAGCTGGAGGACGAGCTGTCCCATGGCCGGACCGATTTGATCATCTGCTTTCAGCCCATCATCATGGATGGGGTCAATACGGTCCCCTTAACCGAACAAAAGCTGGTCATGGTGGTTCCCAAAACCTTTACCGACCGCCTGTTCGGCACCCAGGCCGACAGCATCCGCGCCCAGTTTACCCAGGGGGCGGACATCAGCCAGTTCCGGGACGCCCCCTTTGTGCTCATCAAGCGGGGCAACCGCACCCGCAATATTGTGGACCAGTACTTCAGCCGCTACTACTTTAAGCCCAACCTGATTCTGGAGACGGAAAACACCGTCACCACCCTGGCCATGGCCGAGGCGGGCATCGGCATCACCATTTGCCCGGAGCTCTTCCTCCGGGCCCTGCCGGTCCCCTCTCCGGGGTCGGCCGGCGTGGACCTCTTTCCCCTCACCGATCCCTCCACCTTCAGCAAGCTGGTGGCGGGCTACCGCAAGGACCGCTATCTGTCCCACTTTGGGGAGCGGTTCATTCAAATTGCCAACGAAACCCTTCATTCATAAGGTCATAACGTCTATAAAAAAGCTGTGCACCCACCTGGGTGCACAGCTTTTTTGTATTATCTCTTCAGGCTCTCCGCCCAAACGGCGTATTGGGCCGTCTTGGCGTCGGCCTCCTCCCGTGTGGCCCCATTGGCCAGGATATAGACCTTGACCTTGGGCTCGGTACCAGAGGGCCGGACGATGAGGCTGGTTCCGTCAGCCATTTCATAGCGCAGCACGTTGGAGCCGGACAGCTCCATGGTGGTCTTGGTTCCATCGGCCACACAGACCACGCTGCCATCCTGGTAGTCCTTCTGCTCCTTGACCGCCACACCGGCAATCTCCACCGGGGGCTTCTCCCGCAGGTCAGCCATCAAATCGGCCATCTTCTTCAGGCCGTCCAGGCCGGGCATCACCAGGTTCAGGGTCTTTTCACTGTAATAGCCGTACTTTTCATACAGGGCCAGCAGGGCATCATAGAGGGTCATGCCCTGGCTGGCGTACCAGGCAGCCATCTCGCTGAGCTCCACACTGGCGGTCACCGCGTCCTTGTCCCGGACATAGTCACCCAACATGTAGCCGTAGGACTCCTCATAGGCAAAGATCACCTTGCCCTGGCCGCTGTTCTCCAGCTGGTCCTTCTTCTGAGCCAGGAATTTAAAGCCGGTGAAGGTGTCGTAGCAGGCAAGGCCGTTGACCTGGGCCACCTTCCGGGCCATTTCGGTGGTGACGATGGTCTTCAGGGCCACGGGCTTTTCGGGCATCTTTCCCGTGCGCTTCTTGGCGCCGATGAGATAGTCCAGCAGCAAAACGCCCGTCTGGTTGCCGGAGATGACTTTGAACTCTCCGCTGCCGGTGTTCACCATGATGCCCACTCGGTCGGCATCGGGGTCAGAGCCCAGGATAAAGTCGGCCCCTTCCTTCTTGGCCAGGTCCACCGCCAGATAGAAGCCCTCGGGATTCTCCGGGTTGGGAGAGGCCACGGTGGGGAAGTTGCCGTCAATGACCATCTGCTCGGGCACGCAGATCACATGCTTGAGGCCCAGGCGCTTGAGGGCCTCGGGAATCAGCTTGTAGCCGGTGCCGTGGAAGGGGGTGTAGACCATCTTGAAGGTGTCGGCCACCTGCTCTACCACAGCCTTGTCGTTGACTTGCCCCATCACGTTGGCCAGGAACTTTTCGTCGGTCTCCGCACCCATGAGGACGATCTTGCCCTCGGCCACGGCCTGGTCGTAGTCCATGGTCTTGACGCAGGCGAACACGTCCAGCTCCTTCATCTTCTTGGCCACCTCGTCGGCGTGCTTGGGGGGCAGCTGGGCGCCGTCCTCCCAGTAGACCTTGTAGCCGTTATACTCCTTGGGGTTGTGGCTGGCGGTGACGTTGATGCCCGCGATGCAGCCGTACTCCCGGATGGCAAAGCTCAGCTCCGGGGTGGGACGCAGAGACTCAAACAGGCGCACAGGGATCCCGTTGCCCGCCATGACACAGGCGGCCTCCCGTGCAAAGACGTCGGAGTTATTCCGGCAGTCAAAGCAGATGGCCACGCCCCGAGCCGCAGCCTCCGGTCCCTCCTCCAGCACCACCTGGGCAAAGGCCTGGGTGGCATGGCGGATCACATGGACATTCATCCGGTACAGGCCCACCCCCATGGTGCCCCGCAGACCGGCGGTACCAAAGGAGAGCTGGTCAAAAAACCGGCCCTCGATCTCCTTCTCGTCATTTTGGATGGCCTCCAGCTCAGCCTTTTCCTCAGCAGACAGGGCGGGGCTGTTGAGCCAGGCTTCATACGTATCTTTATAGGACATATTTCATAACCTCCCGTCAGGAAATTTAGGTGATTCTGCCTACAAGTATACCACAGGGCTTGTTTGATTTCTAGGGAATTTTCCACAAGGGACGGGGAAAGATCAAAAAAGTTTGCTGGACTGCATGAGTTTTTCCATATCCTGGGGGAGAGGCGCTGTAAAGGTCATCTGTTCCCCATGGACCGGGTGGCACAGCTCCAGCCGGGCGGAATGGAGGGCAGGGCGGGGGATGAGCGTCCGGTCCTCCTGTCCGTAGAGGAAGTCCCCGGTGAGGGGGTGCCCCATGTGGGCCATATGGACCCGGATCTGGTGGGTGCGGCCGGTATCCAGCTCCAGCTCCACCAGGGCCCGCCCCCCATAGGTTCCCAGCACCTTATACCGGGTACGGGCAAATTTCCCGTCGGGGCGCACCATCTGCTCCATCAGGGAGCCGGGCTTTGGCCCCAGGGGCGCTTCGATGGTCCCCTCGCCGGGCTCCGGCACCCCTTCGCAGATGGCCAGATAGGTCCGGCGGAAGGCGTTGGTATGGAGCTGGTTTTTCAGCACCTCCTGGGCGTGGGGGTGCTTGGCCGCCGCCAGCAGGCCGGAGGTCCCCCGGTCCAGCCGGTGGACTGGGTGAAAGTCCGCCGTTTCTCCCTCCAAATCGTAATGATAAAGGAGAAAATTACCCAGCGTATCATCAAAATGCCCCGGCCCTGGGTGGACGGACACCCCAGGGGCCTTGTTCAGCACCACCATGTCCCCGTCCTCATAGAGAATGTCCAGCGGCCCAGGGGCGGGCACAATGCCGCTTCTGCGCTCGGGGTCGTCCAGGCGCACGGACAGCACCTGCCCCTCCTGGGGGCAGAAACGGGTATTGACCCGGAAACCGTCTGCCAGAATACCGTCAGGCAGCCACTTGATCCGCCGCACCACCGTTCCCGACAAATGGAGGTGCCGCTTGAGCAGGGTGTCCACCTTGATTCCGGCCAACTCCGGGGTGATGGAAAGTTCCAGCCGTCTCATAGCTTTTTCATCCACCGATTCATATTCACCATGTAAAAGACACAGTGGAGCACGATGGCCACCGACACCAAGGCCGTATACATCCCGCCCCGCAGAATCAGGGTCAGGAAAAAGAGCCCCCACAGGAGATACAAGGTCCAGTACCAGCTGGAGTAGGCCGCCTTTTCCCGGATGGCCACATTGCGCTCGTCCCGCTCCGCCCGCTCAATTTCCCGGCGCTGCTCCGGGGTCCAGGTTCGGTCAAAATGGGCCAGGATGAGCTTGGAGGCAGACAGGCCGCCGATGGCTCCGGCCAGACCGAAGGCGATCCCGCTGATTGGGGCGGACAGCCGCTCTCCCAGAACGGCCGCCGCCACGCCCAGCCCAACGGCAAGGCCCAGGGCCAGGGCGGGCAAAAAATTGTTCTGCTTTTTCATGCGGATCCCCCCTACATTATCTTTTTCAGCCAGAGCTCGGCCGCTATGTTGACCAGCAGGCCTGCCAGCGCCAGTCCATAGCATACCAGAGTGATGGTAAAGTCAAACTGGGAAGCAATCATTGCCGTCACAAGCAGGCCGGCGATCAACACTTTCCAGGTAACACTTCCCGCTTTTTCTCGGATGGCGATATTCCGTTCATCCCGCTCCTCCAGCTCCACTTCCCGCTTGCGCTGGGGAGAAAGCTTATTGTAGCTGTGAAGCCGCCAGCTCAGACCGATCAGGCCTCCAATCCCCCCGCCCAGTCCTATGCAGGAGTAGGTTCCCACATAGTGGGCTCCGTCGGAAAAAAATACGCCCACCGGGATCAGCAGCAGACAAAAGATCCACTCCGCCGCCGTAGGTTTCCGACATCCTTTTTTCACAGCTTCTCCCCCCTAATACTCTTTTGACAGGCGGCTGTATGACAGGGCATACAGCACACTGTTGGCCAGATTTGCCGCCGCAAAACCGATGACTCCATACCGGCACCCCAGCACCAGCATCGCGGCCATTCCCGCCAGCAGCACCCAGTCCATATACTTCCAGGTCTGATAGGCCGCCTTATCCCGGATCATCTGCAGGCGCTCGTCCCGGTCCTCCCGCTCCATGTCCCGCCGCTGCTCCGGCGAGGCCTTTTCCCAGCGGTCCTTTGCCAAACTCCAGGCACAGATTCGGCTCAGCCCCAAATAGGACAGAAACCGTGCAGCAGTGCGGCTGAGCTGGTAAATCTCAGAACCAGGAAAATCCAGGACGAAGGTATTGTACAAAAATCCGCCCACGCACAGCGCCCAGGCCAGCGTGATCTTCCACTGAGCCGGTTTTTTCATTTCTTCCATCCTTTCCGCGCAAACCCGCTTTACATCCGCTTTTTCAGCCAAACACTTCGTCCCTCATAGGCGATGAGCTGAAGCACCAGTACCGCCAGCACACCATATTCTGCCAGCGTACACTCCAGGGTGGACATAAGGAAAAACAACACCACAAGCCCGTCACAGGATACATCAAAGGCAAAGGCGGCCGCCTTCTCCCGGATGGCCACGTTCCGTTCATCCAGCTCCTCCAGCTCCATCTCCCGCCGCTGTTGGGGGCTGGCCTTTTCCCATCCCTCTCTGCGGATTCCCCAGAGAATCAGCAAAATCAGGGCGGCACCGAAGGCGCCTTGAAAGGCGTTTTCCAGGATATGCGCAAGCCCAGGCTCCAAATCGAAGTTCGGAATCACAACGTATCGGGCCATGATGCTGATCACAATGACCGCCTGCGCCATTCGTTCCCGGATGCGCAGCTTCTTCCAAACATCTGGTTTCATCCCTCTTCCTCCTCAAACAGAAATACGTCCTCAATGGCCAGGCCAAAGTATTTGGCAATCCGGTGAGCCAGGAGCAGAGAGGCGTTATACCGCCCGTTTTCCAGGGAAATAATGGTCTGTCGGGTCACATCCACCGCGTCGGCCAGCTCCGCTTGAGAGATGCGGCGCTCCTTGCGCAGCTGGGCAATTTTATTGGTCAATGGAACACCCCCTCAAAAAGTAAAGCTTCCTTTACATTTCGTAGTATAGCACTTGCCTCGCTACATGTCAAGCTGGCTTTACATTTTTGCGTAAAAAAGCGGCCCCAAAGGGGGCCGCAGGAACGTATATTCAGGACAGGGTTTCCAGCTCTTTCCGCCACAGGGCGTTCACCGCGTCGCTGGGCATCCGCCAGTCGCCGCGGGGGGACAGGGTAACCGAGCCCACCTTGGGTCCGTCGGGGAGGCAGGAGCGCTTAAACTGCTGGGCAAAGAAGCGGCGGTAGAAGTTATGAAGCCATTTCAAAATGGTCTCCCGGCCATAGGTCTCACCCAGGGCCGCCATGGCCAGGCGGAACACCTTTTTAGGCGGGAAGCCCCAGCGGACGGCGTAGTAGAGGAAGAAGTCGTGGAGCTCGTAGGGCCCCACCAGGTCCTCGGTGCGCTGGGCGATCTCCCCCTCCTTGGGGGGCAGCAGCTCGGGGGAGACTGGGGTGTCCAGAATGTCCCGGAGCACGGCAGCCAGCTTGGGGTCGCTAGGCTCCGCCTGGTCGGCGTAGTAAGCCACCAGGTGGCGCACCAGAGTCTTGGGGATGGAGCCGTTTACCCCGTACATGGACATGTGGTCCCCGTTGTAGGTGGCCCAGCCCAGGGCCAGCTCGCTCAGGTCTCCAGTACCGATAACCATGCCGCCGAAGCGGTTGGCTACGTCCATGAGGACCTGGGTGCGCTCACGGGCCTGGCCGTTCTCAAATGTGACGGACAGGTCCTCCATGGACTGGCCGATGTCCTGAAAGTGGACCTTCACCGCCGGGCCGATGTCGATCTCCCGGAAGGTGGTGCCCATGCGCTCGGCCAGGATCTGGGCGTTGGACTTGGTGCGGCTGGTGGTGCCAAAGCAGGGCATGGTGATGGCGGTAATATCCGTGCGGGGACGGCCCAGCAGATCCATGGCCCGTGCGGTGATGAGCAGGGCCAGGGTGGAGTCCAGGCCGCCGGACAGGCCCACCACAGCGGTTTTGGCGTTGGTATGGGCCAGGCGCTTCTTAAGCCCCAGAGCAGCAATGGTCAGGATCTCCTGACACCGGGCATCCCGGTCCCCCTGGTCGGCGGGGACAAAGGGGTTTTTTTCCACCGGCCGGGTGAGGACGGTGTCCTCCAGCTGCAAATCAAAGGAACCGCGCCAGATCTCCTGGTCACTTCTGGTAAAGGTGTTGACTCTCCTGCGCTCATAGACCAGCTTGTCCACATCGATCTCCGAAATGGTCAGTCCCGTCTCAAAGCGCTTCTCTGCCAAAATGGTCCCGTTCTCCCCGATCAGATTGTGCCCGGCAAAGACCAGGTCAGTGGTGGATTCTCCCTCTCCGGCATCGGCGTACACATAGCCGCACATGAGCCGCCCGGACTGGCCGGACACCAGGCAGCGGCGGTAGCCGGCCTTGCCCACAGTCTCGTTGGAGGCGGACAGGTTGAGGATCAGGGTAGCGCCCGCCCGTGCCAGGGCCGTGGACGGGGGCTCGGGGGCCCAGAGGTCCTCGCAGATCTCTACCCCGATCACCAGATTGGGCATGCTCTCGCACTGGAACAGCACATTCGCTTCCATACACACCGACTGGCCGCACAGCTCGATGGTTTCCGCGATTCCCGCACGGGATGCAAACCAGCGCTGCTCATAAAACTCCCCATAATTGGGAATATAGGTCTTGGGAACCAATCCCAAAATCTCTCCTCCATGGAGGATTGCCGCGCAATTATACAGTTTGTTATCCCACTTATTGCGCACCGGCAGGCCCACTGCGATGAGCATGTCCACTTCCTCTGAGGCCTTGCGCACCTCCTCCAGGGCTTCTTCCGCCCCGGACAGAAGGGTATCCTGCAAAAACAGGTCGGCGCAGGTGTAGCCCGTCAGACACAGCTCGGGCAGGCACAGCACTTTGACCCCCTGCTCCGCCCCCTGTCTGATGAGGTCTATGCACTGCTTGGCGTTATAGGCGCAGTCCGCCACCCGGATCTCCGGCGTTCCGGCGGCAACCTTTACAAATCCATCCCGCATAAACGAATCCTCCCAAAATGCTTCAGTGTCCCTATCTTACCCCAACTTTCCGGCAAATGCAAGAACACAAAAAAGCGCCGGGGAACTTGCCGTTCCCCGGCGCCCGGTGTACTTATGCTTAGCTTACGGACACATAGTCCTTGGACACATAACCGGTGTCGGTGTTGTTATACTTGATCTTGTACCAGCCATTCTCTTCGCCCAGGATGGTGACCTCCGCACCGTTCTGGGCGCTGGCAACCTTGTCATAGCTGGTGCCGGGACCGGAACGGATGTTGAGGCCGCCGCCGGCGTTGACAATGGTGCCCTTGCTGCCAGAGGTCACTGTGCCGGTGCTGCCGCCGGAAGTTCCGGTATTGCCGCCGGAGGTGCCGGTGCCGCTCTCTCCGGAGCTGGTGCCCGGATTCTGGGCCCGGCAGAAGACCACACACTCCGCCTTCATACCGCCGCAGGTGGCCGTAACGGTGACCCGCTCCAGCTCACTGCCGGTGTTGATGTTCTGTACGTTGCCCTTGTCGTCGATGGTGAGGATCTCAGGGTTGCTGCTGGTCCAGACCACAGGCTCCTCCACTCCCTCGGGCGTGACCGTGGCCACAAAGGTGAAGGTCTCGTTATACTGCAGGGTGTAGTCCGTTCCGTTCAGCGTGATAGACTCCACCTCCACCCCGCCGGACTGGGAAGCGCTGCCGCTCTGGCCGGAAGAGGATGTACCCACCTGGCTGCTGCTCTGGCTGGCATCGCCCTGGCTGGTGCCGCTTTGACTGGTGCTGCTCTGGCTGGTGCTCACGGAGCTTTGGCCGGAGCTGGTGCCGACCTTGCCGCTGAGCAGAGGACCGCCAATGAATCGGACCACGATCACCAGCGCGGCAACGATGACAATGAGGGAAATAATGAGCCCAGCCACCTGGATGGGGTTGATGGGCTTGCCATAGCCGCCGCCGCGGGTGTTGGCCACCCGCCGGCCGCCGGACACAATTCCCCCTGCCCGGCCGGGGCGCTCATCACAGAAGGGGCAGCGCTTATAGGTGATGGCATAGTCCTCCCCGCAGTTTTCACAGCGGATCACATCATTGCGCCGGGGGGGCGCCTTTTTGGCTCCACTGTCGCGGGGGGACGAATTCTGCTTATCTGCCATAATCAGTTCCTCCATGTTGCATTTGGATATACGTTATTTATTTTACAGGGATTTTGCAATCCCGTCAACGGAAAAAGTCGAAATAACAAAAAGTTTACATCTTTATGTAAACTCCTCATCTTCCCTTGACCGGCTTTTCTCTTTTTTATATAATAATACGGTCAGAAATCCCGGAAAGGAGGCGGGCATCATGGGCGACCCCATGACCCCCAGCGAGGTCCACAAGCAGTACAGCGAGGCCACAACCGCCTTTCGAAAACTGATCCCAGACCCGGCTCTTCGCATGAGCTTCAGCCGCCAGGTGGACGGCTATATGCGCCAGTACGCCCTGGGAGTTTGGCAGGCGGACAATGCCAGCTCCATCACCCCCCGCCATGTGGAGTTTTATAACGCCATCTGGTCCCAGGGAAACCCGGTGCCCTCCGCGCTTTACTGGGAGGTAGCCACCGGGGTGGCCAATTTTGATCTTTTTCAGCCCCCGTCCTTCTTTGAGGATCTGCGCCGGTACGACCGTATGCGGGGCACCTCCCTGGCCCGGCGCTTTACCGACCAGCTCACGCTCATTCTGCTGCTCTTCGCGGCGGTGGACGGGGTAGTCAGCGAGAGCGAGGCCGGATTCGTCAACGCCTGCAGCGACGCTCTGCTGTCCCTGTGTGAGAAAGACGGGCTGAAGGGGGAGCGTCCCGCCCTGAAGGCAGACCAGTTTGTCTCCGCCCCGGTCCAGCCCGCCCCCGCCGCTCCCAGCACCCAGAAGCAGCCTGAACCCCAGTCCTCCCAGGAAGCGCCCCAGGAAAAGGAGCCCACCCTGGAGGAGCTGCTGGCAGAGCTGGACAGCCTGTGCGGCCTGGAGAAGGTGAAGCAGGACGTAAAGAGCCTCATCAACCTGGTAAAGGTGCGAAACCTCCGGGAGAAGGCGGGGCTGCCCGTGCCTCCCATGTCCCTCCACCTGGTCTTTCTGGGCAACCCCGGCACGGGCAAGACCACGGTAGCCCGGCTGCTGGCCAAAATCTATCACGCCATTGGGGTCCTCTCCCAGGGGCAGCTCATTGAGGTGGACCGCTCCGGCCTGGTGGCGGGCTTTGTGGGCCAGACGGCTCTGAAAACCCAGGAGGCCGTGCAGAAGGCCATCGGAGGCGTACTGTTCATCGACGAGGCCTACGCCCTGGTCAACGCGGAAAGCGCCAACGACTTTGGCCACGAGGCCATTGAGGTGTTGCTGAAAAACATGGAGGACCACCGCAAGGACCTCATCGTCATCGTAGCCGGCTACACCGGCCCTATGGAGGCCTTTATCCACTCCAACCCCGGCCTGGAATCCCGGTTCAACAAATACTTTTTCTTTGAGGACTACGACGGAGAGCAGCTCATGGACATTTTCCGCTCCATGTGCAAAAAGAACGGCTACGCCCTGTCCCAGTCCGCCGGGGAGCTTATGGAGCAGCAGCTCCAGGCCCTCTACGCCAGCCGGGACGAGAATTTCGGCAACGCACGGGACGTACGCAATCTCTTTGAAAAGGCCGTCTCCCGCCAGTCCGACCGGGTGGCCCAGCTGGACCAGCCCACCCGTGAGCAGCTCATGGAGCTGCTTCCCGAAGATTTGACGAAGCCGGATTCCCCTCCGGCATAACATACAAAGGAGGACAACAACCATGCTCATTCGCTTTGACGCCATGGAAGAGAGCACCCACTCGAATTTTAAGGGTGGGGAAGGGACATTTTTCAACAAGGTATTTCAGGACGAGCACAACAAGATCATGAACGGCCGTCTGGCCCCAGGCAGCTCCATCGGCCTGCACACCCACGAGGGCAACAGTGAGATCATTTTCATCCTCTCCGGCAAGGGTAAGGTCCTGTACGACGGGGCGTATGAGCCCCTCTCCGCCGGAAGCTGCCACTACTGCCCCATGGGCCACAGCCACAGCCTCATTAACGACGGTGAGGAGGACCTGGTCATCTGTGCCGTGGTCCCCCAGCACCCGGTGGCTCCATGAAGATCGCCTTTTATACCCTGGGCTGCAAGGTGAACCAGTACGAGACCCAGGCTCTGGAGCAGCTGCTCAGCGCCCGCGGCCACACTCTGGTCCCCTTTGAGTCGCCCGCTGATGCCTATATCATCAACACCTGCACCGTCACCGCCGTCAGCGACAAGAAGTCCCGGCAGGTCATCCGCCGCACCCGGAAGACCGCCCCCGATGCCATCATCGCCGTGTGCGGCTGCTATCCCCAGACCCACCCCCAGGACATGGAGGGGCTGTCCATCGACCTGGTGTCCGGCACCGGGGACCGGCAGGGCTTTGTGGAGCTGCTGGAGCAAACCTGGCAGGAGCGCCAGCCCATTACCGCCCTGGACAACGCCTTTGAGCGCCGGGTCTTTGAGATCCTGCCCGCCGGCGGTCTGGAGGGCAGGACCCGTGCCATGCTGAAGGTGGAAGACGGCTGTGTCAACTTCTGCTCCTACTGCATCATCCCCTATGCCCGCGGCCCCATCCGCTCCCTGCCGTTGGACAAGGCACGGGAGCAGGCCGCCCTTCTGGCCGCCGAGGGCTACCGGGAGCTGGTGCTCACCGGCATTGAAATTTCTTCCTGGGGACACGAGTGGAAGGATGGTCCCACGCTGATCGACCTCATTGAGGCCGTGTGCGATGCCGCCCCCGGCTGCCGGGTACGTCTGGGCTCGCTGGAGCCCCGGACCATTACCGGGGACTTCTGTTCCCGTGCCGCCAAGCTTCCCAACCTCTGCCCCCACTTCCACCTGTCTATGCAGAGCGGCTGCGATGCCACCTTGCAGCGGATGAACCGCAAGTACGATACCGCCCGGTACTACGAGAGCGTCGCCCTCCTGCGCCGGTATTTTGACGCCCCCGCCATCACCACCGACCTTATTGTAGGCTTTCCGGGGGAGACGGAGGAGGAGTTTGTCCAGACCCTGGACTTCATCCAGAAGTGTGCCTTCTCCGCCATGCACATTTTCCCCTACTCCAAGCGCCCAGGCACCCCGGCGGCCAAAATGCCCGGCCAGGTGCTCAAGTCCGTGAAGGAGGAGCACGCCCATCGTGCCGCCCAGGTGGCCCTGGCTATGGAACGGGCCTATCTGGACCAATTTGTGGGGCAAACGCTGGAGGTTCTCTTTGAGCAGCAGCGGGATGGAGCATGGCGGGGCTACACCACCCGGTATACCGAAGTGGCGGCGGAGAGCGGAGAAAATCTCCACAATCAACTCAGAAATGTGGACATTTCCGGGGTGGACGGGGGCTGCCTCCGGGGGAATTTATAAAAATTTTCCACAGGGGATGGAAACCCTGTCCACAGGGTGCTATAATGAGCCCGCATTGGACAAACTGAACCGGGGCACCTGCGCCCCGTTGAGAGGAGAACTAGATCATGCCCGAGCACGACAATTATTCCGCCAATCCCGGAAAAAACCTGGTCCGTACCGTGGACGGAGTGGACTATCTGCGCATTCCGGTGAAAACCCACCTCATCACCAAGGACGACAACATGGTAGATGTGGTCAACCAATATCCCAAGGACAAGATGCAGCCTGGGGACATCCTGTTTATCTCCGAAAAGGCCGTGGCCTGCACCCAGAGCCGGGCCATTCCCATGGAGGACATCAAACCCCGGAAGCTGGCCGTCACCCTCAGCCGCTATGTGACCAAGACCCCCGCGGGCATTGGTCTGGGCATCCCCGAGACCATGGAAATGGCCCTTCAGGAGTGCGGCACGCCCCGGATCCTCTTTGCCGCCTTCTGCAGCATCATCGGCAAGATTCTGGGCAAGCGGGGCTGGTTTTATATTGTGGCAGGCCCCAAGGCCCGCGGCATTGACGGCCCCACCGAGGGCACCATCCCGCCCTATGACCACTATGTGGTGCTCACCCCGGCCGACCCCATGGGCACCTCCAAAAAGCTGGCCCAGGCCCTGGGCCACCCGGTGGCCATTGTGGACATCAACGACCTGGGCGCCAACATCCTGGGCTTCTCCGAAAAATCCCCCTCCATGGACTTTTTGGCCAAGGCACTGGGGGACAACCCCCTGGGCCAGGGGGAGGAGTGCACCCCCATGGGCATTCTCCGCAAGGCTTGAAAAAAGGCATAAAAAAACGTCCGGTTTATGAAAAGCCGGACGTTTTTCTTATTCCTCGTTTCTGGGGTCGGGCAGGTCGATGTAGATGGGCTCGTGGCCGGTGGAGGCGACAAACTTCAGCATATCCTCCCGTGTTAAGCGCAGGGTGGAGGTGGAGATGCCGGGGTGTCCGCTGATAAACTCATCAGCCATCAGCTCCCGGTCAATGACCAGCTGCACCCGGTGCTCGGTGTCAAAGAGCAGCTCCATAGCGGACACGGAACCGGGGACGGTCTGCAAAAACTCGGCCATGTGCCCGTCGTCGGCAAAGGACAGCCGGGAGCAGCCCAGCTGGGCTGAGAGGTATTTGGTCTTGAAGGGTTTATCTCCCGGCATCATCAGCAGGTAAAACTCCGTCTGCTGGCGGTTGCAGAGAAATAAATTTTTGCAGATCTTCCCCTCCAGAATCTGTTCCACCTGGTGGCAGATCTCAATGGTGTCGGCGTGGTCGTGATCCACCCGGACATAGGGGATCTTCAGCTCCTCCAGCCGGTCGTAAATGGCCAGCTCCTGGGGAATGCGGTCATCCGTGGGCCGGGTGGTGTATGGGGTGGGATCAATGTACATCTTCGCCGCTTCCTTTCCAAACATTTGTCCCCTATCATAGCACAGCCCCTGGTTTTGGGCAAGTGCCCCTTGCCATTTTCCCATGCTGTGATACAATAAAATCCCAGCTTTTTCCCATCAAAGGCAGGCGGACAGGGAGGTTTTGCACATGGAGACATATCGATTGGGCCCCACACTGGAGCCCCTTACGCGCCCCGCCGGGCCGGAAGAATGCACCCTCACCCTTTTGACCAGCGAGGAGCTGTCCCACACCCCCTCGCTGCCGGGGCTGGAGACGGTTCTTCCCCACACGCCTCCCGCTCGGGACGCACGGGTATGCAAGGCGGAGCTGCGGGGAGACTGTCTGTGCGGCACCGTCGTTACCCCCCGGAAAACCAAGGACGGACAGCCCATCGCCTTCGGCTACCTGCTCACAGGCCGCCACATGGTCCTGTGCGATGACTGCGGTGCCGCCCGTTCTCTCATCGGGCACCTGGCCAAAGAAAAGCGTTGGACGGAAAACGGGCCGGGCCGGGTATTTTATGAACTGCTGGAGCTGCTCATTTCAAAGGACCACCACCACCTGGAGGAGCTGGAGGACCAGCTCAGCCAGTTGGAGGATGACGTCCTGGCCGGCTCGCTGGACCGCTTCAGCGCCCCCATTACCGCCCTGCGCAAGCAGGCCATGAACTGGTACCGCTACCACTCCCAGCTGGGGGACATGGTCTGCGAGCTGGAAGAAAACGAGAGCGGCTTTTTCACCGAGCACGAGCGGCGGCTGTTCCATCTGGCCGTCAAGCGTCTGGGCCGTCTGCGGGACGAGGACCAGCTGCTGCGGGAGTACTGCCTCCAGGTGCGGGAACTCTTTCAGGCCCAGGTGGACATCCGGCAAAACCGGGTGATGCAGATCCTCACCGTGGTCACCACGCTGTGCCTCCCCCTGTCCCTGGTGGCCGGGTGGTACGGGATGAATTTTGCCGGCATGCCCGAGCTGGGGTGGAAGTACGGCTATCCCGCGGTCATTGCCCTCAGCGTGGTCATTGTGGTGATCTGTCTGTGGATCATGAAAAAGAAAAAATTCTGGTAAAAAACATCCGCCCGATGGAGTCGGGCGGATGTTTTTCTCTGCAATCAGTTCTTCAGGCTCTGCATGGGGGCGGGGATCCGTCCGCCGCGGGCCACAAATTCCGCCGCGGAGAAGGGGTGGACCTTCTGCACCGGAGCGGAGCCCAGCAGTCCGCCAAACTCCACCGTGTCGCCCACCTTGCAGCCGGGGGCGGGAATGATACGCACAGCGGTGGTCTTGGAATTGACCATGCCGATGGCCGCCTCGTCGGCAATGATGGCGGAGAGGGTCTCAGCGGTGGTGTCGCCGGGAACGGCGATCATGTCAAGGCCCACGGAGCACACGCAGGTCATGGCCTCCAGCTTGTCCAGGGTCAGGGCCCCGGAGGCGGCTGCGGCGATCATGCCCTCGTCCTCGCTGACGGGGATAAAGGCGCCGCTGAGGCCGCCCACCGAGGAGGAGGCCATAACACCGCCCTTCTTCACCGCGTCGTTCAAAAGGGCCAGGGCGGCGGTGGTGCCGTGGGTGCCGCACACCTCCAGGCCCATCTCTTCCAGGATCCGGGCCACACTGTCCCCGATGGCGGGGGTGGGGGCCAGGCTCAAATCCACAATGCCGAAGGGGGTATCCAGGCGGCGGGAGGCCTCCTGGGCCACCAGCTGGCCCATGCGGGTAATGCGGAAGGCGGTCTTCTTAATGGTCTCGGCCACCACATCGAAGGGCTGTCCCTTCACGGCCTTCAGGGCGTGGTGGACCACGCCGGGGCCGGAGACGCCCACATTGATGACCTTCTCCGGCTCGCCTACCCCGTGGAAGGCGCCGGCCATAAAGGGGTTATCCTCCACAGCGTTGCAGAACACCACCAGTTTGGCACAGCCAAAGCCGCCCTTGTCGGCGGTGGCCTGGGCCAGGTCCTTGATGGTCCGGCCCATAAGGGCCACCGCGTCCATGTCGATGCCCGCCTTGGTGGAGCCCACGTTGACGCTGGAACACACAATGTCGGTGGTAGACAGGGCCTCGGGGATGGACTGGATCAAAATCCGGTCGGCCTTGGTCATGCCCTTCTGCACCAGGGCGGAAAAGCCGCCGATGAAGTTCACACCGGTGGTTTTGGCCGCCCGGTCCAGTGCCTGGGCGAAGGGGGTATAGTTGTCGGTCTCCGCCGCGGCGGCAACCAGGGCGATGGGGGTGACGGAGATACGCTTATTCACAATGGGGATGCCAAATTCCTTCTCAATGGCCTCTCCCGTGGCCACCAGATGTTCTGCATAGCGGGTGATCTTGTCATAGACCTTATCACAGGCCACCTTCACCTCGCTGTGGGCACAGGAGAGCAGGGAAATTCCCATGGTGATGGTACGCACATCCAGGTGCTGCTGGTCGATCATCTGGATGGTCTGCATGATTTCACTTTGGTTGAGCATAGTTGACCTCCCGCTTAGATTCGGTGCATAGCGTTAAAGATGTCCTCCCGCTGGATGCGGATGGACAGCTCCTGCTCCTTGCCGGCCTGCTCCAGAAGGTCGGCCATCTCCCCGATGGAATCCTTGCAGGCGGAGGTATCCACCAGCATGACCATGGTGAAATACTCCTGCAAGACGGTCTGGTTAATGTCCAAAATGTTGATGTTGTGCTGGGCCAGCAGAGAACACACCGCAGCGGTGATGCCCACCCGGTCCTTGCCGATGACAGTGACAATGGCTTTCATACTTCGAATCCTTTCCTTTTTCATTTTAAATACGTTCCATCCAATGGATGGGTTAAGACAGCTCGTCCAGGGTCAGCTCAAACCCGTCCAAAAAGTGCTCCATAAAGTACCTGAGGGCAGGCACCTGGGTCTGGCACAGGGCGGCATAGGTCTGCTCCTTGGCCTTTTTAAACTCGTTGTTGCCCGCCTTGACCTCCTCCACGCACTTGAGGTAGGCCGAGAGCTTGTCCGCCGCCTTGACCAGCGCCCGGACCTGTGGGTCCGGGATGGTGATGGCCGCATCAAAATCCTCCCGAAGCTCCTGGGGCAGCATGGACAGCAGCTTCTGCTCCGCCACCGACTCCACCTGCTTGTAGGCACTCTGGATGTCGGGGTTGTCGTACTTGATGGGCGTGGGCATGTCTCCGGTGAGGATCTCGCTGGCATCGTGGTAGAGGGCGGCCACCGCCACGGCGCCGGGGTCCACCTGTCCGCCGAAATAGCGGTTTTCAAGGACCGCCAGGGCATGGGCCAGGACGGCCACCATGTGGGAGTGCTCCTGGATATTTTCCAGCTGGGTGTTGCGCATAAGGCCCCAGCGGTTGATGTACCGCATCCGGGCGATCATGGGGAAAAAGTAGCCGGCCATACTGCCGCCTCCTGTTTGAATCAGTGTCAGTCATTTTATCATAGGTGCGGAAAGATGTAAACCTCTCCCTCGCCCCGCAGCAAAGAAAGAGGGCGGCTGATCGCCGCCCCCGCTTTTATGTTCGGTTTTTCCAGGCCCGCCAGGTCAGTCCAAGCAGCACCAGGGTCAAAAGCCCCCGGACGACCCCGATGAGGCCCCCATACAAATAGCTGATGTACCGCTCGCCAAACGTCAGGTAGACCCAGATCCGCCGGACTCCTCCCACAAGGCCCCAGGAGGCAAGGCTGCCATAGGGATTGAACACCACCAGGCTGATCCCCACCGCCATCCAGCCCAGGATGATCCAGGGGTGCTTTTGGGCCAGAAGCAGGGGAAGGCCCAGCAGGAGCAGACCCACCCCGATCAAAATGGAAATCGAACCAAAGCCTGCCACGCCCAACAACGCCAAAATGAGGCCCGCGGCCTCCACACAGATGCCCGCCCGCTGTGCATTGGTCAGGCTGTGCTTCTCCCGGACATAGACCACCTGGGGTTCCGGCTGAGGCTCTGGCTGGGGCCGTTCCCCCTCCCGCACCAGCTCATCCACGCTGACGCTGAACAGGTCGGCAAGCTTAATAAGCTTGTCCAGGTCGGGCACCGACTGGCCTGTCTCCCATTTGCTCACGCTCTGCCGGGACACTCCTAACTGTTCCGCCAACTCCAGCTGAGACAACCCCTTCTGGCTGCGCAGGTGGAGGATTTTTTCAGACAAGGTCATAGATTTTCCTCTTTTCCTCGGGTTTCTTTGATGCTATGATAGGGGAAATAGGGGGATTTGGCAACCAAGTTCTCCTGGAATCTGGGGCAACCAGCGGTTGCACAGGGCTTTTTTGGAAGGGAAGTGCCCGAAATGGCCAAGAAAAACACCCGAAACACCAAGGGGCGCATCATTGAGGCGGCCTGGCGGCTCTTTTACCGCCAGGGCTACGACGACACCACCGTGGAGGAGATCATCGAGGAGTCGGGCACCTCCCGCGGCTCCTTTTACCACTACTTCGAAGGAAAGGACGCCCTGCTGTCCACCGTCTCCTACCTCTTTGACCAGAAGTATGAGGAGCTCTCCCAGACCATGGACCCCGATCAGAACCGCTTTGACCAGCTCATGTACTTAAACCGGGAGCTGTTCGCCATGATCGAAAATTCCGTCTCCCTGGACCTGCTGGCCCGGCTCTACTCCTCCCAGCTCATTACCCGTGGAGACAAGCACCTGCTGGACCACAACCGGACCTATTATAAGCTTTTAAGGCAGATCGTCCTCCAGGGCCAGGAGCGGGGAGAGCTGCGCTGCGATGTGACCGTCAATGAGATGGTGCGGGTCTACGCCCTGTGCGAGCGGGCCCTCATCTATGACTGGTGTTTATCGGAAGGGGATTATTCTCTGCTGCAGTATGGGGCCTCTATGATGCCCCGATTTTTTCGTGATTTTCGGACAGCGACTTAAAATTTTTCTTTTTGTTCGATTTATTTTTCAAGAAATGTACAGTTAATTTTTATTGAATTTTCAATATTATTTTCAAATATTACAGAACATAGTACAGAATTTATTCTACACCATGTTCTGTATTTCATTCTGTTCTCCTTTGTGCTATAATGCTCCCACTGTCATCCGCAACGGATACATTCCCCGGATGATATGTGTGTGCAGTATGGACGGCCCCCGCCGTCAGTAAGGAGAGAATGTATGACCACTTCCCAATTTTGCATCATGGGTACCATTATCCTGTACCTGTGCCTTGTCATTTTCACCGGCGTTATGATCGGCCGGCGCTCCAAAAAAAGCTCTGAGGGCTTCTATCTGGGCGGCCGCGGCATGGGCCCTCTGGTCACCGCCATGAGCGCTGAGGCCTCGGACATGAGCAGCTATCTGCTCATGGGAATCCCCGGCCTTGCCTATCTCAGCGGTGTGGCAGATGCCAGCTGGACCGCCATCGGCCTGGCCTTCGGCACTTACCTGAACTTCCTGCTGGTGGCCCGGCGGCTGCGCCGCTATAGCGTACAGCTGGATGCCATCACCATCCCCAGCTTCATCTCCAAGCGCTACGGCGAAAAGAAGCCGGTGATCATGTGCATTTCCGCACTCATTATCCTGATCTTCTTTGTCCCCTATGTGGCCTCGGGACTTGCCGCCATCGGAAAGCTGTTCAGCAGCCTTTTTGGCTGGAACTACATGGCCGCCGTAGTGGTGGGCGCCATCGTCATCATCAGCTACACCTCTGTGGGCGGCTTCAGCGCCGTGGCCACCATGGACCTCATTCAGTCCATCATCATGACCATCGCCCTGGCCATCATTGTGACCTTCGGCATCGTGCAGGCCGGCGGCATGGGCGCCGTTCTGGAGCATGCCAAATCCCTGCCCGGCTACCTCAGTTTCGGCCAGACCTACAACGCGGCCACCAACAGTGCCGAGCCCTATGGCATGATCCGCATCGTCTCCATGATGGCCTGGGGCCTGGGCTACTTTGGAATGCCCCACATTCTGGTGCGCTTTATGGCCATCCGGGATGAAAACGAGCTGAAGCTCTCCCGCCGGATCGCCTCCGTGTGGGTGGTGATCTCCATGGGGGTGGCGGTGCTCATCGGCATCGTGGGCCACGCCGTATCCTCTGCCGGCCGCATCCCCTTCCTGGAGGGCAGCGCCACCGAGACGGTGATCGTCCGCCTGTCCGACCTGCTGTCCAGCTATGGCATCTTCCCCGCCATTGTGGCCGGCTGTATCCTGGCCGGTATCCTGGCCGCCACCATGTCCACCGCTGACTCCCAGCTGCTGGCCGCCTCCTCCGCCTTTTCCGAAAACATCGTGCAGAACGTGTTTGGCATTAAGCTTACGGAAAAGCAGAACATGCGCATCGCCCGGCTTACGGTCATCTGCATCGCGGTGATCGCCATTTTCCTGGCCGCCGATCCCAACAGCAATGTGTTCCAGATCGTGTCCTTTGCCTGGGCCGGCTTCGGCGCTACCTTCGGTCCGGCCATGCTCTGTGCCCTGTTCTGGAAGCGCAGCAACCGCCAGGGCATTATGGCTGGCCTGGTGGTAGGCGGCGTGATGATTTTCGTGTGGAAATTCCTGATCCGTCCTATGGGCGGCATCTGGGACATTTACGAGCTTCTGCCCGCCTTTGCCTGTGCCCTGCTGGCCATTGTGGTGGTCTCCCTGCTCACCCCCGCTCCCCGTCAGGAAATTCTGGACTCCTTTGATTCCTACAACAAGTAACGAATTTGATCAAAAGCCGCCCGGCACCGATGTGCCGGGCGGCTTTTTTCACGTTTCCGAAGGACTGTCGTCCGTTTGCTCCCTTTTTTCCTTTCTGCGCAGGGAGAGCAGCAGAAAAATGGGAATGACCGCGCCGAACAGGATGATCTGCAAAGACAGCAGCAGATCCTCCCCCCGGAACATCCAGGCCACTACCCCTCCGTAAATCAGCGGGACAATGCAGCCCATATACCAGTGGCGCTCCCCCCGGCGGCTGATCCACGCCTGGAGCACGACAGCGGCAAAGGCAATGGTAAAGACCGGCCAGGCGTTCATCGTTCTCCCTCTTTCTTACTCCAGATTCAAGCGGTGTTTCAAAAGATAGCTGGTGGCCAAAAACATCAGCACAGCGGGAATGAGCATCAGACTGATTCCCACCCAAAAGCCTGTGTGGCCGCCCCACACCGCTAGTTTGTCCAAAAATCCCAGCAGCCCCAGCTCGTTGACCAGGCTGATTATCAGGTTTCCCACAACGTCCAGTGCGAAGAAGGCCGCCACGCTCATCAAGACCCGATGGCGGGTAAACAGATGGCCCAGGGCCATGGACAGATATACCATGGTCACCATCAGGGTCAGGGCCACGACACACAGCAGGAAAAATTCTGCCAAGTACAACAGGGCATTCGGCTGCAGCAGCAGGCCTTGCACGAGGCGTTTCCACAGCTCCATGTCAAACAGCTCTATCCAATGAATGGGCATCATGAGGAACATGGCCAGGAAGGACACCGCCACATTGATGACCGTCACCACAACTGCGCACAGCAGCTTGGAGAACACCAGCTGCCAGGTTTTCACCGGCAGGGTGTGCATAAGGTAGCCCTCGTCCCCCAGCAGCCCCCGGTAGAACCGGGTCAGGACAAAGACCATGGCCACCACAAACATGGCACACATCACACCCATAAACACCGAAATGGTGATCACGGCCAGCAGCTCATTTTCTCCTCCAACGCCGTTGTTGCTCCCCTGGTTGAAGGGGAGGGTAAAGCGGTTGATCAGCGCAATGACCAGGGCCGCCAGCCAAATAATGGAAAACCGCTTCCACATGGCGCGAAAATCATATTGGTTTTATATTGCATTTCAACGGTGTTTATCAACGGCTAAAAAAGCAGTATTTTCAATGGGTCTAAAGGCAAGTCGCAGAGATGTTTGCGGCTTGCTTTTTGCTTTTGTGCAAGGTGCTGTTTTCGGCTCTATTTTTTTCTTAGGAAAATGAAAGGGGCGGTTGTTGTAATCGTAGAACTTGCTGAAATATGACAAAATCCGCTTTATTTCTCCCTTTTCGGATTGTAAAATAGTATTACGCCAAGCAAACAGGAGGGGGTGAAATGAACAGGAAAGTCGATACAGCCTATTTTCTGAACGACCCTCGCAAGTTTGACAGCGTAGAACAGGCAGAGAAAGAATTAAACCGACTTCGGGCTGTGTGTATTAGGCTAAAGAAGAAACAGGACGAGGACATAACCTTTCTGCTCGGCCTATCTGTCACGAGTTCACAGTGGTACGGCAAAATGGGTTATGACAAGCCAAAGAGCGAGGGCGGCAGGAAACGCTTTATCTGTTCTGAAAAGCGCATACACAACGGCGAGCGGGTAACGCCCTGCACAGACGAGCCGCCGCACCTTCATATCATGGTGGAGGGCTACGGGGCAAGCAGTTGCGCCGAGCGCATTATAGAGAGCATGAGGAAAAGCCATCCAGACTGCAAATATTCCAAACAGCACTTGAAAACAGCAGAACGGATAGCGCAGACAACAGAATATATCGAGAGGCAGAGTACAATTTTGCGTCGTGTATAACGGGCAAAATTGTACGCTTCTCATTTAGGGAGCATTTTCTAAAGCCATTGTGCTGTGGGACTTTTACGGAAGTCTGCAAAAGGCGGTGAAGTGTTATGTAATAACAATATAGCGTTTACGGTTCGCAGGTTTGCGGCTGAGTAAACAGACTATTTTTAACTCGAAACAGTATAAACAGCGAAAAGAGAAAGGGGCGAAAAAATTTGGCGCGGCCAAAAAAGCCAGAGGAGTTAAAGCGAAAACACAGACGGGAGTATATGCGTATATACAGACAGAAAAGAAAGGAACTGTCTTTTGATGAAGCGTTGAAAAGATATACTGTCACGCCTTACCCCTCGGCAGAGAGGACAGTTACTACAAACAGCATGATAGAAACAGCGAAAGGAGAATAAGGAACTATGAGTGAAAAGTTTATTGTTGAAGGCTGGAAACTTTTTAAGGGCGAACTTTTTTCCAGCAAGCAGACTACTTTGCAAAGGCTTATTGATGAAAAGCCTTATCCGTCTGCTCTTGCCGCTTTACAGCAGTCAAAGAAAGACCACGGCTAGCTGCTCTCGTCCGCTCACCTGCGTTCTCTCGCAATTACAGCGCACAGAGCAACAAACTACACGCCAAAAAGAAAAACGCCTGTAACAACCGCTCTCGTAGCGAGATTGTTACAGGCGTACTTTTATTTGAAATACTCTTTGCCAAACTGCCATAAATATTGATCGAGTTCTTTTGTGGTGTACTTTTCCAGTCCAAAATAATGCCGGAAATCAGACAGAATGCGCTTAAAATGAGGGTAATTTTTCAAGTCACTATTTTTGAACACAGAAAATCCCTCTTGATTCCGATAGTATTGCAGTATTTTGTCTACATAACTATCATAGATAGGAAATGCGTCCGAGTTATGGAAACTACAATATTTTGTTGCGAAAGAGTAATGCTCTATTTTCCCCCCATCGGTATAAAATACCCGCATGAGTTCATTAACAAGGGATTCATCGCCCACAGCAAGCCGCTTATCAATATCGAGGGAAAGGATGTGCTGTGCAACGGGATAAACAGAATAGATATAGGTGTTATAAACGGTATTAAGGGCAGCAGTTTTTAGGATAATGTCGTCAATCGAGTTATTCCTTGGACAGGTTTCCGTAAATAGTTTTTTCAATACGGTTTCTGGCTGAAACAGGTCGGGAGTGGTATTCCATCTATACAAATACTTATCTACTTCTTCGCACGATGGGCGAGGTATATGGGAATCCATTTGGGGCGGGGCGTATGTAAGATTGGCAGGAGGTACACTATTGGGAATACGGTTTTTCTGAACATATCTCCACAGTTGCGTTATCGCACTGGTGTATGCTCCTATATTGTTCCCCGCAGAAGAGGACTTTTCAGACAGGATACTTTTTAACTGCTCATTTGCCCTGTTTTGAAACTGTTGTATTTCCCCAATATCCAGCAGAGCCATAAAGTCGAAATTGGGGGCATTTCTATACAGATAAAAGGCATCCGATACGGTAGTTCCATATGACTTTTTGCCCTGTGCTTTAAGATATTCCGAAAAATTGTGCCGCAGTTCCGCTATTCTAATATCAGTCGTTTTTTGTGCCATACCCATACCGCTCCATGACTTTTTCTTGTATTATATCATGGCGATGATGAGTTATCAAACGGGAAATAACACAGCCCTTTGACCGTTCAAATTGATATAAATAATAACACTCGGTTGCTATTATAAGGTGCGTTGGCAAATATCGTTGAAATGCAAAACAAATTATTTGAATAGTTTTCCCAGCATCAGAATTCTCCTCCTTCCAGCGGCTGTGCCCGAAAGATCTCCCGGAACAGGGCATCCACGCTCTTCCCCTGGGTCTCCCGGATATGGTCTACCGTATCGTGGAGCATGACCTTGCCGGTTTTCAGGAAAATAGCCTCGTCCAGCACCTTTTCTATGTCGGAGATCAAGTGGGTGGAGATGAGGACGGTGCCCTCCTCATTGTAGTTGGTCAAAATGGTGTGGAGAATAAAATCACGGGCCGCGGGGTCCACCCCGGCAATGGGCTCGTCCAGCAGATAGAGCTGGGCCTTCCGGGCCATGACCAGCACCAGCTGCACCTTCTCCTTCATGCCTTTGGACATGGTCTTCAGCCGGTCCTGAGGCTCCACCCCCAGACTGCGGCACATGGCAATGGCCTTTTCGTAGTCAAAGTCCCGGTAAAAATCCCGGAACAGGTCGAACAGGTCCACCGCCCGCATCCAGTTGGCAAAGTACATCCGGTCGGGCAGATAGCTCACCTGGGCCTTGGTCGCTACCCCCACGGGCAAACCGCCGATCTCGATCTCCCCGGTGGTGGGCTGGAGCAGGCCGCACATCAATTTGATCAGCGTCGTCTTGCCGCTCCCGTTGGGGCCCAGCAGGCCCACGATCCGCCCCCGGCCTACCTCTAAATCCACGCCGGACAGGGCCGTCTTGCGGCCGTAGGCTTTGGACAGCCCCCGGCAGACAATCAATTGCTCACTCATCGCTTCTCCTCCTTCAACAGTGCCGTGGCCTCATCGGGCGTATAACCCAGTTCCGCCATAGCATGAAAATATTGTTCCATCACCACACGGGCCTGGGAGCGCCGGACAGCTTCCAGCACCGCGGTGTCCTGGGTGACCATGCGCCCGGCGGTACGGTCCGCTTTGGCAAGGCCATCCTGCTCCAGCTGGGCCAGGGAGCGCTGCATGGTGTTGGGATTGACCCCCGCTTCGGCGGCCAGCTCCCGCACCGAGGGCAGCCTGCTCCCCGGCGGGTAGACCCCGGTGATGATCCGCCGGGTCATCTGTTCCGTCAGCTGGAGCCAGATGGGCCGGTCATCGGTGAGCTTCCAATCCATAGGTGCGCCTCCTTGTTTGTATTATTGTATTATGTATCTAGTACAATAATACATTCATATTCCTTTGTCAACCCCTGGGACCGTTTTTAATGTAATTTTTATATTTTAAGAATTCTTAAGGATTTGTCACTGATTTGTAGCTGATTTGCAGAGATTTTGTGATGATAACCGGCATTTCCCCCTGCTATAATAAGCTTACCCGGTGGGAACAGATTCCCACGGGCCGATCCTTTTTTCCACCTGACAGGAGGAACTTTATGATGAAACGTGTCTTATCTTGCATAGCCGCCGCCCTTTCCCTGGCGGTGGTCCTTACCGCCTGTTCCCCCAAAACTGCCCAGGGAGGCTCCGCCTCCTCTGCTCCCGCGTCCAGCGCTTCCCAGGCCCCCTTTGTGTTTACCAGGGAAAACCTGCCCCGGCTGGACGGCTCCACCTCTACTGTCCCGCTGGCAAAGGCCATGTGCGCCGTTTTGTTGGGGGAGGAGCCCGAGCAGGTGGCCGATCTGGTCAGCTTCTCCCGCACCACCCAGTCCTACCGCAATCTCATGGCCGGAGAGCGGGACCTGGTGCTGGCGGCGGAGCCGGAGGGAGAGGTCCTGGCCCAGCTCCAGGAGGAGGGGCACTGGCACTACACCCCCTTTGCCACGGATGCCCTGGTCTTTGTGGTCAATGAGGACAACCCGGTGGACAACCTGACCTCTGAGCAGGTGCGGGACATCTACACCGGGGAGATCACCAACTGGAACGAGGTGGGCGGCAGCAGCCTGGACATTGTCCCCTTCCAGCGCAACCAGGGCGCGGGCAGCCAGACCATGTTTGAAAAGCTGGTCATGGACGGCCAAAGCCCCATGGAAGCCCCCGAGGCCTGGGTGCCCGACTCCATGCAGGGGCTCATCGATGCGGTGCGGCAGTATGACAACACCCCCTCCGCCATCGGCTTTACCGTCTATTACTACGCCAATGACATGGAGATGGCACGGGGGCTGAAGGTTTTGTCCATTGACGGCGTCACCCCCAACGCCCAGAGCATCCAGGACGGCAGCTATCCCTTCCTGAACCCCTACTATGTAGCCATTGACCAGAACACCCCCTCCGACAGTCCCACCCGAATCCTCTACGACTGGGTGCTGGGCGCCGAGGGCCAGAAGTTGGCAGCCATGGAGGGCTATGTGCCCGTTATGGAAGGAGTGGAGTAGGATGAAGCCCCGTGGCAAATGGGCCGCACTGGCCCTGGCCGGGGTCCTGCTGGCTGGGTGCGCCCCCCAAACGGGCGGCACCTCCCAGCTCCCCGCCGGCCCCAACGTCCAGACCGACTGGTCTGTTCTCCAGGAAGAAGATGCTCTCCCCGCCGTAGGGGGGCGGTTCTACGAGCAGTATACCCCTGAGCTCATTCCCCGCAGTTCCTACGGCCCCCTGCTTCCCTTTGCAGGAAGCCAGGGCCTGACCCTGGCCTGGTGGGAGGAGGAGCCCGCCTATACCTCGCCCACCTGGTTCTATGGGCTGATGACCCAGGACGGCACTTTGGTCATGGATGCGGTGTGCTCCTCCATCACCCGCTGCGGCTACTCCCAGTTGGATGACCAGGGGCAGCGCCAGGACCACTCTCTCCCCGTCTACATCCTGACTCAGGGCAATCCCGATCGGGGCAGGCCCGGCACCGGCACCCTGGTGGCCCTGGCTGTCCAGGACGGCAGCTGGTGGACCGATTATCAGTACTGGGGCGTCATCCCCTACCCGGACGGGATCGCCGCCGGAAACGGGGAGGGTCTGACCCTGATCAGCGCCCAGACCGGGGAAAAAACGGGCCAGTTTACCTGGGCCGAACTGGGCATCGACGACCCGAACGCCATCCCCTGGTTTACCGGCGACGCCACAGGCTCCGTCCAGTGGAAGGACGGCCTGCTCTTTCTGGGCACCTACGGAGACGCCAACCAAATTGCCCGCTTCCTGGACCCCGCCACCGGGGAAGTCTCCGCCACCAGCGCCGAGGAGTGGTTTACCGGGTGGGACGCCTACTGGAACCAGTCCCTCTCCTGGGCCCCTGTGTCCCATGAGGACGGCACCATCACCCTCTCTCTGGGTGAGACGTCCTACACCCTTCCCTCTCCCATTCCCCAGGACGACTACCCCTCGGTGGTGGGCGGCGACCGGGTCTATTTCCTCAGCTGGGATGAACAGGGCAGCATCTTCGCCGTCACCGACCTGGAGGGAAACATTTTGATCCCGGTTCAAAAGGGAGACCTTACCCCGCTGGACGGCACCCGAGAGGGCGGCCCCCTGCTGTTCGCCATCCCCCAGGGACCGGAATGGCGGATCCTTGACCGGGACGGAAACGAGCTCTATACCCTGCCTGGCGGAACGGGAAGCTTTTGCTATCTGGTCAATGGGCTCATTGAGGTCGTCCAGGACAACTGCATCTCCTACTATCAGCCCCAAACCGGGACCTGTATCCGCCGCACCTATGCTGGTCTGCCCGGTTAAGGCGGAACTGTAAAAAAACTGTGAACACCCTTGCTTTTTTACAACAAGTGCGCTATGATAACGTTAGCACTCAGGAATTATGAGTGCTAACGTTATTTCTTTTATTTGTTATAAATAAACTTTACTATACACGGAGGAATCAGAAATCATGGCAAAGAAGCAGTTTAAGGCCGAATCCAAGCGGCTGCTGGACCTGATGGTCAACTCCATCTACACCCACAAGGAGATCTTTCTCCGGGAGCTTATCTCCAACGCCAGTGATGCAGAGGACAAGCTGGCCTACAAGTCTCTCACCGACGACAGCGTGGATGTGAAGCGCAAGGACCTGAAGATCACCATCGTCCCCAACAAGGAGATGCGCACCCTCACCGTGTCCGACAACGGCATCGGCATGACGAAGGAAGATCTGGAGAACAACCTGGGCGTCATTGCCCACAGCGGCTCCGGCCAGTTCAAGGCCAATCTCAGCGAGGATGACAAGGCCGCCGACAAAATTGACGTCATTGGCCAGTTCGGCGTGGGCTTCTACTCCGCCTTTATGGTGGCCGACCATGTGACCGTGGTGTCCCGTGCCTGGGGCAGCGACGAGGCCTTTATGTGGCAGTCCGACGGGGCCGACGGCTACACCATCACCCCCTGCGAGAAGGACGCCCCCGGCACCGATATCATCATGCACATCAAGCCCAACGCCGACGAGGAAAACTACGATCCGTATCTGGAGACTTATAAATTACAGGAGCTGATCAAAAAATACTCCGACTATATCCGCTACCCCATCGTCATGGAGGTAGAGGACTACCGCCAGAAGGAAAAGCCCGCCGACGCCGGGGAGGACTACAAGCCCGAGTGGGAGACCGTGAAGGAGTGGAAGACCCTTAACTCCATGGTGCCCCTGTGGCAGCGTCAGAAGTCCAAGGTAAAGCCCGAGGAGTATAACGCCTTCTATAAGGAGAAGTTCAACGACTGGCAGGACCCCCTGGCCGTTATCCACACCAGTGCCGAGGGCGCGGTGACCTATAAGGCCATGCTGTATATCCCCGCCCAGACCCCCTATGACTTCTACACCCGTGAGTACCAGAAAGGACTGCAGCTTTACTCCTCCGGGGTGCTCATTATGGACAAATGCGCCGACCTGCTCCCCGACCACTTCCGCTTTGTCAAGGGCGTGGTGGACTCCGCTGACTTCTCCCTGAACATCAGCCGTGAGGTCCTCCAGCATACCCGCCAGCTGAAGGTCATCGCCTCCGCCCTGGAGAAGAAGATCAAGTCTGAGCTGCTGAAAATGCAGAAGGACGACCGGGAGAAGTACGAGAAGTTCTGGGGCGCCTTCGGCACCCAGATCAAGTACGGCGTGGTGGCCGACTACGGCGCCCACAAGGATGTGCTCCAGGACCTGCTGCTGTTCTGGTCCTCCAAGGAGGGGAAGAACACCACTCTGGCCGCCTATAAAGACCGTATGCCCGAGGACCAGCCCTTCTACTACTACGCCTGCGGCGAGAGCGTGGAAAAGATCGCAAAGCTGCCCCAGGTGGAGCGGATTCTGGACAAGGGCTATGAGATCCTCTACTGCACCGAGGATGTGGACGATTTTGTGATGAAGGCCCTGGGTGAACTTGACGGCAAACAGTTCAAGTCCGTCAACGAGGAGGACGCCCTGCCTCAGACCGAGGAGGAGAAGAAGGCCGCCGAGGAGAAGGCCGAGGCCGGCAAGGATGTGCTGGATGCCGTGAAGGAAGCCCTGGGTGACCAGGTGAAGGAAGTGCGCATCTCCTCCATTCTCAAGTCCGGCGCCTGCTGCCTCACCGCCGACGGCCCCGTCTCTCTGGAGATGGAAAAGTATATGCGCAAGGTGGAGGGCAGCGCCCACATGAAGGCTGACCGGGTGCTGGAACTGAATCCCGACGCCGCCCCCTTTGCCGCCCTGAAGCGGGCCGTGGAGGCCGGAGACCAGGATACCGTAGCCAAGTACGCCAAGCTGCTGTACGCCCAGGCTCTGCTCCTGGCCGATCTGCCTCTGGAGGACCCCGCCGAGTACACCCAGCTGGTGTGCTCCCTGATGGTCTGATTTTTTCCCAAACGCATGTCCCTCCGGTCATTCAGCCGGAGGGACATGCTTTTTTCCTTGCAATTATTGCAAAAATCGATTAAAATAGAATCAGAACTCCGTTCCTTACACAGGAACCAGTACAGGAGGAAACTGATATGATCGCCATTGCTTCCGATCACGGAGGATATATGCTCAAGGAGCACATCAAGGCCTATCTGGCCGCGAAGGGCATTACCTGCGAGGACTTCGGCACCAACAGTACCGACAGCTGTGACTACCCCGATTTTGCCAAGCCCGCCGCCGAGGCGGTAGCCAGCGGCCAGTGCGAACGGGGCATCGTCATCTGCACCACCGGCATCGGCATCTCCATCTCCGCCAACAAGGTCAAGGGCATCCGCTGCGCCCTGTGCGGAGATGTGCTGTCCGCGGAGATGACCCGCCGGCACAACGACGCCAATATGCTGGCCATGGGCGCGGGGATCGTGGGCCCCATGCTGGCCGAGCGCATTGTGGACACCTTTTTGTCCACTGAATTTGAGGGAGGCCGCCACGCCCGGCGGGTAGCCAAGATGATGGAGATTGAATCATAATCCTCCTCCCCCTTCACCCCCAGCACGACAAAGGGCCCTGACCATTCGGTCAGGGCCCTTTGCCTGTGTGTGTTGTAAAAGGAGAGGGAGAAATGGGAGATACAGTTTGTAGCTTTGCTACAAGCATATGATAAATGAAATTTAAGGCAAAATCGTGACTTTCTCGTGAACTTTTTGTTAACGTTATTCTTCCCATTGCGACAAAAAGCCCCGGCTGCCTGACCGGGGCTTTTTGCCTGTGTGTTGTAAAGGAGAGAGAGAATAGAGATATGTCTTGTTCACTTGGCTACAATGACATCATAGACTAAGAATAAGGCAAAACCATGACTATAAAATGAACTTTTTGTGAATGTTTCCGGGGTGGACGGCGGATTCCCGCTTGACTTGCCTCAGGGCCTCGTGCCATAATAATGGTTAATTCTTTGCTCACAATTTTTCTTTGCGAGGTGGACGTTTCCCGTGAATATGATTCTTCAGTTTTGCCTGCGTGGGGAGGACCCCAATTCCCCCCAGGTCCGCCGCCGGTGCGGAACAATCGCCGGCGGAATGGGTATTTTTCTCAACCTGCTGTTATCCGCCGGCAAGCTGCTGGCAGGGCTGCTCACCGCCTCGGTGGCCATGACCGCGGACGGCCTCAACAACCTCTCTGATGCAGCCACCTCCGTGGTCACCCTCATTGGATTTCGCCTGGCCGGACAGGAGGCGGACGCAGAGCACCCCTTTGGCCACGGAAGAATGGAATATGTAGCCGGGCTGATTGTCTCCCTGGCCATTCTCCTGATGGGGGTGGAGGTGGGCCGCTCCGCCGTGGATTCTCTGCTCCATGGCTCCACGCCCGAATTTTCTCCCCTGGCGGTGGGCATTCTGTGTGCCGCCATTCTGGTAAAATTCTGGATGTTCTGGTTTAACCGGGCTTTGGGGCGGACTATCGGCTCGGCGGCCATGCAGGCCACCGCCGCCGACTCCCTCTCTGACACGCTCTCCACCGGGGTGGTCCTTGTGTCCACCCTGCTGTGCCACTTCTTCCAGCTCCATGTGGATGGCCTGGCCGGCCTTTTGGTGTGCGCCTTCATTTTAAAAACCGGCTGGGAGGCCGCTCGGGACACTCTGGACCCCCTTCTGGGCCGGCCTATGGACCCGGAGCTGGCCGCCGATATTGACAAGCTGGTGCTGGGCCACGACCACATTCTGGGTATCCACGACCTGGTCTATCACGACTACGGCCCCGGCCGGGCCATGATGTCCTTCCACGCGGAGGTCCCCGCCGACGGCGACCTGCTGGAAATCCACGACATCATCGACCACATTGAGCGGGAATTGAAGGCCAAGCACCATATTGAGACGGTGATTCATATGGACCCCGTGGTCTGCGACGACAGCACCTCTGCCCTGCGCGCCCAGGTGGATGCCCTTGCCAAGAAGCTGGACCCGGCGCTGTCCACCCACGATTTCCGGATGACGGCCGGCCCCATCCATACCAATATCATCTTTGATGTGGTGGTCCCCTATGGCTTCCGCCTGACGGACCACCAGGTATGCGAGGAACTCTCCCAGGCCATCCACGCCCTCTCCCCCCGGTACTACGCGGTGATCCAGGTGGACCACTCCTATGTGGACGGAAGAGGAGACCAAAAAGCCTCCTCCACCCCGTAATTCACAAATTATTCACCCAAGACGTTCCATTTGCGGTATAATAATTGCGGTATCATAAACTATAAATTACTTAGGATGGGGTGACACTTATGCCCAAAAAGGTTTTGATCGTGGAAGACGACGGAAATATCGCAGAGCTGCTCCACCTCTATTTAGAGAAGGAGGGCTTTGAGACCCAGGTAGCCAAGGACGGAGGACGGGGAGTGGAGCTGTTTCGCTCCTTTCAGCCCGATCTGGTGCTGCTGGACATCATGCTGCCCATTATGGACGGCTGGTCTGTACTGAAAAAGATCCGGGAAACGGAGAAGACCCCCGTCATCATGCTCACCGCCAAGGGCCAGACCGAGGACAAGGTGGCCGGTCTGGAACAGGGGGCGGACGACTATATTGTAAAACCCTTTGAAATGAAGGAAGTCCTGGCCCGGATCCATGCGGTGCTGCGCAGAACCGGCGCCGAGGAGGAGCCTGGAGAGAAAAAGCTCTCCTTTGACAAGCTGGTCATCAACCTGGACTCCTATGAGCTGCTGGTAGACAACCAGCGGGTGGACACCCCGCCCAAGGAGCTGGAGCTGCTGTTCCATCTGGCCTCCTCTCCCAACCGGGTATTTACCCGCAACCAGCTTCTGGACGAGGTCTGGGGCTTTGACTACTTCGGCGACAGCCGCACTGTAGACGTGCACATCAAGCGCCTGCGGGAGAAGCTGGAAAATGTCAGCGACCAGTGGCGGCTGAAAACCGTCTGGGGCGTGGGCTATAAGTTTGAGGTGGGCCCTGCCTCTTGATTTTCCGTTCCGAATACCATGTTAAGGAGGTGAGGCGTTTTGCGGTCTCTCTATAAGCGTCAGCTGACCATGATGGTGGGCATTATGATCCTGTCCTTTACGCTCCTGTCCGCCGCTTTTATGCTGCTGTCCTACCGGTACCTTATTTCAGAAAAGCGGGAGTCCATGGAGCGCAACGCAGGGTATATTGCCGGCTTTACCGCCCTGTATTACAAGGAATACCGGGACATTCAGGACGAGCTTTACAGCAACTATGTGGCCAATATCGCCCTGATCTCCGACTCCTTTGTCATCGTCGCCGGGCCGGACGGAGAAATCCTCTACGCCACCGACGGCTCCAAAATTTATGATTATAAAAATGCCGTTCTGCCCGCCTCCGTCACTAACCAAGTGCTGAACCATGGGACCTATGCTGGTCTGACCAGCCTGGAAGGAATTTATCCCGAGCGCCGGTACACCGCCGGATTGCCCATCAACATTTCCGTTTTTGGGCAGACGGTCAACCAGGGCCTGGTCCTGGTCTCCGCCGACGCCTCCAACCTCTCTCAGATGTGGTCGGCCACCGCCACCATTTTCTTCTTTTCCGCCGTGGTGGTGCTGCTCATCTCCGTAGTGGCCAGTACCATTACCTCCGCCCACCAGGCCCGGCCCCTGAACGAAATGGCAGAGGCCGCCCGAAAATTTGGGCAGGGAGAGTTTGACGTGCGGGTCACCAGCTACGAGGGGCGCTGCGACGAGATCAGCACCCTGGCCGAGGCCTTTAACGCCATGGCCAACTCCCTGGAGAAGGTGGAGACCCAGCGTGCAGAATTTATCGCCAACATCTCCCACGAGCTGAAAACCCCCATGACCACCATCTCCGGCTTTGCCGAGGGAATTCTGGACGGAACCATTCCCCCCGAGCGGGAGCGGGAATCCCTTCAGATCGTGGTGTCCGAGACCCGCCGGCTCTCCCGCCTGGTACGGCGGATGCTGGATCTGTCCCGGCTCAACGCCCTGGCGGAGAATTCCATCACCGCCCAGGAGACCTTCGATCTGACCGAGACCATGTCTCAGGTGCTCATCAGCCTGGAGAGCAAGATCACCGGCCGCAACCTGGATGTGGACGTACAGATGCCCCAGGAAAAGCTGATGGTATGGGGCGACCCCGACTCGGTCACCCAGGTATGCTATAACCTGCTGGACAACGCGGCCAAATTTGCCGCGCCAGGCACTACCATCACCGTCCAGATCACGAAGAAGGACGGCAAGGCTGTCACCTGTATCCGCAATCTGGGGGCCACCATTCCCCCGGAGGAGCTCCCCCTGCTCTTTGACCGGTTCCACAAGGCGGACTACTCCCGCTCCATGGACCGGGAGGGGGTTGGTTTGGGGTTGTACATTGTGAAAACGATTTTGGGCAACCTGAAAGAGACCATCAATGTCACCAGCGAGGATGGGGTGACCCAGTTCACCTTTACACTGACGCTGGCATAATCACCGTTGCTTGATCTTACGGCCCTGGGCCACTGGGAGGAAATGTATGGAGCATCATCATCAAAACGATCTGTGGCAGGGCGGTCCCTGGGAACAGCCCTCCCCGGTTTTTTCTCCCCCTCCGCCGGTACAAATTCCCCTTCCCCGCCAAAAGACGTCCCGCCCCGTCCTTCGGACCCGGCGCCGGGGGCCCCGGTGGCCGTGGGTCACAGGGCTTGTGGTATTGGTTTTGTCCCTGTGTGCGGTAACCATTTTTCTGGACCAGTATTTCTCTCCCGCCTCCCTGTTTTCCTCTCAGCCCTTTTCTGAGGAGAATTACCGGCGGGAGGAGACCCAGAACACCAACCAGCCCCCGGATATTCCCCAGGCTGAGACGGGCACCGGCTTTACCCTCACTCTGAATGAGAGTCATGGCGAGGCTCTGTCCCTCTCCCAGGTCCACAGCAAGGCCATTGAGTCCCTGGTCTCTATCGAGGCCTACTCCGACGTCTACTTCAGCTCCGGCAGCGGGGTGATCCTCTCCTCCGACGGCTACATCGTGACCAACGCCCATGTGGTGGCCGGGGCCAACGATGTGCGCGTCCAGCTGAGTGACAACCGCATCTTCCCCGCCAGCCTGGTGGGGTTCAGCGCCCAGGAGGATCTGGCCGTGCTGAAAATTGATGTGGACGGCCTGCCTGCGGCGGAATTCGGCGACTCCAACGCTCTGGTATGCGGAGAGTCTGTATCCGCCTTAGGCGACTCTCTGGGGTATCGAGGCACCTTTACCGACGGGATCATTTCCGCTCTGGACCGGGAAATGACCATGGAGGACGGCTCCACCATGGTGCTCATCCAAACCAGCGCCGCCATCAACTTCGGCAATTCCGGCGGCCCTCTGCTCAACCAATACGGCCAGGTGGTGGGCATCAACACCATCAAGATCATTGCCGATGACGGCTCGGCCGAGTCCCTGGGCTTTGCCATCCCGTCTACCCGTGTGAAATACGTGACCGACCACCTGATCGCCGGAGAGGAGATCCGCACCGCCGCCTTTGGCTTTACGGTCTCCATTGTCCAACTCCCCGAGGGCGGGCTGGAGCTTCTGGATGTGGACCCCACCAGCGATGCCTATGCCCAGGGCCTGCGGGCTGAGGATATTCTGGTGGCCGCCAACGGGCAGTCCATCTCCAGCACACAAGATCTGGTGCGGCTCAAGCAAACGCTGGGGCCCGGAGACCAGGTGGAGCTGACCTATCTGCGGGAGGGCGTTTCCCATACCATATGGGTGGAACTGATGGATGCGGAGCTCTTTTCCTAATTTCCGCGGCGCGGGGTTCTCCCCGCGCCGCTTTGATTTTTCCGTTGCCCCAGGGCGCCGGGCGTGTTATACTGCCTACAAAGGGGGAATGCCTGTGATCAACACCACACTGTGCTACATCCGCCGGGGAGAGGATTATCTGATGCTCCACCGGGTCAAGAAAAAAAATGACCTGAACCAGGACAAATGGATCGGAATCGGCGGAAAGTTCGAGGACAAGGAGAGCCCCGAAGATTGCCTGCTCCGGGAGGTCTGGGAGGAAACCGGCCTTACCCTTACCCGCTACCAGTACCGGGGACTGGTCACCTTTGTCTCCGACCGGTGGCCCACCGAGTATATGCACCTTTTTACCGCCGACCAGTTTACCGGCACACTGAAAGAGTGCGACGAGGGGGAGCTGGAGTGGCTGCCCTATGACCAGCTGCTCCGCATTCCCCACTGGGAGGGGGATGCGATTTTTCTGGATCTCATCCACCGGGATACGCCCTTCTTCTCCCTGAAACTGTGTTATGAGGGGGAGACCCTGGTGGAAGCGGTTCTGGACGGACGGCATTTGAAGGGAGGCTCGCACCCATGATTGTTACCATTCAATCCCATGCGCTCACCGTAGAGATTGATTCCCTGGGCGCACAGCTCGCCTCCATCCGCGCCAACGACGGCGAGGAGTACCTGTGGCAGGGGAGGGAAGACATCTGGGCCCGCCGGGCCCCCATTCTGTTTCCCTTCATCGGTCGGCTGAAAGACAGCACCTATCTGCTCCGCGGCACACCCTACACCATCTCCACCCACGGCTTTGCCCGTGATATGGCGTTTGAGGTGGTGGAGCGGGCAGGGGACCATGTCTCCTTCCAGCTTACCGATACCCCCCAGACCCGTGCAGTCTACCCCTTTGCCTTTACCCTGACGGTAACGTATTCCCTGAAGGACAACCAGCTTACCAAAACCCACCGGGTCACGAACCGCTCCCAGGAGGAGATGCTCTATGAGCTGGGTGCCCACGACGGCTTCCGGGTCCCGGTAGGGGAGGGGCTCACCATGGCCGACTACTCTGTCCGCCTGCCCGGTGTGGACAAGGTCCGCTTCTACGGCATGGACAAGGACCTCATGCTCACCCCGAAGGGGGAGGAGATCGCGCTGCAAAACTCCGCTCTGCCCCTCACCCCTGCCACCTTTGGCCTGGACACCATGATTCTGGACACCCCGCCCCAGGCTCAGGCCCTCCTGTGCGACCGTCAGGGCAATCCCAGAGTGGGCCTCACCTTCCCGGACTTCCCCTATCTGGGGCTCTGGACCCAGGCAAAGCCCTTTGACACGGGGTATGTGTGCATCGAGCCCTGGTCCACCCTCCCAGACGGCATCTTTATGGGCCGGGAGCTTCGGGACAAGACGGGCATCCGCCGCCTGACGCCGGGACAGAGCGAGGCGCTCTGCTATACCACCACATTTTACGAAAAAGGAGTTTCACAACATGAAGCCTGAATACGCCAATTCCTTCGGCATCCGCAAGGTATCCGACAAAGACGGGGAGATCCTGGAGGTCACCCTGGACATTGCCTATAAATATATGGAGAACGCCATCACCTTTACCTCCAAGGGCATGGAGAACATCTCCACCCCCGCCGCCGATCCCGTGGCCTCCATCGTCATGAACCGCCAGAGCGCCATCTCCCTGCGCAACCTGCTCATCCAGACCCTAGGCGTGGAATAAATATTCCACATGTCCGGCCTGTTTTGTGGAAAAAATCCCCCCGCAGCCAAACAGGCTGCGGGGGTTCTTTCCTAATATTGATAGTAGCTGTCTGCCGGCATAAGGTTCATATCCTCCGCCGTCAGCGCCCGGCCATAGGGGTTAATGAGGCGGTTCACCGTCTCAACGGTCTTTTCCTCATCCAGTTCAAAGCACCAGAGGAAACCCTGGTAAATGGCATCGCCCCGCCCCTCCAGGGTGGCGGTCTCTACGCCGCTGTTCACATCCAGGTCCACGGCCTTCTGGGCAAAGAAGAGCATGTTGTTCAGGGTGAGGTCGGTCTCCACATACTGGTTGAAGATCTCCACAAAGCCGTTGATCTTGGTCAGGCTGTCCCAGGCCAGCACCTTCTTGGCCAGGGCAATCAGAATCTCCTGCTGGGTCTTGGTCCGTCCCACATCCGTATAGTCCTGGTTGGGGCCGGGGGTGCCATCGGGATTGTTATTGTCATGGCGGTACCGGGCCACCTCCATGGCCTGCTGGCCGTTCAGGTGCTGCATGCCCTTCTGATAGTGGATGTGCAGGTTTTGAACGGGGTCGTCATAGTTCATATCCACCGGGACATAAAAGTCCACCCCATCCAGGTAATCTACCAGGGCAATAAAGCCGTTGATGTCCACTTTCACATACCCGTCAATGACGATCCCCAGCATATCGGAGATTTCCTCGATCCGCCGCTCCACGCCGCCCGAGCCATAAACCAGCTTCGGGTTCTTCCCCGTCTCCCGCTGGGTAATGGTATCACGGGGAATGGAGACCACGCCCACCTTCTGCTCCACGGTGTCATAGCTGAGCACCATCATGGTGTCGGTACGGAACCCCTCCACGTCCGTGGCCGCCAGGAAGATATTATAGACCCCCTCCCGGCGCTCCAGGGCGTTGGGGTCCGCCTGGCTGGTGTCCCCGCTGCCGTCGCCCACCACCACAGTGTTGTTGTCCGGGGTGTTGTTTTCCGGCACCTTCTGCTCCGGGGCCTTGCTCATCAGCTGCAGGCCGATGTAGGCCGCCACAATGAGGGCGGACACCACCACCAGGGCCTTGTAGCAGCCCAGACCGATGGACGCTGCCCTGGAACGCCTGGGCTTTGCCTTCTGCCGGGCGGCAGACGGCCGGGCCGATTTTTTCCGCCTTCTTGGGGGCTCGTCCCAACGTTCTTCGGCCCGTCTTCCCTCCGGTCTGGGGCGCGGGGCAGGTTCCCGCCGCTCCCGTGGCACATTCAAATATTTCTCTTCCAGGGTCATCCCCTCCCCGATGGTCATTCTAGTTTAGTATACCGGTTCCCCCTGCCTTCGGCAAGGGGCGCCGTTTTATTTTTATAAAATTTTAAGAATTATGTTACCCGCATAACGCACCTAATAATAGGGATGCTATTTTTCCCCCCTTGGTGACAAAATTTGAAAAATTTTTGCCCGGCCCCATTTCAGGGCCGGGCAGCTTCGCTTTTACACTGGATTTTTCCGCAGCTCCAGCTCCACTTCTTCCACACTGGGGTAGAGCTTGTGCAGCCTGGCAATGCAGGCCATGCTGGCCGGCACCAAAAACAGGTCCGCGCAGATCCAGGCGGCAGGGGAGGCAAAGCAGGCGGCAGCAAACCCAAACATGGGCACCAGGCACAGGCCCACCACCGTTCTGGCAAACATCTCCAGCACGCCGGCCAAAATGGCAAAGGTGCTGTATCCCATGCCCTGGATGGAGAAGCGGACAATATTGACCAGAGCCAGGGGGAAGAAGAAGGCGGTAAGGGTAATGACATACTGGCTGGTGAGCTTTACCAGCAGGGTCAGCTGCTCCTCATCGGGGTTGAGGAAGAACATGGCAAACTGGGGGGCAAAGAGCAGCATAGCCACCAGGGCGATCAGAGAATAGCCCAGGCCCAGCAGGGCACAGGCTCGGATGCCCTGGCCCAGACGGCCGAGCTTGCAGGCCCCCACATTCTGCCCGCAGTAGGTGGCCATGGTGGCCCCCATGGCGTCAAAGGGGCAGGCAAACAGCTGAAAGAGCTTGGCTCCTGCGGCCACCGCCGCCACATAGACGCTGCCCAGGGTATTGACAGCAGACTGCAGCACAATGGAGCCCACAGCGGTCACCGAATACTGAAGGCCCATGGGAATCCCCATGGCGCACAGCACCTTGCAGGAGTGGAGGTCCAGCTTGCGCTCCTCCCGTGTCATGCGCAGGATGGGATAGGCCCGGCGCATGTACAGCAGGCAGGCCACACCGGAAATCCCCTGAGACACCACTGTGGCAATGGCCGCCCCGGCCACTCCCGCGTCAAACCACAAAATGAGGGCAAAGTCCAAAAAGATATTGAGGAAGGAGGACAGGGCCAGGAAGTAAACCGGCGTCTTGCTGTCCCCCAGGGAACGGATCACCCCGGCCAGGAGATTATAGAGGAAGGTGGCGGGAATGCCCATAAAGATCACAAAAATATAGGCATTGGCGTTGGCAAAAATATCAGCGGGGGTGCGCATCAGGGTGAGGATGTCCTTGCACAAAAGCCCCGTGGCCACGGTGAGCACCAGGGCAAAGAGCACAGCCAGGTAGGCGGCGTTGGCCACATACCGGCGCATTTTGGACGGCTCGTTGGCCCCCATCCGCTGGGCCACCGGAATGGCAAAGCCGTTGCACACGCCCATGCAGAAGCCGATGACAAAAAAGTTGATGGAGCCTGTGGAGCCCACAGCGGCCAGAGCCTGCGCCCCCAGCAGCTTACCCACGATCATGGTGTCTACCAGGTTATAAAACTGCTGAAAGAGCATACCGAACAGGGTGGGCAGGGCAAAGCCCACGATCAGCCGCATAGGGCTGCCCACCGTTAAGTTTTTGGTCATAGCTTCTCCTTTCTTTGCAGGGACACCGCCCCGCCTCTTTCATACCTTTCCAAAGAACCGTATTATTATAATCATTCCGTCCCGGTCTGCATAGAGATTTTTTCCACAAATTTGAGGCCTTTTGCCCCCTGTCCTTTCCTCAAAATGAAAGGGATGGACCGGGAAACATGAGTTTCCCCGGTCCATCCCGCACCTGGTTATGCACTTTTTGCCATCCGGCGGCAGGCCAGCGCCGTGGCCAGGAAGTAGCCTCCATAGACCACCACCAGCACCAGGGCGGTCACCGCGCTGCTGGAGACGCTGTCCACCTTTCCCGCCGTGGCGATCAGATCGTTGGCCGCCTTCATGCCCACCACACTGTGGACCAGCGCCAGGAGCAGGGGGAGCAGAAAGGCCAAAGCCACCTGCTGGGTGGCCGACCGGGCCACCAGCGTTTCCTCCGCGCCCAGCCGGCGCAGCAGGGCATACCGCCCTGCGTTGTCCGCCCCCTGGCTCAGCTGCTGCAGGGCCAGCACCGCCGCCGCAGCCAGCAGGAAGGTAAAGCCCAGATAGAGCCCCAGGAACAACGCCAGCATTTTGCTGCCCATCAGATCCTGGTAAATGTTAAGCCGGGTGGTGATCCAAGAGGCAAAGGAAACATCCAGAGACTGGATGGTGTCCATGAGCTCCTCTTCCGTCGCTTCCGGATCGCCCGCATAGTCCGCCGACCAGATCTGGCGGCAGGGAGAGAGCTTCTGGGCCATCTCATCGGGGATGAGCACATAGCTCAGCCCCAGGCTGCCGGTGGTGAGCTCCTCCTCCAGCTGGTCCGCCCGGTGGGGCAGCAGCCCGCTGTAGGCCGGCTTCCCCTGCCGCAGCCGCAGGGCATCGTAGTCGGACACCCGCAGGGCCGCGCTGGCGTTTTCAAAGCCAGTCACCTCAGGGTCGTTATAATAAAACACGGTGCTGTAGCTCCAGGAGAGCTTCTCTTTGGTATCAAAGCCCGCATCGCCCAGCACCTGGTCAACATCCACCAGCTCCTCCTCTCCGGAGAGGTTCTGGACTGTGATGTCAAAGGGGGCCTGGTAGCTGCTTTGGGAGGCAATGGTGTTGTTGAGGCCCACTGAGCTTGCGGTAATGCCGATAGCCAGCAGCAGGAGAATACATACCACCGTCTGGGCCAGGTAGGTGGTGTGCACCTTGCTCAGCCACTGGCGGAGGGTAAACAGGTTCAGGTTCTTGTAGTAGAGGCTGGGCCGCCCCTGGACCAGCTTCATCACAAAGCCGGACAGGGAGCGGAAAATCAAAAGCGTTCCCACCGTCCCCAGGGCCAGCATAGGGATGCAGATGGGCAGCACCGCCACGGCAATGGCCATGCCAAAGGTGAGCAGGGTGGCGTAGGCCGCCGCCAGGCAGAGAATCCCCGCCGCCAGCTGGATCACCGCCGGAGTGAGGGAGCGCACCTTCAGCACCTCATTTTTCCGCTGGCCGTAGATAAGGTCTATGAGCCGGCTCCGGGACACCCGCACCCCGCTGAACACCATCACCAGCAGAAAAATAAGGCCAAAGGAGAGCAGCGTTTTCCCCGCCGCCTGGACAGAAAAGTTCAGGGCCAGCATCCCCGCCAGATCAATCTGGAACATGGACAGGGTCAGGGCGGACAGGCCAAAGGAGGCCAGCACCCCCAGCGCCAGCCCGGCCCCCAGGGACACAAGGCCGATGACCCCGGTCTCCAGAAACAGCAGCCTGGACACCTGCCCCTGGGACAGGCCCAGCAGCAGATAGGTCCCCAGCTCCCGCTTCCTCCGGCGCAGGAGAAAGCGGTTGGCGTAGAGGATGAGACAGGCCAGCACCACCGCCACAAACACGGAGAACACATCCACCAGAATCTGGATGACCGCTACCGCCGGGTGCTCCCGCTGAGCCAGATAGGCCATGGCCCCCTGCCCCTTGACGGCGTTGAAGGTATAAAACAGGCATACCCCGAAGGTGAGGGTGAGAAAATAGACCCCATAGTCCCGGAAGGACCGGCGCACATTGCGTATGGCCAGTTTAGAGAACATCTGCCATCTCTCCTCCCATCTCCGTCACCACCCGGATGATCTTTTGGAAGAAGGCCCGGCGGTCATCCTCGCCGCGCTTCAGCTCCAAAAAGATCTGCCCGTCCCGGAGAAACACCACCCGCCCGCAGCAGCTGGCGGTAAAGGCATCGTGGGTGACCATAAGGATGGTGGCCCCCAGGTCCCGGTTCAAGGTCTCCAGGCAGTTCAGAAGCAGCCGGGCCGCTTTGGAGTCCAGTGCCCCGGTGGGCTCGTCGGCCAACACCAGGGCCGGGTGGGTCACCATGGCCCGTGCGGCAGCGCAGCGCTGCTGCTGGCCTCCCGACATCTCATAGGGGTATTTCTCCAGGCAGTTTTCGATCCCCAGCAGCCCGGCCATCTCCCGCACCCGGCCGGGGATCTGCCCCGCCGGGGCCCCGGTGATGGAGAGGGCCAGAGCAATGTTTTCTCCCGCGGTGAGGGTGTCCAGCAGGTTGCAGTCCTGAAAAATAAAGCCCAGCCGCTCCCGGCGGAATTTGGCCAGTTCCTTGCCCTTCAGGCCGGTGAGCTGCCTGCCATCAATGATGATGGACCCGGACGTGGGGCGGTCGATGGTGGACACACAGTTGAGCAGGGTGGTCTTTCCGGACCCCGAAGGCCCCATGACCCCCACAAATTCTCCTGCCTCCAAAGACAGGGACACCCCGTCCAGGGCACAGGTCACCGCCCCGCCCCGTCCATAAATTTTCTTCAAATCGGTTACCGCTAATATTTCCTCCATCGTGCTCCTCCTTCGCTCTCCCACATGTCAAGGCAGGGAAATTACCATAATTGCAGTCTCCACGGACTTCTGCTCCATGACCGGCTCTCCCGTCCAGCTGCACTCCTGTACATAGGCCGCCAGCAGCGCCAACGCCAGAGCCAGGGCACACAACGTCGTCTTCATCCGCTGCGCCATGCTCATTCACTCCTTTGGGAACGTGTTCCCTTAAACTGTATGGAAGCATACCATACAGCTGCGATATTTCCTCTAAAGGAATTATGAGGATTTCATTAAGGTTTTCTTAAACCCGCAAAAAAAGGCCCTGACGACCGGGTCGTCAGGGTCCATGGAATAAGGAGGAAATAAAAAAATCCGGCTCATTGGTACAGTCACCGTATATACAAAGGAGGTAGAAGGGGCTGCCGCTGCCCCCTTCCACACCATTCTATGCTCCCCTCCCGCTGGGGTTACAGGGCAAACAGCCACAGCCACCAGCCCGCCGAGGCTGCCACGGCGCCCACCGCTGCCCAGGCCGCACCAGGCAGCCGTTCCAGGCGCCGGTTCCAGGCCTTTCCCTGCTTCAGATAGCCGTCGGCAGCCTGCCGCGCCTCTTTCAGCACCCGCTCCGCGCTGACCCCTTCCCGCGCCAGAGCCTCCTCCTTGACAATAAAGATGGCCTCCTCAAACAGACGGGGATCGGGAGATTTCACTAAAATGACCTGGCGGGTAATCCCTTTCACCATACGATCACATCCTTTCGCGTTCTGCCCAAATATTACCGTTATTCTGTCCCATTTTTCCCGGTATATTCATCCCCGCCCTGTTACTACACTAGAAGGCGGACAAAAAGGAGGTGAGCGGTTTGCACCCTGGATTTCGCAGCCGTTTTTTCTGGTTTTTGGTGGTCTATGCCTTTAACCTGGCCATTATTTTTTTCTTTCTGGCCTTTGGATAGCTAGCTGAGCAGCAGTTCCAGCTCCTCCACCGTCATTCCGGGCTGGAGGGCAAGGTTTATGCCATAGCCGATGACCTTGGCCAGATCGGCCACCTGACTGTCGATGTCTTTGGGGGTCACAAACAGCTCTTGTCCCTGGCCCAGCCGGGGAAGCTCCTGGGTCCCCATCAAATCGGCAGCCAGTGTGGCAGCGTCCACCACCGTGGGCACGCCCACCGCTATGACCGGAATTCCAAGGGTCTGCCGATTGAGCCCCAGGCGGTGGTTTCCCACCCCCGAGCCGGGGGTGATCCCCGTGTCCGAGAGCTGGATAGTCCGGCACAGCCGCTCCACCGACCGGGACGCCAGGGCATCCACCGCAATGACGCAGGCGGGCTGGATCTTTTCACACACTGCCCGCACCACCTCCCCGCTCTCCACCCCCGTGGAGCCCAGCACCTCGGCCGCCAGGGAGGCCACCGGCCGCAGGGCCCCGAACTGCTGGGGCAGACGCTGGACCAGGTGGCGGGTGACCAGGGTCTGCTCATGGACCTTCGGTCCCACCGCGTCGGGGGTGATGGACCGGTTTCCCAGCCCGGCCACCAGCACCAGCCCCTGGGGCGGAATGTCCTTCATCAGCTCAAAGAGCTCCCCCGCCACCGCCTGGACTGCCCGCTGAAAAATGTCCTCCTCCCGGCGCTCCAGCCCCTCCAAAGTCAGGGTGACATAGCAGCCCCTGGGCTTGCCCAGGGCCTGTTCCCCCTGCTCATCCAGTACCCGGACCGTGGTCACCGGGATACCGTCCCGCAGGCCATCGTGGGCCTCCACTCCGGAGAGCCTGGTGGTCTCTCCCGCACTCTCCTGCCAAAGCTCCCTGGCCTCCAGGGCCAGGTCTGTGCGGCGTATCTGCATGTCAGTTCCTCCTAATCCCATATCTTGTGGAATGCTTCCCGCTTTACCCCTAGCTTTTGCCGCAGCAGGAAAACTATCCCGCAGACAAAAATTTTTTTGAAAAAACGGTTGATTTTTTCTTGAACCAATGGTAAAATACAAATCTGCACAGGCGCATTGCGCCTAATTTAACGATGAAAATCGGAGGAGGTGTTTGGTTTGCCGAATATTAAGTCTGCCAAGAAGCGCGTGCTGGTGTCCGAGACCAAGGCTGCGCAGAACAAGGCCGCGAAGTCCGCGCTGAAGACCGACATCAAGAAGTTTGAGGCCGCGGTGGCGGAAGGCAACCGCAGCGAGGCCGATGTCGCTTACAAGGTGGCCGTCAAGGCTGTGGATAAGGCCGCTGCCAAGGGTCTGCTGCACAAGAACAATGCCGCCAACAAGAAGAGCAATATGACCATCAAGCTGAACAAGCTGGCCTGATTATATTGATCGCGTGGAAAGCCGTCTGATTGCAGACGGCTTTTTTCGTTGCCTTTTTCCCTCCTTTTCCCGGCAAAAATCTGGTATAATAGAATATATTGCTATTGGAAAGGAGGTCCGCCCGGTGAAAAAATGGCTTTCTCTCTCCCCCGTCTCCTTCGCGCTGGAGATGGCCGACCTCTATGGCCGGGTGGGGGTATCCCGGTCTGCGGCGGCCCTGTCCTACTTTTTAATTCTCACGCTGTTCCCCCTGTTGGTATGCGTCAACTACTTCATCGGCCTGTTCCACCTGGATCTGGAGCATTTTCTCACCACGCTGGATCAGCTGCTCCCGGCAGGTGTGCTGACTATTATGTCCGACTACCTCTCCTATGTGGCGGACATCCAGTCTCCCGCCCTGCTGCTGGCCAGCCTGTTTACCATCCTCTTTTCTGCCTCCGCGGGGCTTCGCACCCTGCTGCTCACCATGGACCAGCTCTACGAGCGGGAGGTGGTCCACCCCTTCCGCCGCCTGGCCGCCAGCGTGATTTTGTCCCTGCTTTTTTTGCTCACGGTCTATCTCTCCGTGGTGGTCATCTTCACCGGCGACTGGTTTTTTACCCTCCTTCAGTCCCACCTGCCTGACTATATCGCCCGGCTGCTCCCCCTGGAGGCCCTGTCTAAGCTGTGGGTATGGCTTCGTTACCTGCTTCTTTTCTGCTTTGTCATGGTGCTGGTACTCATCGTCTACCGTACCGGCACCCCCCGTGGAGAAGTGCGGCGGGTGGTGGTGCTCCTCTCCTCCCTGGTAGCCTCCTTTGCCATCGTGGCCGCGTCGGTGGTGTTCTCCTGGTTTATCGGCATCTCCTCCCGGTACGCTTTGGTCTATGGCTCCCTGGCCTCGCTGATCATTCTGCTGGTGTGGCTCTACCTGTGCTGCAACATTCTGCTGCTGGGGGCGGTCATGGGCCGGGTGGTCAGCCTGCGCATATTGGGAAAAATCAGATAGCAAATGGCACAGGCCCCGGAACAATTCCTTCCGGGGCCTGTTTCTTCCTTTTCTTCGGGGAAAAAATGTGCTATTCTAAATGTAAGTATAGCCTCGTCCCCACTTTTGTAACAAGCTGAGGTGGTATCCGTGAACGATAAACTGATCCGGCAGCTTAACCGGGAAATTGTGGAGGCCCTGGTCTCCCGAAAATTTACCGCCGTCTCCAGCCGCCGGGCCGCCATGGCCCTGACCAAAACCCCCGGCTGGTCGGAGGGTCTCTCCGCGCTTTTTCCCATCCGCGCCCGCCTGAGCTGCACCCAGATTTTACAGGTATGCGCCCCGATTCTGGACAAGCTCTGTCCCCAGCCGCCCCAGCAGGGCTGGGGCCTCTTCTGCTACCAATACATCTGCCGCACCATGTTCCCGCAAAACGGCTTTGTCCCAGATGCCCAGCCCTACGAGGCGGGCGCCCGGTTCTATCTCACAGTCCTGCAGATCCTGCTGGACCATGAGCGCGCCGCCCTGCCCTTCGATCCCATGATGGACTTTCAGTTCCTCACCGAGGAGGAATATTCCTCCTATGACCTGGGCCGGGAATACCGCCGTTTCCTCTGGTGTTGGCGGGAGGAGTTTCTCTATGAGCTTATGCGCCTGGGGCTGGAATTCACCCCCTTTAAAACCCTCAGCCACATCTCCGGGGTCCACTACATCGCCATGACCGCCGCCCGCGGCCTGAAGGAGGCCGGAGTGGAGGTGGACCTGGCCCTCATTTCCGGCGCTGCCGCTGCCCACGACGTGGGGAAATTCGGCTGCCGGCCGGGGGAACGGGTGCCCTACCTTCACTACTACTACACGGACCAGTGGCTTTTGGAGCGGAACATGGACTCCATCAGCCACATTGCCTCCAACCACTCCACCTGGGATCTGGAGCTGGAATCCCTGTCCGTGGAGTCCCTTTTGCTCATCTACGCGGACTTCCGCTCCAAGCAGGAGCGGGACAAGGACGGCAATGAGATCACCGTTCTCTTCCCCCTGGACGAATCCTTCCAGGTGATTTTGTCCAAGCTGGACAATGTGGACTCCAAAAAGCGCCGCCGGTATGAATTTGTCTACGGCAAGCTCCACGACTTTGAGGACTACATGCGCTCCCTGGGGGTGGACGTGGATCTCACCGGGCAGCTCCAGCCCCCTCTGCCCCACAAGGACACCGCCCTCATGAACCCCCAGGAGACTCTCAACAGCCTCATTCTCCTGTCGGTGGAGCACAACCTTCAGCTCATGCACATGCTCTCCAACGAGCAGAAGTTCGGCAATATCATCGAAGAGGCCCGCTCGGTGAAGAGCTGGCAGCAGCTGCGTGCCTACCTCAACGTCTTTGAGGAGTACTTCACCTACCTGTCGGTGCGCCAAAAGACCCAGGCGCTCACCTTCCTCTATGAGCTGCTGATGCACCGTGAGGGCGACATCCGCCGCCAGGCCGGCGCCCTCATCGGCCAGATCATCGCCCGCTTCCACCTGGTCTATCGCAAGGAGGTCCCCGCCGACGCCCAGAACGACCCGGCGGAGGAGGTCCCCTTTACCCTGTGGAGCCAGTATCTGGACATGATCATCTTCCCCGACCACAAGACGACCCAGCAGCAGCGCAGCCACATCGGCTACACCCTGAAGCTGGTGGTGGAGTCCATGCTGCTCCACGCCCGTGCCGGGGACATCCCCCGGTTTTTGGGGGCTTTGCTGCACTACTACGACGACCCGGAGCACACCGACGCGGACACCGCCTTTACCCTGCTGGATGCGGCCTGCTACCTGCCCCCCAAGCACTACGGGGAGCAGACACGGGAGAAGCTCATCCGCTTTGCCGCCCACTTTGCCGCATCGGACGATCTGCGCCTCACCACCGCTGCCCTTCAGTTCCTGCGGGAGACTGAGCGCAATATCCCCCGCTCCCACCCCCAGATGGCCCGGATCGTGGAAATCGCCCGGAGCGTCCAGGGGACACAGCTGACCACCGTGTTTTTAAAGAGCAAGATCCTGCGCCGGGCGGGGGAGGATGTGTCCGACCTGGAGGAGCTGCTCTACCAGACGGACATCACCAGCGAGGTGTTCCTGGACAACCTGAAGATCGCCACCCCCTGGATCGTCAAGGTGGCCGGTGTGGACCTGCTCCGGGACCAGGTGGACCACGGGGCCCAGGCCCACATCCTCCACATCGCCACCCACTTCTCCAACCTGGTCAAGGTGTCTGAGCGGGTGGTAGTCCGCCACACCGCGGGCTCCGCCCTGGTGCGCACCCTGGCCTCCCTGCGCCGGGACCAGCGCAACGAGGTGGTGGTGGAGCTGGGCAAGGGCCTGGAGATGGGCCAGTACCAGATCTCCAAATACATCCCCCAGTATTTGGGGGAGGCTGCCCTCTACCTCCACCCCAGCGAGCTGGACGAGCAGGTGCTGTGGCTCAAGTCCCTGCTGGGTTCCCCCAATAACTCCGCTGTGGCCGGAGCTCTGAACACCGTGGGCATCCTGCTCCAGCACTACCCCGCCTACCGGGAGCGCTTTTCCGAGGACACCGCCGCCTATGAGGCCCGGCGCCAGGAGCTGCTGGGGCTTCTGCTCCAGGGTCTGGCCCACTACCGGGAGGCCGTGCGCCAGGAGGCCCTGCTGGTCATCGGTAAGCTTCTCTTCAGCTCCCCCCAGCTGAGCATGGAGGAGAAAGCCCGGCTGTTCTCCCTGTGTTACCGCAAGCTCTTGTTCCTCATCCAGGAATCCCCCCGGCAGGATGGGCTCACCTTCTTCTACCGGGCCGCCGCCCTGGCCCACATCAACCGCTTTATTGCCCTGCGGCGGTTGGATCACGGTCCCTTTACCTTTGAGACCCCCCGGAAGATCGCCTTCTTCCCCGGCACCTTTGACCCCTTCACCCTGTCTCACAAGGGCATTGTCCACGCCATCCGCAGTCTGGGCTTTGAGGTCTATCTGGCCGTGGACGAGTTCTCCTGGTCCAAAAAGGCCCAGCCTCACCTGATCCGCCGGCAGATCGTCAACATGTCGGTGGCGGGGGATTTCCATATCCACCTGTTCCCCGATGACATCCCCGTGAACATCGCCAACCCCGCCAACCTGCGCCATCTGCTGGAGCTCTTCCCCGGCCAGGAGGTCTACATCGTGGTGGGCAGCGACGTGGTGGCCAACGCCTCCTCCTACCAGGCCCCCTCCCGGCCCTATTCCATCCACCGGATGAACCACATCATCTTCCGCCGGGCGGGGGAAAAGGAACTGCCCCGTGACCTGCCCATCACCGGCGATGTGATCCGGCTGCAGCTGCCCTCCCATCTGAAGGACATCAGCTCCACCCGTATCCGGGAAAATGTGGACCTGAACCGGGATATTTCCAGTCTGGTGGACCCAGTCATTCAGGACTTCATCTATCAAAATGGCCTGTACCTGCGGGACAGTCAGAACAAGCCCATGCTGGATGCAGGCGAGCTGGAGTTTCAGTGGCTGGGGGTCCCCGACCCCATTTTGCTGGACAGCCTCACTGCCGGTCAGCCGGACCGGGAGGTCCTCCGCTCGGCCATCGCCCAGCAGGGGGACAGCGTCCTCGTACTGCGTCACAGCCACTCCCACGCCACACTGGGCTATGTGAGCTACCGCTCCCTGTCCACCTCCCAGCTTTTTGCCGCTCTGGGGGATACGGAGTTGGCCAACCACATCCGTCTGCGCGCCTCGGGCAAGGTGCTGATGGTCACCTCTCTGGCTGCCGACACCTCCGACCGGCACAAGGACTACCATCAGCTTCTGCTGTGTGAGCTGCTGGCCAAAGCCCTGGAGGAGTCCTGTGTCTACGCCATTTATGCCCCCTATGACAACACCATTTCCCCCCTGCTGGAGGATGTGCTCTCCCGCTTTGGCTTTGCCGCTCGGGAGGGAGCGCTCCCCATCTGGGAGACGGATATGCACGCCCCCACCGTCCTGATTCAAAATCTGGAAACGACCATCCAGGACCCCCTCAACCGAAACCCCAGGGTATTGTCTGCTGTGGTCCGGGGACACCGGCGCATCCAGGCCGCCCTGGCCCAGCTCTATCCCGGCTCGGTGGTGCTCACCCTGTCCGCCGATATGATCCACCAGCGGCTTCTGGAAAAGATCACCGCCTATAATAATGTCCCCGCTGTGCCCACCTCCCCGCGGGTGCTGGGCGAAAACATGTGCGTGCCCTACGGCAAGCTCCTCCGGGGCAAGATGGTGCCCAACACCGTGACCAAAACCATCCACACGGACAAGGTGTTCTCCCCCGATCTGTCCGAAAGCGTCATGGAGCCCTTCCCCTACTACGCCCCCATCGCCAGCCAGATCCGCACCATCAAGTCCTTTGACCGGCCGGTCATTTTGGTGGACGACCTTATGCACCCAGGCTTCCGCTTCAAGGCCCTGGACCCCATCTTCCGCCGGGAGGGGGTCCCTATCCGGATGGTGCTGGTGGGGGTGCTGTCCGGCTACGGCAAGGACCTGATGAACGCCTGGGAGCGGCCGGTGGACAGCGTCTATTACCTGCCCACCCTGCGGCAGTGGTTTGTGGAGTCCACCCTGTTCCCCTTCATCGGCGGCAACACCGTCCGCCGGCCCAATCCCCCGGTGCCTGGGATGCTCCCCGGCATCAACCACATCCTCCCCTACGCCACCCCCTCTTACCGGGAGGAGTGCGGCCGGGAAGCGGTGTTCCGCCTGTCCCGCGCCTGCCTGGAGAGCTCCCTGGACGTCATCCGTACCCTGGAGCAGGAATACCGCATCCTCTACGGCCGGAACCTGACCCTGTCCCGGCTGGCTGAGGCGGTCATTCTGCCTCTGTGCCCCGATAAAGGGACCTGCCTGCACTACGACCCCAACCTGTCCGCCTCCGTCTATCTGGAAAATGACCTGGAGCAGCTTTTGCGCCAGAACCAATAACAAAAAGGTGATGTTATGTATTATTACCGCTATCAGGATTGCAATCTGGTCTCTCTCACCCCTATGGAAGGCTTTGGAGCAGAAATTTCCCCCGTCACCGAAGGCCCCCTCTACGCCCTGGTGGGGGGAGACCCGGTACTGGGCCGGGGCTCCTTCAAGGTAACGCACCCCGGCCAGCTGGAGGCCGGCCACAGCCTGGAGAGTCTGGACGCCTCCCGCCTGCCGGACCCCCAGGTGGACGCGGCCGTCGCCGCCGCCATCCGGGAGGGCCGCCTCACCGCCGTCAATCAAAACCGCGCCGGCTGGGAGCAGGTCCTCACCGCCGCCCCCAAGGCGGGGAAAAAGCGGGTCAACATCCTAGCCATCGGAGACGTGGGCTCCACCCTGCTCACGGGATTGAAGCTTCTGGGGGGCGACGTGATCGAATCCATCGGCATCTGCGACCTCTCCGACCAGATCACCGCCCGGTGGGAGTTTGAGATGGGCCAGATCGCCCTGCCCTGGGACTACGATGCCTTCCCCGAAGTGAAGGTGGTCAAGCCCGAGGAGCTTTTCGACTGTGACATGTTCGTCTTTGTGGCCTCTAAGGGCATCCCCCCTGTGGGCTCCCAGGTAAAGGACGTGCGGATGTATCAGTTTGAAAACAACGCCAAAATCGTGGCCCACTACGCCAAGCTGGCACGGGCCGCCCACTTCCAGGGGCTTTGGTGCGCTGTGTCCGACCCGGTGGACCCCCTGGCCAAAACTGCCTATCTGGAGAGCAACAAGGACGAAAACGGCGTCTTTGACGGCAAGGGCCTGCGCCCTGAGCAGGTCCAGGGCTTCGGCCTGGGGGTAATGAACGCACGGGCGGCCTACTTTGCCAAGCGGGAAGCCAAGCTGGCCTCTTTCCTCACCGAGGGCCGCTCCTTCGGCCCCCACGGCACCGGGCTTTTCATTGCCAACTCCATCGACCACTACGACGAGGCCATCTCCCAGGAGCTGACCCAAAAGACGGTCACCGCCAATCTGGTCATGCGGGAGATCGGTTTTAAGCCCTATGTGGCCCCCGCCATGTCCTCCGGCGCCCTGTCCCTGCTGCTTACCCTCCGGGGGCAGTGGCACTGCGGGTCGGTGTTCCTGGACGGGATCTACATGGGGGTCAAGAACCGCTACACCCCCGCCGGGGTGGAGACGGAGCTGCTGCCCCACATCCCTGACCAGCTATTCGGCCACATCCGGGATGCCGCAGAGCATTTGAAGTCCATTTTGTAAGAAGGTGACCCTATGTCCCTTGTTGTCATTCACCCCACTCCCGACGCCGCCTGGGCGGATATGCGCCTGCAAGGGGTGCTGCGGCATGCCCTGGAGGGCCGGGACTTCCGCACGGTATGCCGCGCGGAGGAGCTGGAGGAGGTATCGGGAGAGAAGCTTCTCTTTGCCGTCCCCCTGGGGGAGGCGGGCATCAACCTGGAGTATACCCGGCTGCTCCTCCAGCTGCGCACCCGGCCCAACCTGCTCCAGGGCTGCACCGCCGCTCTCATTGTGGACGGGGCAGGGGAGCTCTACACCAAGTCGGTGGGGGCCGAGCTGGCCCTGGCTGTAAACCGCTCCGGCTGCGCTCTGCCGGGCCGACCCCTGGTGGAGGGCACCGGTTCCCTGGCTAACTTTGCCGTCCAGGCCAAAAATCTGGATACCGATCTCATGGGGGCCTACCGCGCCGCCGCAAGGGAACTGGTGGACCGGCTGCTGGGGGAGACCTTTCCCAAGCGTCCCCGGCCAAAGCTTCTGGCCCTTCACGCCTCCAGCCACCACACCTCCAACACCATGGCCCTGTGGGCCAGGGTAAAAAGCTCTCTGGAGGACTGCTGCGACATCCGGGAGATCGGCCTTCGCAACGGCACCCTGTCCGACTGCTCCGGCTGCCCCTACACCATGTGCCTCCATTTCGGCGAGCGTGGGGGCTGCTTCTATGGAGGCGTCATGCAGGAGGAGGTCTATCCCGCTGTGCGGGAGGCGGACGCCCTGGTGCTGCTGTGCCCCAATTATAACGATGCCCTCTCCGCCAACCTCACCGCTTTCATCAACCGCCTCACCGCCCTGTTCCGCCAGACCCGCTTTTATGACAAGGCGGTCTTTGCCCTGGTGGTATCGGGCTACTCCGGGGGAGATATTTTGGCCCGGCAGGTCATCTCCGCCATGAACATGAACAAGTCCTTCTACCTGCCCCCTCATTTTGCTCTCATTGAGACAGCCAATTTCCCCGGTCAGGCCATGGCCCTGCCTGGGATCGAGGAGCGGCTGGAGGCCTTTTCCCAACGGATCCGCGCCACGATTTTGGACCAATAACAAAACCCCGCCCGGAAGTCTTTCCGGGCGGGGTTTGTTTACAGGCACCAGACAGTCAGTCCAGGTACTCCTTGGGGTCCACCTGGACTCCGTTCAGAATGGTCTCCAGATGGACATGGGGCTCCACCCCAACTTCGGCAATGGCAGTTCCTCCCACGGTACCCAGCACCGAGCCGATCTCCACCTGGTCTCCCTGGGCCACGGCGGTCTCGGCGGACAGGTTGCTGTACCAGGACTGAAGGCCGCCCCCATGGTCCACTACCACGGTGGTGCCCATCAGATCGTCGTCATAGACCTGGGCCACGGTCCCCGCGCTGATGGACAGCACCTGCACCCCCTGGGCGGCAGCAATGTCCAGACCGCCATGGGTACGCCAATCCCCCATGGTGGGGTCCAGGGAGAGCGTCTCTACACTGAAGTCCCGGAGGACCGCTCCCTTCACCGGCCAGGTAAATACATCGGACACTGTACCTTCCTGCTGGGTCTGGGCCGCCTGCTCCTCTTGGGTCTGCTTGACCGGCTCCGGATCATCCTCCTGTACCGGCTCCACCGTCTGCGTCTCCTGGGTGACCGAGGGTCTCTCCTGCACCGGGGGAGCCACCGGGGTCACCGGCCGCTGCACACTCTGGTCGGGAATGGTCACCGATGCGTCCCCGCCCGCCTGGGCCGAGATGCCGGTATCCAGAGCGACGGTCTGGATCAGGTAGTAGCCCGAAATCCCTATGGCGGCCACGCACAGGAACAGGACGATGTAGAACCCTTTCCCCAGCATGAAGTCGCCCAGCTTTCTCATAAAGCCTTGGTTTTTCACAAAACCACCTCCGAAGGCTATTGTGGACAAGGCCTTTGCCCCTTATACGTTTTTGGCAAAATTTTTCCGCCATGGACGCAAGGGTTTTTTTGTGCTATACTGCACCCAAACGTATGCTGTCATCCAGGAGGTCTCTATGTACCAACAGATCAACTTGCCCAACGGGGCCAGGCTGTTGACCCAGCACCTGCCCCAGGCTCAATCCGCCGCCCTGGGCTTTTTTGTGGGAGTGGGCTCCCGCCACGAAGCGCCTTCCGAAAACGGCGCGGCCCACTTTATTGAGCACATGCTGTTTAAAGGGACTGCCCGGCGCTCCGCCGGGCAGCTCGCCCAGGATATGGACGCCATCGGCGGCCAGGTCAACGCCTACACCACCAAGGAACACACCTGCTTTTACGCCCGCACCCTGGGCAGCCATCTGGACCGGGGGCTGGATATTTTGTCGGACATGCTCTTTCACTCCCGCTTTGCCCAGCAGGACGTGGCCCTGGAGCGCGGGGTCATTCTGGAAGAGATCGACATGTATGAGGACACCCCAGAGGATCTGGTGGCGGAGCGGCTGTCTGCCGCCGTCTACAAGGGTACTGCCCTGGCCCGGCCCATCTTGGGCCGCCAGTCCACCCTAAATCACATGACCGGGGAGTGGCTGGCCCGGTGGCAGAAGCAGCACTACCACGCGGGCAACCTGGTGGTCTCCCTGGCGGGGAATTTTACCCAGGGGCAGGTGCAGTCTCTCACCGATCTGCTCGCCTCCCTGGAGCCGGGAGAGCCCTCCTCCATCACCCCCGTATCCTACCGCCCCGCCGTCACCGTGAAGAAGAAGGCCATTGAGCAAAACCACCTGATTTTGGCCTTTCCCGCTCCCAATTACCTGGACGAGCGCCGGCAGCAGGTGGCCCTGCTCAACGCCCTGCTGGGGGGCGGCTGCTCTTCCCGCCTCTTTCAGCAGCTGCGGGAGCAGCGGGGGCTGTGCTACACCGTCTACTCCTATGTGGCCGACCACCAGGACACCGGCCTTCTGGGGATCTATGTAGGCCTCAACCAGGAGCAGGAGCGCGCCGCTCTGGACCTGGCCCGGAATGTGGTGGCCGACCTGGCCGACCACGGCCCCACCCAGGAGGAGGTGGACCGGGTGCGGGAGCAGGCCAAGGCCAATCTGCTCATGGGCACCGAATCGGTCCAGGCCCGCATGAGCCACCTGGGGGGCTCCGCCCTGCTGTACGGCAAGATCCGGGAGACCGAGGAGCTAGTGGAGCTCTATGACGCTGTCACCCGAGAGCAGCTCCGGGACCTGGCCGGGGACATGTTCTCCATGGACCAGGCCTCCCTGTCCGCCGTGGGCCGGGTATCCCCCGCCCAGGAGTACGCCGCCTGGCTGGGCCGGGCATAAAGAAGTATAAGAAGCCGCCCGTTCGGTTACACTGGCATTAAACCAATTTTTACCGAAAGGGCGGTTTTATTATGCAGGTAAAAGATTTAATGAACCCCAGTGTGGTCACCATTGAGCCGGGCTCCTCCGCGGCCCTGGCCGCCCGGCTCATCAGCCGGCACAATGTGGGCGCGCTCCCAGTGTGCGGAGAGGACCGGCGGCTTCGGGGCGTGGTCACCGACCGGGACATCGTGCTGCGATGCATTGCCGCCGAGGAGGACCCGGCCCAGACCCCGGTGCGGGACATTATGACCCGCAGCTGTGCCACCGTCGCCCCAGGGGATGATTGCCGGGAGGCCACAAGGCTTATGTCCCTGCACCAGGTGCGCCGTCTGCCCGTGGTGGAGGGCGGCAAGCTGGTGGGGGTCATCTCTCTGGGCGATGTGGCCCGCAGCGGCCGCTTTGACATGGAAGCAGCCCAGACCCTGTGTGAGATTTCGGAAAATATCATTGTGCGCTGAAAAGGCCCGCTGTTCCAGATTGGGACAGCGGGCCGCTTGCGTTATTGCTCCTCCTCCGACGTTTCCCGCTCCTCAGGCGGATGCTTGGCATAATAGTCCCGGTTCCGGATCTCGTCCTTTAAGGAACAGTATGCAAACATGATCAGAATGGAAAGAAAGAGCTGTCCGCCCAGGACAAATGCGGTGTCCGTGAACGTACCTACAATCAGGCTCATGGGAATCGGGATCACCCAGAACACCATAAACCAAAACAGGGGCACCACGCCCAATACGGGCCAGAAGGATACATAGCGGTAGCGCACCGGCTTTTCCCCCTCCTTTCCATAGAGAAGAACCTCGGGCTCCACCTCCAGCACCCTTGCCATGGCCTCCAGGGTCTCCAGCCCCGGCCGGGACAGTCCCCGCTCCCAGGCGGACACCGTCTGACGGGTGACATGGAGGGTCTGGGCAAATTGCTCTTGGGACATTCCCTTCTCCTTGCGCAGCGTCTTGATGTTGGCGGCGATCTCGTTCATAGTTTTCCCTCCTTGTTCTGCCTCCATCCTATCAGTTTTGACTGTCCGGGGCAAGCAAATCATATTTGCTCCTCCAAGGAAACGGAAAAGCGGACCGATTTCCGAGGAAACGGTCCGCTTTTCTTATTTGTCGATCTGTTTCAGTACGGCCTGGAACCAGTCGGGCAGGGGACACTCCACCTCCACCGGCTTGCCGGTGGTGGGGTGGATGAACCGCAGCTTCCGGGCGTGGAGACATTGCCCGGCCAGGCCCGGCCAGGGCTTTTTGCTCCCATAGACCACATCCCCCAGGAGGGGGTGGCCGATGGAAGCCATGTGCACCCGGATCTGGTGGGTGCGCCCGGTCTCCAGCTGGCACTGCACATGGGTATAGCCGGGGTAGCGGCCCAAAACAGTGTAGTGGGTCACCGCCCGCTTACCGTTTTTCCGGTCAATGGCCATCTTCTTCCGGTCCACCGGGTGGCGGCCGATGGGGGCGTCCACGGTGCCCTCGTCCTCCTTCAGTCCCCCCACCGTCACTGCCTCATAGGTGCGGGCCAGGGAGTGGTCCTGGAGCTGCTCGGCCAGGGCCAGGTGGGCGCGGTCGTTTTTGGCGGCGATGATAAGCCCCGAGGTGTCCCGGTCGATGCGGTGGACGATCCCCGGCCGCAGCACGCCGTTGACCCCGGACAGGGAGTCGCCGCAGTGGTAGAGCAGGGCGTTGACCAGGGTGCCGTCCGGATGGCCGGGGGCAGGGTGGACCACCAGGCCTACGGGCTTGTTGACCACGATCACATCAGCGTCCTCATAGACCACGTCCAGCGGGATGTTTTGGGGGACCACATCCAGGGGCTCCGGGTCAGGGAGGGTGAGCTCCAGCTCCTCATCCAGGCTCAGTCGGTCATTTTTCCGCAGGGCAGCCCCTTTTCGCTTCACCATTCCCTGCTCCAGCAGCTTCTGGGCGGCGGAGCGGGTCAGGTCGGGGACACTCCGGGCCAGAAAGGCGTCCGCCCGTTCCCCCTCCCGGTCAGTGTGCAGGGTGATGGTCGTCATGGTCCTTCTCCCGCGGCTCCAGCTTGTCCATGAAAAAGAGGTAATAGACCGCCGCGGCGATGCCCCCCACCACCACGCAGATGTCCGCCACATTGAACACGGCAAAGTTCATAAAGAGCACATTGAACATATCCACCACAAAGCCCCGGAACACCCGGTCGATGAGGTTGCCCACCGCCCCGGCGAGCAGCAAGGCCAGAGTCACTTTTCCCACCGGGTGGCGGAAAAAGTTTTTCCACAGGGCGACAGCCAGTACCACAGACATGACCAGGGAAATCAGGGCCAAAATCCAGGTATGTTCCTCAAAGAGGGAAAAGGCCGCCCCGGTATTTTCCACATAGGTCAGCTCCAAGATGTGGGGCAGAAAGGGGACATGGGCCCCTGGGGCAATGTTTTCTAGGACCAGGAACTTGACCAGCTGGTCCAGGGCCACCAGGGCCACAGTCAGGATCAGATAGGGCATGGAACATCCTCCGCAGTTTTTCTTTTTTCGCAGCCGGATCACAGCCGCTTCTTTTTCAGCATCCGAATGTCGTCCCCGAAGAAGTGGAGCACATGGTACTCCCCCTCGATTCGGGAGGCGATTTGGGGATTGTAGCGCCTGGCGATCTCCTCCAGGGACAGGTTGGTGGAGATCACGGTGTGCCGCTGGGCCACCAGGCGGGTATTGATCAGTTCATACAGGGCCGCCTGGGTCAGCTGGGTGGTCAGCTCGCTGCCCAGATCGTCCACAATCAACAGATCGCAGTTGAGATACCGGCGGGTCTCATCCCGTGCATCCTGGCCGTCGGCGCTGGAGCGCAGGAACTTTTTGGCCTCGAACTGGGCAAAGATATTGCCCGCCGTGTCGTAGACCACCGAATATCCATGCTCGGAAACGTCCCGTGCAATGCAGGCCGACAGGAAGGTCTTTCCCAGCCCCGGCGCTCCGGACATCAGCAGATCCTTAAACCGAAAACTTTCAAACTTCCGGGCATAGTTGAGGCACACATCATAGACCAGCTCCATGTTCTTCCGGGGAGAGGCGCCCTTTCCGGGATAGGGTGTCTCACTGTAGTAATCCATCCGGAAGGTGTCGAAGGACTGCTCTCCCAGATCCAGCAGCTTGGACAGCTCCTGAATCTGCTCCTGGGCACAGAGTGCACGCAGGCACTGGCACATTTTGGCCCCCTGCCAGCCGGTATCCCCGCACAGGGGACAGGCGGGCTTGTCATCCAGGGCGTCGCTGGGCAGCCCCAGGGCGCCCAACAGCACAGCCCGCTCCTGCTGCAGGTCCAGATTGTGCTCCCGGATCTCCTGCACCGCCCGGACGGGGTCGCCCCCCTGGCGGAGGGTGGCGGCCACCAGCTGGGCCATGGTGGCCTGGAGCTTTCTCTCCAGCTGCCGCAGCTTAGGCTGGCGCTCATAGGCCTGGCTGCGCAGCCGTTCCAGCCGCTCCTGGCGGCTGCGGCGCTCCGTCTCCAGCCGGTCGGTGGCCCGGCGTAAAATATTGGCGTCATAGGCCATGGCTTCAGCCCTCCTCCCGCTTCATCTCTTCCATCAGGCGGCGCATGCGTTCCATATCCTCCCGCACCCGCTGGTCCTGGTCCGCCGTGGGCGGACGGTCCACCTGGCCGCCGGCCCGGACGGGTCTGGGGTCCCGGTCGCCGGCCTGGATGGCGGCGGCGGTATGCAGCCCCTTCTCGTGCCAGCGGCGCAAAATTCCGTTCATATAGCCCCAGTCCATGGACTGCTTTTTCAGTACAGTCTTCTCATAGGCCATGCGGATGGCCTCGTCCTCAAAGCCCATGTCATCCCAGGCGGCAATGTAGGTTTTCTCCCGCTCCACCAGGGGCCGGGGGCTGATATCCAGCAGGCGGAGCACCTCCGCCTCCCGTCCCCGCAGGCGGGTGAGCTTGGCGATATATTCCTCCGCCCGCTCCATGGTGTCGATCCCTCGCCGGGCCCAGACGAAGCCCTCCTTGCTGATCTGGGACAGGAAGGGCCGGCGGCCGGGGCCGTACTTGCGCTCCATCTCCTCGATGCACCAGCCCACCAGCATCAAAATCACTTCCGGGGGCAGGGCCAGGTGGTCATAGAGGGTATAGAGCTTCTTCAAATCCGGAGCGGACAGCTTTTTCCCCAGCCGCCGCTCCACCTCGTCGGCCAGGGCGGAAAAGAGGGACGCCCGGTCGGCCAGGGCGGCGGCCACCTCCTCGGTGGCGTACTCCGGGGGCGGCAGCTCCTGGGCCGGGGGCTCGGGCGGTGGGAGCTCCTGGGCGGGGGCCAGCCCTTGGGAGCGCAGGCGCTCCAGGGCAGCCTGGAGCCGGTCCTGGGTCCACTTCAACCCGGACAGGCTACTGTGGCGCAGCAGATGGAGGTACAGAAGGGCGGCATCCCCATCTCCCAGCTTCAAAAGCCGGTCCACCGCCTGGCCAGTCATGGCCAGCACCTCTCCGGGCAGCAGCGTATGTGCCATGGGGACCCCCTCCTCTCCTGTATTTTACCGCACGGTCTGCTTTGGCTGTTGTTCCATTTTACCGCAAAATTTTCCCGGCGTAAACAGCAAAATTCCTTCCCGCCCATCCTTGGCGCGGCGTCTGAAATTTTCGGCGGATTTTTGAAAAGAAAGAGCAAAATTCATGAAATATCTATTTTTCAAATGTGGGGGGCTGTGTTATAATGGTTCCAACTAGAATGAAGCTGGGGGCATGGGCCCAGAGAGATAACCAGTTTGGGAGGAATCGTGATGAGGAACAAAGTAGTGGTCACCATCGCCGGACGGGAATATACCATGGTTGCCGTGGAGGACGAGACCTACGTCCGCAAGTGTGCCGACCTTGTGGATCAGCAGCTCAAGCAGATTTCATCGGGCAGCCTGTCCCAGGCGGACGCCGCGGTGCTGGCCGCCATGAACATTGCCGACCAGTTTTTGAAAGAGCAGCAGGCCAGCGACGACCTGCGCCGCCAGGTGAAGGAAAACCTGGAGGATGCCAACCGGCTGAAGCTGGAGCTGTCGGAGGCCAAGCGGGAAATCTTCAAGCTGAGCACCCGCAAATAATTTCCAACACAGGTCGCCCCTCCGGGCGACCTGTTCACCGTACTTGCCAAAGGAGGCGCTCACATGCTGGAACTGCTCTCCCCCGCCGGCTCCATGGAGGCGGTGACCGCCGCCGTTCAAAACGGGGCGGACGCCGTCTATCTGGGATATGGGGATTTCAACGCCCGCCGCAACGCCAAGAATTTCACCTGGGAAGAGGCTGCGGCGGCCGTTTCTTACTGTCATCTTCGGGGCTGCAAGGTCCATCTCACCCTCAACACCCTGCTTACCGACCGGGAGCTGCCCGGCGCGGCGGCGGTGGCCGCCCACGCCAGCGACATTGGGGTGGACGCGGTCATCGTCCAGGACTTGGGCGTGGCCCGGATGCTCCGCCAAACGGTGCCCGACCTGTCCATCCACGGCTCCACCCAGATGACCATCCACTCTCTGGACGGGGTCAAGGCCTGCGCCGACCTGGGAATGACCCGTGTGGTGCTGGGCCGGGAGCTGAGCCGGGACCAGATCGCCTACATCTGCCAGCACGCTCCCATTGAGATCGAGGTCTTTGGCCACGGAGCCCTGTGCATGTGCTGGTCAGGCCAGTGCTTTTTCTCCTCCGTCATTGGAGGCCGCAGCGGCAACCGGGGGCTGTGCGCCCAGCCCTGCCGGCTGAAATATGGCTGGGGCGGCCAGGCCAACGAATATCCCCTGTCCCTGAAGGACCTGTCCATGGCGGGCCACCTGAAGGAGCTGTCGGAGATGGGGGTGGCCTGTCTGAAGCTGGAGGGGCGGATGAAGCGGCCGGAATATGTGGCCATCGTCACCGGCATCTATGCCCGCGCCATCAAGGAGGGCCGGGAGCCTACCACCCAGGAGATCGAAATTCTGGCCCAGGCCTTTTCCCGCCAGGGCTTTACCGACGGATACTACATGGGCCGCACCGGCCCGGACATGTTCGGAACCCGCCAGGAGGAGAAGGAGCCTCGGGAGCTCTTTGCCCAGGCTCGCTCCACCTATGAAAACGGAGAAAACCGCAAGGAGCCGGTACGCCTCTATGCTCTCATCGAGGAGGGAGAGGCCGCCCAAGTGGCCGCCGAGGACCATCAGGGTCACGTGGCACGGGTGGAGGGCCCCATCCCGGAGGCCGCCCGGAATGTCCCCCTCACACGGGAAAAGGTGGAGGGGCAGCTCCAGCGCACCGGCGGCACCCCCTATGCCTGTGAAAAGGCCACCGCCAAGGTGGGGGAGGGGTTGTCTTTGCCCCTGTCCGCCCTGAACGATCTGCGCCGGCGCTGCCTGGAGGAGCTGTCCGCCCAGCGTCAGGCCCTGCCCCAGCGGCGCAAGGAGCCCTTCCGTCCGGGGGTGCGGTACGAGAACCCAAAGCTTCCTCCGGTGTTTACCGTCTCCCTGCGCACCGCCCAGCAGTTCAGCGACGAACTGCTGCGTCTGGGCCCCGCCCTTATCTACCTCCCCGCCGATGAGGCCGCCGCCAATCCCGACCTGGTCCGCCGCTGTCAGCAGGCGAAGGTCCCCCTGGCGGTCATTATGCCCCGGATCTGCACCGACAAAGAGCTGCCCCAGCTGGAGCAGGACCTGGTCGCCCTGCGCAGCCTGGGGGTCACCCAAGCCCTGGCGGGCAACCTGGGCTCCATCCGCCGGGCATCCCAGCTGGGCTTCCAGGTCCGGGGAGACTTTGGCCTGGGGGCCTATAACAGCCAGACCATGAAGGAGCTCAAACGCCTGGGGCTCATCTCCGCCACCGCCTCCTTCGAACTGAAGCTGGCCCAGATCCGGGACCTGTCCAAAACCATTCCCACAGAGTTTGTGGCCTATGGCCGCCTGCCTCTGATGATTATGGAAAACTGCATCATTCACAACCACTCCGGCCAGCACACCTGCAACAATGTAAACCTGCTCACCGACCGGAAGGGGGAGCGCTTCCCCGTGGTCAAGGCCTGGGGCTGCCGCAATGAGATCTATAATTCCAAAAAAGTCTTTTTGGCGGATAAATTTGCCGACTGGCAGCGGCTGGGGCTGTGGGCTGCCCGGCTGATGTTCACCACTGAAAACGCCGCCGAGTGCGTCCAGGTCCTGGAGCGCTACCTCTCCCAGGGCCGCTATCAGCCCAATGACTACACCCGCGGGCTCTACTACCGGGACGTGGAGTAACCTTTGGAAAGGGGGAAGCTCTTATGCTGGAACGGCAGAGGCTCTTTTGGTCCGCCCATCCCTATGACCTGGAGGGTACCCAGGAGAAATTTCTCCGGGCGGTGCGGGCAAACTGCGCCTTTCACCTGAAACGCTGCCCGGAGTACTGCTCCATTGCCCAGGCCCTCCAGTTTTCCCCCGATCAGCTTCAAACCATCGAGGACCTGGCCAAAATTCCCGTCCTGCCCACTCTCTTTTATAAGCGCCACGCTATCTTCTCCATGTCCCGCAGCCGCCTGGCCATGTATGTGACCTCCTCGGGCACCAGCGGGAAATTTAGTCAGATCGGCTTTGACTGGGGCTGTGTCTTTGCCGAGGCCCCCATGGTGCTCCGCCTGGGCTGGAAGCACGGCCTTATCTCCCCAATGCCCGCCCACTGTGTGATTCTGGGCTATAAGCCCCATAAATCCAACCGCACCGGGGTCACCCGCACCATGTACGGCCTGACCTATTTTTCTCCCCCCATCAGCCGGACCTATGCCCTTCAGTATGTGGACGGAGGCTATGTCCCCGACCTGGATGGGGTGGCCCAGGCCCTGGAAAGGCTGGGGCGCTCCCACTTTCCCACAAGGATCGTGGGCTTTCCCTCCTACCTGTGGTTTGGTCTTAAGCGGATAGAGGAGCTGGGCCTTCGTGTGAAGCTTCCCCAGGGCTCCAAAATCCTGCTGGCGGGGGGCTGGAAGCAGCACTACTCCCAGCAGGTGGAAAAATCCGTGCTCTACGACCTGGCCGGGCGGGTGCTGGGCATCCCGGAGGAGGCCATCCACGAATCCTTCGGCGCGGTGGAGCACCCCATTTTTTATAACGCCTGTAAGCACCACCACTTCCACATCCCCATCTATTCCCGTGTGATCATCCGGGATGTGAACACCCTGGAGCCCCTGCCCATGGGGCGCATCGGGCTGGTGAATCTCATCACACCCCTGATGAACGCCACCCCCACCACCAGCGTCATGACCGATGATCTGGGCTATCTCACGCCTGGGGAGGAGTGCGGCTGCGGCATCTCATCCCCCTATCTGACCCTGTTGGGCCGGGTGGGGCTCAGCGACATCCAGACCTGCGCCGCCGGGGCCGCCCAGATTTTGGGAAAGGGGGAAGGGTTTTGATCTTTGCAAAGGGAACCATCCTCCCGCCGGAACAGCTGCCCCAGGTGCTGGAGCGGCTGCCGGAGGACCTGATTGCCGTTCGTTCTCAGCCTCCGCTGACCTCTAAAGTAGTCATCGACGCCTGTCAGCGGCTTTTGGAACGGCTGGACCGGGGGGAGCTGGATGGGCTCATCGCCCAGTACGCCACCCCCCAGCTGCTCTCCGCCCTGGAGCAATACCGCTACCTGCTTCGTCCGGAGAGCCTGGAATATAAGCTCTCGGTGGAGACGGGCGGGCTTCTCTCGGTCGAAGACCGGCCCTTTGGCCGTACAGCAGCTGTCCCTCTGGGCACGCTGCTCCACATCACTGCCGGAAATCTAGACGGCCTGCCCGCCTTCAGCGTGGTGGAGGGTCTGCTCACCGGCAACGTCAATTTGCTAAAACTTCCCTCGGGGGATTCGGGGCTGTCCCTGGCCCTTTTGAAGCTGCTCACCGATACCGAGCCTAAGCTTGCCCCCTATGTGTATGTCTTTTCCATCCCCTCAAGTGACAAGGTTTCCCTCCAGGCCCTGGCTAACCTGTCGGACGGCATCGTGACCTGGGGCGGGGATGAAGCCATCCGGGCCATGCGCGCCATGGCCCCCGCCGGGTGCAAGCTCATGGAGTGGGGCCACCGGCTGAGCTTTGCCTACCTGTCCGGCGAGGGCAGGGGAGAGGAGCTGGAGGCGCTGGCCGGGCACATCATTCAAACCGGAGGACTGCTGTGCTCCTCCTGCCAGGTCATCTATCTGGACACCGCCGACCTGGACCGGGCCCGGCACTTCTGTCAGAGCTTTCTCCCCATTCTGGAACGGGCCGCGGCCCAGGGACACCAGACCCCCGGCCAGGCGGCCATGGCCACCCTTCACGGCTACGAGCACCGGCTGGAGCTGGCGGTGGAGGGAAGCTCTGCCGAAGTATTTCAGGGGAGGGGCTGCTCGGTCACCCTGTGCCCCGACCGGGCGCTGGAGCTGTCTCCCCTCCACGGCAATGTACTGGTGAAGTGCCTGCCCCGGAATGAGCTTGCTGCCGCCCTGTTTTCCCAGCGGGGACGGCTTCAGACGGTGGGACTGCTCTGTCCGCCCCAGGAGCGCAGGGAGCTTTGCCAGCGGCTCTCCCGTGCGGGAGTGACCCGCATCACCACCGCCGCTCATATGTCCGAACCTTTCCTGGGGGAATGCCACGACGGAGAATATCCCCTGCGGCGCTACCTGCGCCTGGTGGACGTGGAGGCCCCGTTATAAAAATTTAAGTTGGAGTTTATGATTATGGAGTTGAAAATCAAAGCCCTTTCCCCTAAAATTGGGAACGAAATCCCCCTGCCCTACTACGCCACGCCGGGCGCGGCGGCCATGGACCTGCACGCCTGCATGGACGAGGCGGTGACCATCCCCGCCGGAGAGCGCCGGATCATCCCCACCGGGCTTGCCATTGCCCTGCCCTCGGCGGAATATGTAGCCCTGATCTTCGCCCGCAGCGGTCTGGGCATTAAGCACGGCATCGCCCCGGCCAACTGCGTGGGCGTCATTGACAGCGACTACCGGGGGGAAATCATGGTGGGATTGCAGAACTCGGGGAAGGATGACTTTACCATAAAGCCCGGAGACCGCATCGCCCAGATGATGATCACCCCCGTGGTCCAGGCCCAGATCCAGATGGCCGACGACCTGGACGAGACCCAGCGGGGGGCCGGGGGCTTCGGTTCCACTGGCAAATAAAGGAGTAATGCACCATGTTTGGACTGTTTAAGAAAAAAGAAGCCCCCAAGCCCAGCCCCTCTTCCGAGAGCAGTGCGGTCAAGTCCTTTGCCGCCGATTTTTCCCCGGAGGAGCTGGACATCTTGGCCGTCACCGGCCCCAGCGGCTTTGGCGCCGTGCAGCAGGAGGACACCGGACTTTGGGAGGCCTCCATCGGCCTGACCGCCTGGATGGAGGAGGACAGCCCCGAGATCCATCAGGAGGAGATCGGGCTGGTCTCCCTGTGTGACGACACCCTGCGAAGCTATCTGCGCCAGCGGGTCCCCCCGGATTTTATCATCAAATTCCGGGCCAGACTTTCGCTGGACGGAAAGCGGCTGCTCATGGTGGACCTGCCCCAGCCTGCCTTCGATCCCGACTTGAAGGCCATTCTGGAGGAGCAGAAAAAGCCCGAAAGCACCTATGTGGACGGGCTGGGCACCTTTGTGCTCAACCGCCAGGTGGGCTGGTATGAGGCCGAGGTAGACTGGCTGGAGGGAACGGTCCGCCTGGACTTTGACAAGGGCGAGGCCGAGGCCATGAAGGCCGCCCAGAATACGGCCCGTGCCCTGCTCTCCGACGCCCAGAGCTGGGACCAGCGGGTGCGCACCTTTGCCGCTGAGCAGCTCACGGACCTTGCCAACCAGTGGGCCCAGGACGGGGAAGAGGCGGAGGCTCCGGAGGAGATCACCCCTCAGGACTTTATGGGGCGCATGGAGCTGGACGCCATCCAGGTGGACGATCAGGGGGGCTTCACCTTCTGGTTTGAGGACGGCGAGATGTTCTGGGGCCACTCCATCCGGGTCAGCGGCACCCTGGCCGGCGGCCCGGACGACGCCCAGATGGAGGGCTGAGGCCATGCACATCATCTTAGCCTCCCAATCCCCCCGGCGGCGGGAGCTGCTGGAGCGGATGGGGATCTCCCAATTTGACGTGATCCCCGCAAAAGGGGAGGAGCGCGCCGACCCCAGCCTCACTCCCGAGCAGCTGGTGGAGGCCCTTTCCCGGCAGAAGGCGGCGGAAGTTGCCGCCGCCCACCCGGATGCCCTGATCATTGCCGCAGATACGGTGGTGGCAGTGGATGGGGCCGTCCTGGGCAAGCCGCGCAGCCGGGAAGACGCCGCGGACATGCTCAAGCGGCTCTCCGGTCGGGAACACACCGTCTATTCCGGCCTCACCGTCTGTTGGCAGGGCCGGTCCATCACCCAGCACGAGGCCACCACCGTCCGTTTCCGCCCTCTCACCCAGGCGGATATCACCCACTACATCTCCACCGGCGAACCCATGGACAAGGCTGGTTCCTACGGCATCCAGGGCTATGGCTGCACCCTGGTGGAGGGCATCTCCGGAGACTACTACAATGTGGTGGGGCTGCCGGTATGCCGGCTGAGCCAGATCCTGTCCGGTTTCGGGGTGGAGGCTCTGGCCATGGCCGCAAAGAAGGAGCTTTAAGCTGTGAAAGATTTTCTGCGCAAAAACGGAATTCTTCTGCTGATCATTGCCCTGCTGCTGTCCATTCTCATTGGGGTGGGCTCCGCCTTTTTGGGCGGGAATGCCGACCCTCTGTCCAATGTTGCCAATACGGTGACCGCCCCGGTCCGGGGCGCGATCGCGGCCGTGGCCGATTGGGCGGAGGGGGTCTACGCCTATGTGTTCCACTACGGCGAGCTCCAGGAGGAGCTGGACAGCCTGCGCAAACAGGTAGCTGAGCTGGAGGACGCGGTGCGTCAGGGCCAGGAGGCCAGCCGGGAAAACGAGCAGCTTCGTTCTCTGCTGGATCTGCAGGAAAAGCGCCGGGACTTTGTCTTTGAGTCTGCCAAAGTCACCGCCCGCTCCACCTACAACTGGGAGTCCTTCCTCTCCCTGAGCAAGGGCTCCTCCGCCGGGATCGAGGTAGGGGACTGCGTCATCACGGAAACCGGCGTCCTGGTGGGCGTGGTGTCCCAGGTGGGCTATAACTGGTCCTCGGTGTCCACCATCATCAACACGGACACAGAGATGGGCGGCATCGTCTCCCGCACCTACAGCGCCGGCGTACTGGAGGGGGATTTTGCCCTCATGACCCAGGGTAAGCTGAAGCTCAACTACCTCCCAGAGGGGGCGCAGCTGGTGTCCGGGGACGAGGTGGTCACCTCCGGCAAGGGGGACGTGTTCCCCTCGGGCCTGGTGGTGGGCCAGGTGGAGGGGGTCTTTACCGACCCCTCCGGCCAGTCCCGCTACGCGGTGGTAGCCCCTCTGGCAAAGCTGGATTCTCTCATTGAGGTCTTTGTCATTAAGGACTTTACCATTGTGGAATAGGAGGGAGCTCACATGACGCGACGCGATCTGTTCCACAAGTGGTTTGTGTACAGCCTGGGCCTGCTGCCCATCTGGCTGCTGGATGCCTACATCCTCCCCCGGTACCCTCTGGGCGGGATCTCCCCCATGCTGCTGCCCCTGGCGGCGGCGGCAGTGGCTGTTTTGGAGGGAGCTTACGCCGGCACCGGGTTTGGAATGGGAGTAGGCCTTCTGTGGGAACTCACCTATCCCGGCGGTTTTGGCGGCCTGGTCTTTGGCATGGCCCTGGCGGGGATGCTCATGGGGGCGGTCTCCCAATATGCCCTCAGCCAATCTTACCCCGGATGCCTTATCTGCTCGGCGGGTGTACTGTGTGCCCTGGATGGGCTGCGCCTTGCCCGTGGACTGTTGGTCCACACCGCCCAGCTTCCTGACATGCTCCATGTAGCCGTGCCGGAGTTTTTCTATTCCCTGGCCTGGACCCCTCTCATCTGGCTGCTGTTCCGGGCCATCTTCAACAAGGTCGGCGGAACAAAGCTGGCCTGACGGTTCCCGTTTCCCATTGCCCCTCTGGAAAGGAGGTCTTTCATGAATCCCAAACAATTTCAGCGCCGTGCCCTGGTCATGGTGCTTCTGCTGGCCCTGATGCTCACCGGCATGGGCGCCACCCTCTACGATCTTCAGATCAACAACGGCGAAGAGTATGCCCGCCAGGCCCAGAACAAGATCGCCGAACAGGAGACGGTGGAGGCTGTCCGGGGCCAGATCCTGGACCGAAACGGCCAGGTGCTGGTCTCTAACAAGGTAGTCTACCAGGTCTCTCTGGATACCTCCCTAATGAAGGAGGACCGCAACCGGATCCTCCTGTCCCTGATGGAGATTTCCCAGGAGGAGGGCGTGGAGTGGACCGACAACCTGCCCATCTCCAAATCCGCTCCCTTCACCTTTACCACCGACACCCCCTATTTCACCACCTCCACCGACGAGGAGGGGAACACGGTCCAGTCCCTCACCCGGTTGGGGCGGCTGGCGGTCTACTACGGCTGGATCGAGGACCCCACGGAGACTCCGGAAGAGCTGGAGGAGGGGGAGGAGCCCGCCGCGCCGGAACCGGGCCTTTGGGACAAGATCAAGGCCTTTTTTACCGGGAAGGATTTGTCCCAATCCGCCGACACCTCTCAGCAAACGGAGCCGGACGCTCTGCCCACTGCTCTGGAGCTGCTGGGTATGATGTGCGCCGACTGGGACATTCAGGGGGAGGGCGCTGTGGAGGAGAGCTCCGACCAAACGGTCCCCGTTTTAAACATCGGGGATATGTCCGCCCAGGATGCCCGTGCCCTGGCGGGCATCCTCTATGAGCTGAACCTGCGCTCCAGCAATGTCTATGTGGCCAACGAGTATGTCTTTGCCCAGGATGTGAACATCGACTTTATCACCCAGGTGAAGGAACACTCCCTGACCGGTGTCATCATTGAGCCCACCACCGTGCGCCAGTACCACACCACCTACGCCGCCCATTTGCTGGGCCAGGTGACCCCCATCTATTCCGGGGAGGTGGAGTACTACACCTCTCTGGACCTGGACGGAGACGGAGTGCCCGACTACTCCCTCAACGACACGGTGGGCCGGGGAGGGGTGGAGCAGGCCTTTGAGTCCTACCTCCGGGGTTCCTCCGGCGTACGGACCGTGGAACGCAACACCTCGGGAAAAATCGTCTCGGAGACCTGGCTGGAGGAGCCGGAACCGGGCGACAATGTGGTGCTGACCCTGGACATCAACCTCCAGGCCTATGTGGAAAACACCCTGGCCACCGCCATCCCCCAGATCGACGTGGAGGAGGCGGTGGGCGGCGGGGCCTGCGTCGTCCTGGACGTGGACACCTCCGAGGTGCTGGCCTGCGCCTCCTATCCCACCTTTGACCCGGCCAAGTATAACTCCAACTTCAACGAGTACGCCGCCGATCCCTTGCTGCCCCTCCTGAACCGGGCCCTTCAGGGCACCTTCGCTCCCGGCTCCACCTTTAAGATGATCACTGCCATCGCCGGACTGGAGAAGGGGATCATCACCCCCACCACGGAGATCAAGGACGAGGGCATCTACAAACACTACTCCAGCCCCCAGCCCCGGTGCTGGATCTACAACACCAACGGCGGAAACCACGGCTCCATCAATGTCAGTGAGGCCATCGAGGTCTCCTGCAACTACTTCTTCTACGAGGTTGGCCGTCTGCTGGGCATTGACACGCTGGTGGACTACGCCACCCGCTTCGGTCTGGGACAAAAAACCGGGCTGGAGCTGGAGGAGCGCGCAGGCGTCATGGCCAGCCCCGAATATACCGAATCCATGGGCGGAACCTGGTATGAGGGCAGCGTTTTGTCCGTGGCCATCGGCCAGGAGAGCACCCAGGTCACGCCCATCCAGCTGGCCAACTACATTGCCACCCTGGTCAACGGGGGGTCCCGCCGTGCCACCCACCTGCTCAAAGAGGTCAAGTCCAGCGACTTCTCCCAGGTGCTCTATACCAAGGAGCCGGAGCTGCTGAGCACCATTGAAATTCAGGACGAAAACCTGGAGGCCGTCAAGGCCGGCATGCTGGCCCTGACGACCCATGGCTCTGTCAGCCGCCACTTTGTGGGCCTGCCCTTCCAGGTAGGCGCCAAAACTGGCTCTGCCCAGGTGGACGGCCAGGTAGAGGCCAACGCCGTGTTCGTGTGCTTTGCCCCCTATGACGACCCGGAAGTGGCCGTGGCCCTGGTAGTTCAGCGGGGCGGCAGCGGCTCTGAACTGGGCGCTATGGCCGCTGATATTCTGTCCTACTACTTTTCTTCCCAGGAGAACCGGGACGAGGCGCCCACGGAAAATACCCTGGTGCGCTGAGAGCCCTTACTCTCATATCCATGTAACTTACAACAAGGAGATGTTCCTCTATGTCTGAAAATTGCACCCACGATTGCTCCAGCTGCAGTGCCGACTGTTCCTCCCGTGACATGCGGGTTCCCGCCAACGCCATGTCCAGCATCAAGCGGGTCATTGCCGTGGTCAGCGGCAAGGGCGGCGTCGGTAAGAGCACCGTTACCGCCTCTCTGGCAGTAGCCATGGCCAAAAAGGGCCGCAAGGTGGCCATTCTGGACGCCGACATCACCGGCCCCTCCATCCCCACCGCCTTCGGCATCCACCAGAAGGCCACCGGTACCGACGCAGGCATCGACCCCGCCGTTACCGCCGGAGGCATCAAGCTCATGTCCCTGAACCTGCTCACCGCCAACGAAACTGACCCCGTCATCTGGCGCGGCCCCGTCATCGCCGGTGTGGTCACCCAGTTCTGGCAGGAAGTGGTCTGGGGCGATGTGGACTATATGTTTGTGGATATGCCTCCGGGCACCGGCGACGTCCCTCTGACTGTGTTCCAGTCCCTCCCCGTGGACGGGGTCATCGTGGTCACCTCTCCCCAGGATCTGGTGTCCATGATCGTCACCAAGGCGGTGAACATGGCCAAGATGATGGACATTCCCGTCCTGGGTCTGGTGGAGAACTACAGCTACTTCCAGTGCCCCGACTGCGGCAAGCGCCACACCATTTTCGGCGAGAGTCACCTGGATCAGGTAGCCGCCGAGCTGGAGGTCCCTGTGCTGGCCAAGCTGCCCATCGACCCCACCCTGGCCGCTGCCTTTGATGCGGGCCAGATTGAAAACGCCCCCGCCAACTATATGGAGGAGCTGGCCGCCCGTCTGGACGGCTGACCCGTTCGCCCGGAGCCAGAGCGCTCCGGGCATTTTTTATGCCGCTGCGGCTTGCCTCTGTGTGCAAATTTCCCACAAAAGTGCCCCTTCGAGGGACCTATTTTCCCTGTTTTCTTTCCGCCTGCCACCGGGAAATCCCTTGAAAAATCAAGGGTTATCCGCTACAATAGCAGGGTACGCATATCTGTAATCCGTGCAGCACAGGAGACGATAAGTTATGGAAAAGCGCTCCTCATCCAGTACATTAAACGATTTAAAGCCGGGCCAGAGCGGTACCATCCTCTCGGTGGGCAACCAGTCCGGGGCGGTCAAGCGCCGTCTGGTAGACATGGGCCTGACCCCCGGAACCCAGGTCACCGTCACAAAGGTGGCTCCCCTGGGCGACCCTCTGGAGGTCAGTCTCCGGGGCTATGAGCTGTCCCTGCGGAAAGCGGATGCCGCCCAGATCACCATGGGCCAGCCCCGGCGCTCCTCCCACTCCGCTCGCAGCGCCATGACCCGCCACATCCCCGACCCGGAGGTGGCACGCCGGCAGATGAACGACCACGCCCATGAGCTGGAAGCCCACGGAGCCCGGTATGACTCTGCCGCACACGACAGCCGCCCCATGCGCATTGCCCTGGCGGGCAATCCCAACTGCGGCAAGACCACCCTCTTCAACGCCCTGACCGGTTCCAACCAGTATGTGGGCAACTGGCCTGGGGTCACGGTGGAAAAGAAGGAGGGCACCGCCCACTTGGGCGACAAGGAACTCACCGTGGTGGATCTGCCCGGCATCTACTCTCTGTCCCCCTACTCCATGGAGGAAATTGTGGCTCGGGACTTTATCATCGGGGAGGGGCCCGACTGTGTCATTGACATTGTGGACGCCACCAACCTGGAGCGAAACCTCTATCTCACCATCCAGCTGCTGGAGCTGGAGCGGCCCACCGTCCTGGCCCTGAACTTTATGGACGAGGTGGAAAAGCGCGGAGACTGCATCGATGTGTCCCGCTTGTCCAAGGAGCTGGGCATCCCCGTGGTCCCCATCACCGCCCGGACCGGAGAGGGCCTGGAGGAGCTTCTGCACACCGCCCACCGGCAGATGCACCTGGGCTTTACCATGGAGCCCGACGACCTCTATGACGACTATACCCACGACATTCACCACCGCATGGGCGAGCTCATCCACGACTACGCCTACGCGGCCAACCTGCCCGCCCACTGGGCCTCCATCAAGCTTCTGGAGGGGGACGAGCTGGTACAAGAGGCCCTGCACCTGCCTGCCGGCGTTCAGCAGCAGCTCAGCGCCATTGTGGCTGAGTATGAAAATTCCAGCGACCTGGGCGACCGGGAGACCCTCATTGCCGACAGCCGCTACCAGTACATCGAAAAGGTAGTCTCTGCCTCGGTCATCAAGGGACAAAAGCCCGGTGAACTCACCCTGACAGAGAAGATCGATCAGGTGGTCACCCACCGCATTTTTGCCATCCCCCTGTTCCTGTGCACCATGCTGGTGATGTTTGTCATTACCTTCGGCCCCTTCGGCTCCTGGCTTTCCGACCTGGTGGGGGAGGGGATCGGCCTGTTCGGCACCTGGCTTGGCGCCGCACTGGCGAACCTGGGGGTCTCCTACGTGCTGGTCTCCCTCATCTGCGACGGCATCATCGCCGGGGTGGGCGGCGTGCTCACCTTCCTGCCCCAGATCGCTTTGCTGTTTCTGTTCTTGTCCTTTTTGGAGGACTCGGGCTATATGTCCCGCGCCGCCTTTATCATGGACCGGCTGCTGCGGCGCTTCGGTCTCAGCGGCAAGGCCTTTATCCCCATGCTCATGGGCTTTGGCTGTTCGGTGCCCGCCATTATGGGGGCCCGCACCATGGAAAATGAAAAGGACCGGCGGATGACCATCCTTCTGGTGCCCTTCATGTCCTGCTCGGCCAAGCTGCCGGTCTACGGCCTCATTTCCGCCGCCTTTTTTGGCCCTTGGGCGGGGCTGGTGGTCTTTGGCCTCTATGTCATCGGTATGGCGGTGGGCATCCTCTCGGGGCTCTTCTTTAAAAAGTCCCTCTTTGTGGGCGAGCCCGCCCCCTTTGTGCTGGAGCTGCCCCCTTACCGCCTGCCCTCCCTGGGCAACATGCTCACCCATGTGTGGCAGAAGGTAAAGGGCTTCCTGATCAAGGCCGGTACCCTGATTTTGCTCATGTCCGTCATTTTGTGGCTGCTGCAGTCCTTTGACTTCTCCCTGCACATGGTGGAGGACACCTCCCAGAGCATGCTGGGCGCCCTGGGCAGCCTGATCGCCCCCCTCTTTGCCCCTCTGGGCTTTGGCCACTGGCAGGCCGCTGTGGCCTTGCTCACCGGCCTTATTGCCAAGGAGATGGTGGTTTCCTCCCTGTCCATGTTCTACGGCTTCTCCCTCACTGCCACCAGCAGTCAGGTGGCCGCCGCCATGGTGGGCTTTACCCCCCTGTCCGCCTTCTCCATGCTGGTGTTTATCCTGCTTTACGTCCCCTGTGTGGCTGCGGTGTCCACCCTGTTTAAGGAGCTGGGCAGCCCCAAATGGGCCTGGTTCTCCATCTTCTGGCAGCTGAGCTGCGCCTATGTGGTCTCCCTGCTGGTCTATCAGGTGGGAGCGCTCTTCTTCTAAGCTTCCCCACCCGCCTGCGGCCCAATTTTTCAACCATAGGAAAGAGGAACACTATGATTCGACTGATTTCCCTGGACCTGGACGGCACCCTTCTGGATCCCTCCGGCACTGTCACCTCCGCCGCCAAGGCCGCTATCGCAAAGGCCCGCAGCGCCGGGGTACGGGTGGTACTGAACACCGGCCGTCCCATTCCTGAGGCCTTCTGGTTCGCCCAGGAGGCGGGCTGTGACAGCCTGGTGTCTGCCCTTGGGGGCGGTGCCCTGGCCGACAGCGCCACAGGGCAGGTCATCCGCCGCTGGGATATTCCGGAGCCCTCCGGCCGCCAGGCCCTGGAGCTGTGTCTTAATCGGGAAATCGAGCTGATGATCTTTGCCGGGGACCAGATCCTGATGGACCCCTTTTCCAAGGCATCCCTCTCCAAAACCTATCCGTTCCCCGCCTTCCACAATAACGCCGTGGTGACCCAGGACCCCGCGGCCTATATGGAGGAACACGGCCTGCCCCTGACCAAACTTCATGGGGATCAAAATCCCGGCCGCTACCCCTTGGAGGAGCTGGCCGCCCTGCCGGGGCTCCAGCTCACCTCCTCCAATGACCACGACTTTGAGCTGGTGGCTAGGGGAGTGGACAAGGGCCGTGCCCTGGCCCTGCTGTCCATGATGTATGGCATTCCCCTGTGCGACTGTGCCGGGGTAGGGGACAGCGAGAACGACCTGCCTATGCTCCAGGCGGTGGGCACCCCCATTGCCATGGGCAACGCTGCCCCGGCGGTGAAGGCCGCCGCCTGCCGCATCGCCCCCTCCAACGCCGAGGAGGGCGTGGCACAGGCCATTCTCAGCTGTCTGGACTGATCATCTCTGCAACTTGCTTAAATGCGCCGAAGCCTTTCCCAGGCTCCGGCGCGTTTTTTGTCTTTCTGGCAAATTTCCCTTGACCTTCCACCTGGGGGAGGGTGTAGGGTAAGCTTCGCCGGGAAAATTTAATGAAAATTTTAACGGTTCTTACCCTGGATATAAGATTTACCCGGTACAATAGCCATCAATCAGTTTAGGCTGAAACCAGCTGTGAAAAGAGGGAACATGATATGGATGTGACACAGGCAAATAAGGCGGAGGAGGTCCTGCTCCCACGGGAGGAAACAGGGCCTTCTCTCAAGCTGCCCAAAAAGAAGAAAAAGTGGATCAAGTGGGCTTTTCTGGCCGTGGTGGCCGTGGTGGTCCTCTGGTGGATGTTTCTGCGGCCAAAGGCCGACCCCTCCGTCTTGACCGGGGGGCAATACATACCCGTTTCTGCCCTTCGGCAGGATCTGACCATCTCGGTGGACGGCTCCGGCGCGGTGACCCCCATCGAGTCCTACCAGGTCAGCGCCCTGACCAGCGGTGAGATCCTCCAGGCCCCTTTTGAGGTGGGGGACTGGATTGAACAGGGCGCGCTTCTCTACCAGTTGGATGCAAAGGAGGCCCAGGCCGCCATTGCCCAGGCCGAGCTTGCCCTGCGCCAGGCTCAGCTCTCCTATGACACGGTGGCCGCTGGGCTCACCGCCCGTGCCTCCGCTTCCGGTGTGGTCCAGACCATCCATGTCCAGAAGGGAGATCTGGTGTCCCCCGGCACACCCATCGCCGATATTACCGACACCTCTACCATGCTTCTCTCCCTGCCCTTCCAGTCCGCGGACGCGGCAAGCATCACCCCAGGCGAGAGTGCCCAGGTCACCCTCTCCGGTACGCTGGAGACCCTGCCAGGTACCGTGGAGTCCGTCTCCTCGGCCGACCTGGTGGGAGCTGGCGGCGCGCTGGTGCGGCAGGTGCAGATCCGGGTCTCCAACCCCGGCGCCCTGACCACGGCACAGTCTGCCACCGCCACCATTGGGGAATTCTCCTGCGCCGGCAGCGGGAATTTTCAGGCAAACAGCCGTCAGACGGTGACGGCCCAGGCCTCTGGTGAAATTACTGACCTCTATGTGACCGTAGGCTCCAAGGTCACCGCCGGCGCCGCGGTAGCCGCCATCGGGGGCGAAGGCGCCCAAAATTCCCTGTCCAACGCCGCCATGGGGGTAGAGAGCGCCCAGCTCTCCCTCCAGCGCGCCCAGGATGCCCTGGAAAACTACACCATTACCTCTCCCATCTCCGGCACCGTCATTGAAAAGAATTTTAAGGCGGGGGATAAGCTGGACGGCATGGAATCGGGTGCACTGGCCGTTATCTTTGATCTGAGCAGCCTGAAGCTGCCGATCAACGTGAGCGAGCTGAACATCAGCCAGCTTCACCCCGGTCAGAAGGTGGAAATTACCGCCGAGGCCCTGCCTGACCAGGTATTTTATGGTGTTGTGGACGCGGTGAGCATCAACGGCACCACCACAAAGGGCTTTACCACCTACCCGGTGACCATCGTGCTGGAGGAGTTTGGGGATTTGAACCCCGGCATGAATGTGTCTGCCAAGGTGATTATTTCCCAGGAAACGGACGCTCTGTGTATCCCCGTGTCCGCCGTGGACAGCGACGGCACCGTCCTGGTAGCCGGGCCGGGGACCCTGTCTGAGGACGGTTCTACGGTGGTGGACCTCTCCAAGGCCCAGCGGCGCACTGTGACCCTGGGCTCCGGGGATCAGGAGTATGTATCGGTCACCAACGGACTGGAGGAGGGGGAGGTCGTCCTGGTTCCCGTCCAGTCCACCGCCGGTCTGGGCACCGGCAGCAGTACCGCAGTTGTGGCAGCAGGAGGCTGATGACCGGTGAACCATCTCATTGAACTGAAAAACGTCTACAAAATCTATCAGATGGGGGAGGAGACCGTCCACGCCCTGGATGGAGTAAACATTGCCATTGACCAGGGGGAATTTGTGGCCATTGTGGGTTCCTCCGGCTCAGGCAAATCTACCGCCATGAACATCATCGGCTGTCTGGACGTGCCCACCTCCGGCTCCTACCACCTGGGCGGGGTGGATGTGTCCACCATGGACGACGACCAGCAGGCGGAGATCCGCAACAAGATGCTGGGCTTCATTTTCCAGCAGTACAACCTGATCCCAAAGCTGTCTGTGCTGGAAAATGTAGAGCTCCCCCTGCTCTATGCAGGCCTTCCCGCCGACGAGCGCCGGGCTCGGGCCATCCGCGCCCTGGAACGGGTGGGCCTGGCGGAAAAGCACAAGAACCTGCCTAGCCAGCTCTCCGGCGGCCAGCAGCAGCGGGTGTCCATTGCCCGTGCCCTGGCGGGCAGCCCCTCGGTCATTCTGGCTGACGAACCCACTGGTGCGCTGGACTCCCGCACCGGACGGGAGGTGCTGGGCTTTTTAAAAAAGCTCAACCGGGAGGGGGACACGGTAGTCCTCATCACCCATGACAACTCCATTGCCGTCCGGGCCGACCGGATCATCCGCCTCCAGGACGGAAAAATTATCTACGACGGCGACGCCCACGACCCCCGTGCCGTGGTACAGCCAGGGAGCGATGGGGAAGGAGAGGAGGACAGCCTATGAATTACGGACAATCCTTCCGCCTGGCCGTCAAATCCCTGGCTGCCAGTAAAATGCGCTCCATCCTCACCATGCTGGGTATTATTATCGGCGTGGCCTCGGTCATTGTCATTTTGTCCCTGGGCAACGGAGTTCAGAAGATGATCGATGAGCAGGTGGCCAAGCTGGGCATCAACACCATTGTCACCTACACCTGGGGCAGGGGAGACGGCAGCACCATGGACCTGGACCCGGCGGATATGTACAAGCTGGTGGAGGAGCACCCGGACGTACTTTCCGGAGTCTCTCCCTATGTAAGCCTCCAACCCATGATCCGCCGGGGCGATGAAAAGCTGGAAAAGAGCAAGCTGTACGGCGTCAGCGAGGTCATGTTCAACAGCGTAAGCCGCTCCACCATTGACGGGGGCGAAAAGCTGGCCCAGGGCCGTTTTCTCTCCGCCCTGGATGTGGCACGCAGGCAGAACGTGTGCGTCATCGGCGCCTATCTGGCCCAGGAGCTCTTTGAGGGCAGCGCCCTGGGACAGACCCTCTCCATTGACGGTAACCGCTACACCGTCATCGGTGTGCTGGAGCAGGTACAGGAGAACATGCAGGAGGGGGGAGCGGACGATCAGCTGTACATCCCCTATGAGAACGCCCTGGAGATCATGGGAGAGCGGTATGTGACCCTCTATATGTTTACCAGCACCTCCGGCGCCACCGCCAGCGCCGCCAAGCAGGTCATTGACCAGTACCTGTTTTCCTATTTTCAGGACCCGGAGGCCTACTACATCCAGACCATGGAGGAGCAGGCCAATATGATCAACGCCATGATGGGCGTAGCCATCGGGGTATTGGTGGCCATTGCGGCCATCTCTCTGCTGGTGGGCGGCATCGGAATTATGAACATTATGCTGGTGTCCGTCACTGAGCGCACCCGTGAGATCGGCATCCGCAAGTCCCTGGGCGCCAAGCGCAAGGACATCCGCCGCCAGTTTGTCATCGAGGCAGGCACCACCTCTGCTGTGGGCGGCCTTTTGGGCATCGGCCTGGGGTACCTGCTGGCCACAGGGGTGGGCTCTCTGTTGGGGGCCTCTCTGTCCGCCCAGATGAACGGTGCCACCTTCTCCGCTACCCCCACCTTTGCTTCGGTAGCCATCAGCTTCGGTGTGTCGGTGGGCATCGGAATCCTCTTTGGCTACCTGCCTGCCAACAAGGCCGCCAAACTCAATCCCATTGACGCTTTGCGCTACGATTGATCGGCTTCTTCGAATAGAAACAAAACCATGTGGATAGTTCCATTTGAAAAGGGGTTTTTGGAATGAAACAACGGATTTTCACACTTCTCCTGGCCCTGAGCCTTAGCGTGTCACTGGCCCTTCCCGCCCTGGCCGCTCCCGCTTCGGTGCCCCAGGAGGATGCCCTGCAGGCACTTTCGGCCCTGGGCATTTTCTCCGGCGATGACCAGGGGAATCTGAATCTCTCCAGCCGGGTCACCCGTGCGGAATTTGTCACTATGCTGGTCCGGGCCACCCCCGGCGGCAGCCAGATCGGCCAGGCGGCCACCTCTCCCTATCCTGACGTGCCCCGGAGCCACTGGGCCTCCGGCTTTGTGGAGGCGGCAGTCTCCCAGGGCCTTGTCTCCGGATACAGTGACGGCACCTTCCGTCCCAACAAGGAAATCACCCTGGCGGAGGGTGTCTCCATGGCTCTTCCGCTGTTGGGCTATGGCCCGGAGGACTTTACCGGTGCCTATCCCACAGGGCAGTTAGCCCTCTACCGCAGCCTGCGGCTGGACCGGGGCGTCTCCGCCGCCTCTGCCACCGCCCCGCTCACCCGGCAGGATGCCATGTATCTCTTCTACAACCTGCTCTCCGCCCCCACCAAGGACGGCGCAGCCTATCTCACCACCCTGGGGTATTCCCTCAACAATGCGGGCCAGGTGGACCTGCTCGCCCTGGTCAATGGGGCGATGGAAGGTCCGGTAGTGGCACAGCAGGGCTGGCAGTCCGCCCTTCCCTTCACCCCTTCCAAGGTCATCCGCGGGGGTGCCTATGTCTCTTTGTCTGACATTCAGGACTACGACCTGGTCTATTGGAACGCCTCTATGGGTACCGTCTGGGCCTACACCCAGAAGATCACCGGCCCCATCCAGGCCCTGGAGCCCTCCGCCTCCAATCCCACCTCTGTGACCGTGGCCGGGCGCACCTACTCCATTGAGACCTCCTCCGCCGCCTACGCCCTATCCGATCTGGGACAGTACGGCCTGGGAGACACTGTCACGCTGCTGCTGGGCCGGACGGGCGGCGTGGCCGCTGTGGCCGCTGTGAGCGCCAGCGCCGGAGACCGGGTGGGTCTGGTCCTCTCGGTAGAAAAAACCTCCTACCCGGACGGGAACGGCGGCACCTACACCGCCCAGACTGTCACCATGCTGGCCACCGATGGACAGACCTATCAATATCAGTGCCAAGGCGCCTATCAAGCCGGCAGCGTCGTCCGGGCCAGCGTCAACCAGAACAATGAGGTCTCTCTGCGCGGGCTTTCTTCCGACTCCCTCACCGGCAAGGTCAGCGCCGACGGCACCAAGCTGGGCAAGTACACCTTTGCCGAGGATGTGGAAATTCTGGACGTGAGCGGCAAGTACGGCATCACCCTCTATCCCACTCGCCTGGCCGGTATCAATCTCACCGGAGACATGGTCCGCTATTACTCCCTGAATGGTCTGGGTCAGATCGACACCCTGATTCTGGAGGAGGTCACCGGGGATATGTATCAATACGGTGTTCTTACCTTCCTGGAAGAGCAGGGAGAGGGGGTCCACAAATATTACACCTACCGCTATGATGTGGGCGGCACCTCCTATACCATCCCCAACTCCACCACTCGGTTCCGGGTAGTCACCGGTCCCATTCAGGTTCTGGGCGAGGCGGACAACCCCGACCGGATGTATTCCCTCACCGCTACCGAGCCGGGCCAGATCGTGGGCAATCAGTTTGCTGCCGGCAACCGGAAGTATACCCTGTCCGATCAGGTGGTGGTCTACGAGCAGCGGGGCAGCCAATACTTCCTGTCCAGTCTGAGCCGTGCCCAGAACGGTGACTTCACCCTCACCGCCTGGTACGACAAGGAGGATTCCCAGGGCGGCCGGGTCCGGGTCATTGTGGCACGGGAGTCCTGACTTCTTTTCCAACGAAAAAACCGTGTCTGACGAATTTGTCAGACACGGTTTTTTTACAGCCCCAGACCGTAAATCCGGTTGGCGTTGGCAAAAAAGACGTCCTCCCAATGTTCCTGCGGCACCAGGCGGCGGATAAATTCCACATATTCTCCCAAATTGACAATGGGCCAGTCGGTACCGAACAGAATATCCTTCCACTGTCCAATCGCGGTCAGCCATGTGGCCAGCAGCCCTGCATATCCTGCCTGCTGCTGAAAATACTGCTCCAGATCCACCCGGCCCTCCAGAAGACCGGACAGGTCGGCGGCTACATTGGCATTTTTCTCCACCACCGCAGCCGCACTCTCCAAAAAGGGGTTTCCAAAGTGGCACATGACAAAGCGGGTCTTGGGGTGGTCCGCTGCCACCTCATCCAAGGCCAGGGGATGGCAGTATTTCAGATGGGCCCCCCGCTGAGCGGTCAGCCCCATATGGACGGCCACCGGCTTATCATAGCGCGCGGCCAGGTCATAAATGGGCGTATATATGGAATCCGACAGCCAGATCTTATTATATCCAGGGTAAAGCTTTACGCCGCAGCAGGCCTCCTGCTTCAGATTTTCCTCCACCTTTTCATACAAATTGGGGACAACCCGCTGCCCCTTATCCATCAGTACACTGTCCAGGCCGATGCAGTAGTGGAATAGGTCAGAAGGGTACTGGTGGTACGCTGGCTCCAGGCTGCGGTTGCCCATGACCACCCCGTGGACAAAATTCAGTTCCCCGTATACCTTGCGCAGGTGGTCCCAATTGTTGTGGTGTCCAACAGCTTGGGCCGTCCGCTCCGCCCAGGCCTCGTCCTGCGGAAAAAGGTGGAGGTGGGCATCGATGATCTTCATAGGCAAATTCCTTTCCCAATGTTGCGTGGTTTCTGGCTGTCATTATAGCAAATTCAGCCGGTCAAAAAAAGCCTTTCTTTCTGCAGCCTCCGTTTCTGTCCCCTCTGCCCCATACAAAGGGGCAATAAAAATCCCGGTCCAAACGGACCGGGATTTATACACCATTTGTGATTACACCAGCTGGATGATGGCCATCTCGGCGGCGTCGCCGCGGCGGGGGCCAATGCGGACAATGCGGGTGTAGCCGCCGTTACGGTCGGCGTACTTGGGCCCGATCTCCTTGAACAGCTTGTTGGCCACGTCCTCCTTGGTGACGAAGGCCAGAGCCTGACGGTAGGAAGCCAGGGTGTTGTCCTTAGCCAGAGTAATCATCTTCTCGGCCACGGGAGCGACTTCCTTGGCGCGGGTAACAGTGGTCTTAATCTGGCCATTCTCCAGCAGGTAGGTCACCATGGCACGGAGCATAGCACGACGCTGATCGCTGGTACGGCCCAGCTTACGGTTCTTCTGAGACATGAGAAACACTCCTTCGACCTCGCGTGGCGAGATCCTTTTTAAATTCGTTCATTCGGCCAAAGGCCGGGGCACCCGTCTCCGGGACGGCAGATGCCGCACGGGAAGCGGAACGTTACATACCTTCCTCGCTGCCCTTTGTAATAAACCTAAGATTTATTACTGGTTGTTGTCCTCGCTGGCCAGGGACAGGCCCATCATAGCCAGCTTGTTGATGACCTCTTCCAGGCTCTTACGGCCCAGGTTCCGGACCTTCATCATCTCTTCCTCGGTCTTGGAGATCAGATCCTCCACCGTGTTGATGTTGGCCCGCTTCAGGCAGTTGTAAGAACGCACGGACAGGTCCATGTCGTCGATGGTCATCTCCATCACCTTATCCCGCTGGGCTTCCGCCTTCTCCACCACCGTGGACTTGTTGCCCATGGTCTCGCTGAGATCGGTGAACAGGGTGAAGTGGTCGCAGAGGATGCGCGCGCCCAGGGAGACGGCGTCACGGGCATCGATGGTCCCGTTGGTCCAGACCTCCAGGGTCAGCTTGTCATAGTCCGTGGCGTCGCCCACACGGGTGTTCTCCACGGTGTAGTTGACCTTGCGCACAGGGGTGTAGATGGAGTCCACGGGGATCACCCCGATGACGGACTGAGCGGACTTGTTCTTGTCCGCGGGGATATAACCCCGGCCGTGGGACAGGGTCAGCTCCATGGACAAGGTGGCATCGGGACCCAGGGTGGCAATGTGCAGATCCGGATTGAGAATCTCCACATCGGCATCCGCCTTGATGTCTCCGGCCGTTACCTTGCACTCGCCGGCCGCTTCAATGTGCACGGTCTTCACGCCCTCGCAGTAGAGCTTGGCAATGATTCCCTTCACATTCAGGACGATCTCAGTGACGTCCTCCTTCACACCGGGGATGGTGGTAAACTCATGCTGGACGCCGGCGATCTTGATGGAGGTCACCGCGGTGCCAGGCAGAGAGGACAGCAGGATCCGGCGCAGGGAGTTGCCCAGAGTGGTGCCGTAGCCGCGCTCCAGGGGCTCAACCACATACTTGCCGTAAGAGGCATCGCCGGGGTTTTCCACGCATTCAATGCGGGGCTTTTCAATTTCTACCATATGCTAGGATACCCTCCTTTTCTCGGCGGCGCTCCTGCGCCGCTTCATTCAGCTCACCAATATCTGAGGGTTGTCTAAGTCTGTTTGGGCTGACCGCTCCGGCCAAAATTGGCCGGAGCAGGCAGAGAAAATTACTTAGAATACAGCTCGACGATGAGGTGCTCTTCCACGGGGAAGTCAATGTCTTCCCGGGTGGGCATGGCAACGACGGTACCCTGGAGGGTATTCTTGGCCCGGTCCAGCCACTTGGGCAGGTTGACCACGGGGGCGTCCTCACCCAGCAGGCCCTTGAACTTGACGGAGGAGCGGCTCTTCTCGCGCACCTCGATCACGTCACCGGCCTTCACCAGGTAGGAGGGGATGTCCACCCGCTGGCCGTTCACGGTGAAGTGGCCGTGGGTGGTCAGCTGACGGGCCTCGCGGCGGGTCTTGGCAAAGCCCAGACGATACACCACGTTATCCAGGCGGCGCTCGATCATGGTCAGCAGGTTCTCGCCAGTCTTGCCGGGCATACGGGAGGCCTTCTCATAGTACATATGGAACTGCTTCTCCATGATGCCGTAGACAAACTTGACCTTCTGCTTCTCGGTCAGCTGCATGGCGTACTCAGACTGCTTCTTGCGCATCTGACCCTTGGGGTTGCGGTTGGTAGTCTTCTTGTCATAGCCCATGGCGGCGGGGGACAGGTTCAGAGCCTTGCACCGCTTGGCAATGGGCTGCATGTTTTTAGCCATCTGTCAAAACCTCCTTTTCACGATCAGACACGGCGGCGCTTCGGGGGACGGCAGCCGTTGTGGGGAACAGGGGTCACGTCCTTGATCAGGGTGACCTCCAGGCCCACAGCCTGCAGAGCCCGGATGGCGGCCTCACGGCCGGCGCCGGGGCCCTTGACAAAGACCTCAACGGTCTTCAGGCCATACTCCATAGCGGCCTTGGCAGCCGTCTCGGCGGCAGTCTGAGCGGCAAAGGGGGTGGACTTACGGGAGCCACGGAAACCGAGCCCGCCGGAGGAAGCCCAGCTCAGGGCGTTGCCCTGGGAATCGGTGACGGTGACCATAGTGTTGTTGAAGGAGGAGCGGATGTGCACCTGGCCCCTCTCTACGTTCTTACGCTCGCGGCGCTTACGCACCACTTTCTTAGCCTTGGTATTAGCAGCCATGTGTATCCCTCCTTACTTCTTCTTATTGGCGACGGTACGCTTGGGACCCTTGCGGGTACGGGCGTTGGTCTTGGACCGCTGGCCGCGCACAGGCAGGCCCTTACGGTGGCGGATGCCACGGTAGCAGCCGATCTCGGTCAGCCGCTTGATGTCCATGGCCACATTACGGCGCAGGTCGCCCTCCACGGTGTACTCGTGGGCGATGACCTCACGCAGCTTGGCCTCATCGTCCTCGGTGAGGTCCTTCACGCGGGTGTCGGGATTTACCCCAGCCTTGGCCAGGATCTTGTTGGCGCTGGTGCGCCCAATGCCGTAGATATAAGTGAGGCCGATCTCGATTCTCTTCTCTCTCGGCAGGTCAATACCGGCAATACGAGCCATTTTTTACAGCACCTCCAATTAACCTTGTCTCTGCTTATGCTTGGGGTTTTCGCAAATTACCATGACTTTGCCCTTGCGCTTAATGACTTTGCACTTCTCGCACATGGGCTTCACGGACGGTCTGACTTTCATTGTTAAAACCTCCTATGAATGCCTGAATGGCCCCGTCGTCGTCTCGTCGTCGCGGGCTTCACATCCCTCGCCTCCCCCTGCGGGAAGGTTCGCTCATTATGCCGCTCCTCCTCTCGCATCGTGACCCGCTGACGCTGGGCTCACGCTGCGCGGGGCGGCCTGTGGCCGCCATTTTGGAGGCAAGGCTCCAAACCAACGAAACAACGCGGTCGTTGATAGTTACTTAGATCGCCAGGTGATACGGCCTCTGGTGAGGTCGTAGGGCGACATTTGAATGGTCACTTTATCTCCAGGCAGGATGCGGATAAAGTTCATGCGCAGCTTGCCGGAAATATGTGCCAGGATGATGTGGCCGTTTCCGATATCCACATGGAATGTGGTGTTAGGCAGGGCCTCCGTTACGACGCCCTCCAACTCGATCATATCGTCTTTAGCCAAGCTTAAATCCCTCCTTGAAGGCGGCCAGCGCCCGTCTCAGTTCCCGGTCTGACACCGGTTCTCCTTGTTTCAGCTTCTGGATGGTGGGGTGGTCATATTCCTGCTCTGAGAACACCTGCACATGCCCCAGCTTTTTCGCTTTGGGGCGGGCAGCTCTGCGCCTCTTTCCGTTGGCCAGAAGCAGACGTTCCTGCTCCATTCCAACCACGCAGAACAGATCCCCTTTGTCTCGTCCGGCGGTAGCACGGACGACTTGGCCTGTGTAATTATACATAGGCTCCATCCTCAGTAACCGTCAGGATCTCCGGTTCTCCGTCCGTAATGAGGATACTATTTTCATAGTGGGCGGTGAGAGAGCCGTCCAGGGACACGGTGGTCCACTTGTCGGCCAGCACCTTCACCTGCCAGTCCCCCGCGCAGACCATAGGTTCCACCGCCAGAGTCATCCCAGGCAAAAGCCGGGGACCGTGGCCGGCAGGGCCGAAGTTGCGCACTTCGGGGGGCTCGTGGAGCTTTGCGCCCACACCGTGGCCCACAAAGTCGCGAACCACAGAAAATCCGTTGGCCTCCACATATTCCTGAACCGCGTGGCCAATGTCGGACACCCGGAAGCCCTTGCGGGCCAGCTTGATGCCCTCCCAAAAGCTCTGTTGAGTCACATCGATCAGCTTCTGCGCCTCGGGGCTGATCTGCCCGCAGGCGTAGGTGGCGGCACAGTCGCCGTGGAAACCGCCGATGAAGGCGCCCACATCCACGCTGACGATGTCCCCCTCCTTCAGCTTTCGGGGGCCTGGAATTCCGTGGATGACCTCCTCGTTCACCGAGATACAGGCCGAACCCGGAAATCCAGCGTAGCCCAGGAAAGAGGGCTTTGCTCCATGACTTTCGATAAAGCGGCGCACCGCAGTATCGATCTCGTGGGTGGTGACCCCCGGCTTGATCATGGAGCCGGCCAGGGCGCGGGCCTGGGCAGTGATCCGTCCAGCCCGGCGCATGGCCTCAATTTCCCGTTGGGATTTTAATGAAATCATTTCCAGCGCCATCAGATCCCCAGCGCCTCCATGATTACGTCGGTGGTCGCCTCAATGGTGCTCTGATTGTCCACAGGGGAGAGGATTCCCTTCTCCGCATAGTAGCCCTTCAGAGGCTCCGTCTCAGCGTGGTAAACCTCCAGGCGGTGATGCACCGTCTCAGGCTTATCGTCGTCCCGCTGAACCAGAGGACCGCCGCAGCTGTCGCACACGCCCTCCTGCTTGGGGGGCTTGGCTTTTACATGATAGGGAGCGCCGCAGCTCTGGCACACCCGGCGGCCAGCCATGCGCTCCTCGATCTCCGCATCGGAAATCTCAATGGAGAGCACGTGGTCGAAGGTAATGCCTGCGGCATCCAAGGCCTGCGCCTGGCCGATGGTGCGGGGCACCCCGTCCAGGATAAAGCCGGCCTGGCAGTCGGGCTGTTCCAGGCGCTGGGCCACGATTCCGATGATCACGGAGTCGGGCACCAGCTTGCCGGCGTCCATATAGGACTTGGCCTCCATTCCGATGGGGGTCTGGTCCTTAATGGCAGCCCGGAGAATGTTTCCGGTGGAGATGGTGGGGATTCCCAGCTTCGCACTGAGGATCTCGGCCTGGGTTCCTTTGCCAGCGCCAGGGGCGCCCAACAAGATTAGTTTCATACCCATAAGCCGTTCCCTCCTTACTCCAGGAAGCCCTTATAGTGACGCATGAGCATCTGGGCTTCCATCTGCTTCACGGTCTCCAGCGCCACGCCCACCACGATGATGACGGAGGTACCGCCAATGGCCAGGGAGTGGTAGCTGACAATGTTACCGGTGACAATGGGGGCGATGGCCACCACAGACAGGTACAGAGCGCCGAACATGGTGATCTTGGACAGCACCTTGGTGATGAAGTCAGCGGTGGGCTTGCCGGGACGGAAGCCGGGAATGAAGCCGCCGTTCTTCTTCAGGTTGTTGGCCACCTCAATGGGGTTGAACTGCATGGTGGCATAGAAGTAGCTGAAGCCAACGATCAGCAGGAAGTAGAGCACACTGTAGAAGAGCTTGCTGGTGTCAAACAGCCGCATGAGGCTGCCGCCAAAGCCCTCGCTCTCCACGGTCCAGCCGGCGAAAGCGCCGATGGTGGCAGGCAGAGAGGCAATGGACTGGGCAAAGATGATGGGCATAACGCCGCTCATGTTCACCTTCATGGGGATGTGAGTGGACTGACCACCGTACATCTTCCGGCCCACCACACGCTTGGCGTACTGCACAGGCAGGCGGCGCTCCGCGTTGGAGATGAACACAATGAAGATCACCAGAGCCAGCATGCCGATGATGATCAGGGGGATCAGCCAGGGAGCCAGAGCCTGGGCCTGCATGGCCTTGATCTGCTCGGCAGCCTGCTCGGCAGTCAGGCCGGCATCCACCAGCACATCCTCGGTGACCGCGCCGCTGTTCAGGTTGTTCCAAACCGTCACACCGGTGATGGTGTCGGACACCATCCGGGGGAAGCGGGAGACGATACCGGCAAACAGGATGATGGAAATGCCATTGCCGATGCCAAACTCGGTGATCTGCTCACCCAGCCACATCAGGAAGGCAGAACCGGCGGTGAAGGACAGGACGATGACCACGCCCACCCAGAAGGCAGGCAGGGTGCCGCCGTTCACCAGGCCATAGCTCTTGATCAGGGTGTAGTAGCCGAAGCCCTGCAGCAGGGCGATGGCCACGGTGGTATAACGGGTGATGGAAGCGATCTTCTTGCGGCCCTCTTCGCCGCCCTCCTTGGCCAGCCGCTCCAGAGCGGGGATGGCCACGGTCAACAGCTGGATGATGATGGAGCTGTTGATATAGGGCTGAATAGACAGGGCAAAGACCGTCGCCATGGAGAAAGCGGAGCCGCTCATGGCATTCATCAGGCCCAGAATGGTCCCGCTCTGGGTAGACAGATAGGTCTCCAGAGAAGCGGAATCAATATAGGGTACCGGAATGGCGGAGCCCAGACGGAAGATCAGAAGCGCCATAATGGTAAAGAGCATCTTCTTCTTCAGCTCAGGCACCTTCCAAGCATTGCGGATCGTTTCGATCATGGTCAGATCACCTCCGCCTTACCACCTGCAGCTTCGATTTTTTCCTTGGCAGAGGCGGAGAAGGCGGAAGCCTGGACGGTCAGCTTCTTGGTGAGGGAGCCATTGCCCAGGATCTTGACGCCGTACTCGCACTTAGAGAGAACGCCCTTCTCCAGCAGCGCCTGGGCGTTGACCACGGCGCCGTCCTCAAACTTCTCCAGAACGGAGACGTTGACAGCCTCCAGGGGCTTGGCAAAGATGTTGTGGAAACCGCGCTTGGGCAGGCGGCGGGCCAGAGGCATCTGGCCGCCCTCAAAGCCGACGCGCACACCGCCGCCGCTGCGGGCCCACTGGCCCTTGTGACCGCGGCCGGCAGTCTTGCCGTTACCGGAACCGGCACCGCGGCCCTTGCGGTAAGCCTTGGTGTTGGAGCCGGCGGCGGGGGAAAGTTCATGCAGATTCATTTCTCGCGCCTCCTTTTAGTTTTCCTCGGTGACCTGGAGCAGGTAGCCGATGTGGGCGATCTTGCCGCGGGTAGCCTCGTTGTCGGGCTGTACGGTGGTATCGCCGATCTTACGGAGGCCCAGGGCCTCGGCAGTCGCCTTGTGCTTGGCGATGCGGCCGTTCAGGCTCTTGACCAGCTTGATGTTCAGATTAGCCATTTTTAGCCCTCCTTAACCCAAGATCTCGCCGACGCTCTTGCCGCGCACGCGGGCCACTTCCTCGGGGGTGCGAAGAGCCTTCAGGCCCTCGAAGGTGGCAGAGACCACGTTCTGCGGATTGTTGGAACGCAGGCACTTGGTACGGATGTCCTTGATGCCGATGGCTTCCATCACGGCACGGACGGGGCCGCCGGCGATAACGCCGGTACCGGCGGCGGCGGGCTTCATCAGCACGCGGCCGGCGCCGAACTCACCGATCACCTCGTGGGGGATGGTGGTGCCGGACAGGGACACAGTGATCATGTTCTTCTTGGCTTCCTCGATGCCCTTGCGGATAGCCTCGGGCACCTCGGCGGCCTTACCCAGGCCAAAGCCCACGCGGCCCTTCTCATCGCCGACTACCATCAGGGCGGAGAACTTGGCCACACGGCCGCCCTTGACGGTCTTGGAAACACGGTTCAGATAGACCAGCTTCTCAACGAACTCGCTGGGCTCTCTCTCAAATCTAGGCATTTATTCTTCCTCCTCCCTTAGAACTGCAGGCCGCCCTCACGGGCGCCCTCGGCCAGAGCCTTCACACGGCCATGGTACACATAGCCGCCGCGGTCAAAGACCACATTCTCGATGCCCTTGGCACGGGCACGCTCGGCCACATTGATGCCCACCTGCTTGGCGGCATCGGACTTGGTGCCATCTACCTTAAAGTCCTTCTCCAGGGAAGAAGCGGAAACCAGGGTCACGCCGTTCACATCGTCGATGATCTGGGCATAGATGTTGGTCTCGCTGCGGAAGACATTGAGACGGGGACGCTCGGGCGTGCCGGAAATCTTAGCACGCACGCGCTTGTGGCGCTTGATACGCTGAGAACGAGTATCGGGTCTGTTGATCATAGTGGCACACCTCCTTTTTACTTCTTGGCGCCGGTCTTACCAGCCTTGCGGCGGATGACCTCGTCAGTATACTTGATGCCCTTGCCCTTGTAAGGCTCGGGGGGACGCTTCTCGCGCACTTCGGCAGCGAACTGGCCCACCTGCTGCTTGTCACAGCCGTGGATGATAATCTTGTTGGGGTTGGGAACCTCGATCTCGATGCCGGGGACCTCCTCAACGGTGACCTGGTGGGAGAAGCCCAGGTTCATGACCAGCTTGTTGCCCTCCTTGGCCACACGGTAGCCGACGCCGTTGACGTCCAGCTCCTTCTTGTAGCCCTCGGTGACGCCCACCACCATGTTGTGGATGAGGGTGCGGGTCAGACCGTGCAGAGCGCGGTTCTCCTTGGCGTCGTTGGGACGGGTGACGTGCAGCACGCCCTCCTCAATGGCAATGGCCATGTTGGGGTTGAACTGCTGGGTCAGGGTGCCCTTGGGGCCCTTGACGGTGACAACGTTGTTGTCCTCTACCTTGATCTCCACTCCGGCGGGAATGGCGATAGGAGCTCTACCAATTCTAGACATTCCTATAACCCTCCTTACCAGACAAATGCCAGGACTTCGCCGCCGACATGGGCCTCGCGGGCCTTCTTGTCGGTCATGATGCCCTTGGAAGTGGAAACAATGGCGATACCCAGGCCACGGAGAACCTTGGGCAGCTCGTCAGCACCGGCGTACACCCGCAGACCGGGCTTGGACACGCGGCGCAGGCCGGAGATAACCTTCTCCTTGCCGGCGTTGTACTTCAGAGCGATGCGGATGACACCCTGAGTGCCGTCGTCGATCAGCTGGAAGTTCTTGATATAGCCCTCATCCAGCAGGATCTGCGCGATGGCCTTCTTCATGTTGGACGCAGGAACGTCCACGGTGTCATGCTTGGCGTTGTTCGCGTTGCGGATGCGAGTGAGCATATCCGCAATGGGATCGGTGATTTGCATGCGTCTTTACCTCCTATTTAGATTACCGGCAAGCCGGTACAGACGGCAAGGTATCGAAAAGCAGGTGACTTTTCGACCTATTGACCGCCTTTGCGCCTGGTTGGGGCAGGCGTAGGTATATCAAAACCGCTGCACACAAGCGGATTTGACCATGACAAACCGCCGTCTTTCATGACGGCCGGACGGGGCGCGCCGGGCGCGCCGGTCTCCAGCACTCTGTCAGATGGACAGCGGAAACCCCCGCGGCGGCGTTGAGGGCTGCTCGCGGGTTCGCACTCACGGGTGCGTGGGAGTTTTTTCTGCTCGTCCTGACCCGGACGAACGCCTTATTATACCCCCTGCACGGTGAAATTTCAAGTTTTTTACGCTTCGCACACACGAACGTGTGTATACATTTGCGCCGAAACAGGAACATTTCCCGTTCTCGGCGCAATCATAAATGAAAAAACCGCCTCTCCCCGGCCCCTGATCAGGGCAGGGGAGGGGCGGATCACACAGCTTCTCCATGGAGCGCTTGGGCAGGGAGGAGGTCACTCACATCCCACACCAAAGTACCCGTTCATGGCAGATCGCTTACCAGGACGCCTTCTTGACGCCGGGGATCTGGCCCTTGTAAGCCAGCTCACGGAAGCAGATACGGCAGATGCCGTAGTCCCGCAGATAGGCGTGAGGACGGCCGCAGAGCTTGCAGCGGTTATAGCGGCGGCTGGAGAACTTGGGGGCAGCCTGCTGCTTCAGGATCATAGATTTCTTAGCCATAACTCTTCCTCCTCCTTAGCGGCCGGCGAAGGGAGCGCCAACCAGCTTCAGCAGCTCGCGGGCCTCTTCGTCAGTCTGGGCGGTGGTGCACATCACGATGTCCATACCGCGGATCTTGTCGATCTTGTCGTACTCGATCTCGGGGAAGATCAGCTGCTCCTTGATGCCCAGGGCATAGTTGCCGCGGCCGTCAAAGGCGTCAGCGGAGATACCACGGAAGTCACGCACACGGGGCAGAGCCACGTTGAACAGACGATCCAGGAACTCCCACATCTTGTCACCGCGGAGGGTAACCTTAGCACCGATGGGCATGCCCTCACGGAGCTTAAAGTTAGCCACGGACTTCTTGGCCTTGGTGATGACAGCCTTCTGGCCGGTGATGGTGGTCAGATCGTTGACCACGGCATCCAGAACCTTGGGGTTCTCACGGGCCTCGCTGCAGCCCACGTTGACGACGATCTTCTCCAGGCGGGGGATCTGCATGGTGGACTTGTAGCCAAACTTCTGCATCAGAGCAGGAGCGACCTCGTCCTGGTACAGCTTCTTCAGGTTAGGGGTGTTAGCCATTTCGATTCACTCCTCCTCTCTCAAATCTCGGCGCCGCACTTCTTGCAGACGCGGACCTTCTTGCCGTCGGCCAGCAGCTTGTGGGCGGGCCGGGTAGGCTTATTGCACTTGGGGCACACGCGCTGCACCTTGCAGGCGTAGAGGGGGGCCTCCTTCTGGAGGATGCCGCCCTGGTCGCCCTGCTTGCGGGGCTTGGTGTGACGGGAGACCATGTTGACCTTCTCCACCACAACCTTGCCTTCCTTAGGCATGACCTCCAGGACCTTGCCCTGCTTGCCCTTGTCCTTGCCGGACAGAACGACCACCAGGTCGTCCTTACGAATGCTCATTTTGTTCATCTTCATTGCCCTCCCTTACAGCACTTCGGGAGCCAGGGACAGGATCTTCATGTAATCCTTGTCACGCAGCTCGCGGGCCACTGGGCCAAAGATACGGGTGCCGCGGGGGTTCTTGTCCTCCTTGATGAGGACGGCGGCGTTGTCGTCAAACCGGACGTAGGAACCGTCGGCGCGGCGCACGCCGCGGCTGGTGCGGACGATAACGGCCTTCACGACCTCGCCCTTCTTCACGGTGCCGCCAGGCTGAGCCTTGCGGACGGAAGCCACGATCACATCGCCGATGTTGCCGAACTTGCGGCTGGAGCCGCCCAGCACGCGGATGGTCTTGATCTCCTTGGCGCCGGTGTTGTCGGCAACCTTCAGATAGCTTTCCTGCTGAATCATACCGACACCTCCTTATTTCGCCTTCTCGATGATCTCAACCACGCGCCACCGCTTATCCTTGGACAGGGGGCGGGTCTCCATGACCTTGACGCGGTCGCCCACGCCACACTGGTTAAGCTCATCATGAGCCTTCAGCTTATAGGTTCTCTTAACAATCTTCTTGTACAGAGGATGGGCCACGCGGTCGGCGATGGCGACCACAACGGTCTTGTCCATCTTATCCGAAACCACCAGGCCGACTCTGGTCTTACGGGAAGAAGTTCTGTTTTCCATCTTCTATTCCTCCTCTTAGCGGCCGGCGAGCTGCTGCTCGCGGATGATGGTCTTTACCCGGGCGATATCCTTCTTGACCTCAGCAATGCGGATGGGGTTATCCAGCTGATTGGTGGCGTGCTGAAGGCGGAGATTGAACAGGTCCTTCTTCAGGTCCATCAGCTTGTTCTCCAGCTCAGCAGCAGACATCTTACGAACTTCATTGGCCTTCATTACGCTTCACCACCCTTCTCGGTTTCCTCACGCTGAACGATCTTGCACTTGACGGGCAGCTTGTGGCTGGCCAGACGCAGAGCCTCCCGGGCAACCTCCTCGGAGACGCCGGCGATCTCGAACATCACACGGCCGGGCTTAACCACGGCCACCCAGTACTCGGGGGAGCCCTTACCGGAACCCATGCGGGTCTCAGCGGGCTTCTCAGTTACGGGCTTATCGGGGAAGATCTTGATCCAAACCTTACCGCCACGCTTGGTGTAACGGGTCATGGCGATACGGGCGGCCTCGATCTGGTTGCTGGTGATCCAAGCGGGCTCAGTGGCCTGCAGACCGAACTCACCGTAGGTCACGGTGTTGCCGCGGCTGGCCTTGCCCTTCATGCGGCCGCGGTGAACACGGCGGTATTTGACACGCTTAGGGAGCAGCATTACTGAGCGCCTCCTTCCTTAGGAGTGTTGGCCTGACCGGCGGGGCGGGGGCCACGGTTGTTGTTGAAGTTGCCCTGGCCGGCGGGACGGGGACCGCGGTTGAAGTTACCGCCGCCCTGACGATCCCGGTTGAAGCCGCCCTGACGGCGATCGCCATCCCGGCGGTCGCGGCGGGGACGCTCACGGCGCTCCTGATAGGGCTTGCTGGTATCCAGGGTACGGGGGGTGGTGCGCAGGGCCTGAGTCAGGACCTCGCCCTTGTAGATCCACACCTTCACGCCGATGCGGCCGTAGGTGGTGGCAGCCTCAGCGAAGCCGTAGTCAATGTCGGCGCGCAGGGTCTGCAGGGGAATGGTGCCATCGTGATAGTGCTCGGTGCGGGCGATCTCAGCACCGCCCAGACGGCCGGAGCAGGAGGTCTTGATGCCCTTGGCGCCGGCGCGCATAGCGCGGCCCATGGCGTTCTTCATGGCGCGGCGGAAGCCAATACGCTTCTCCAGCTGCTGAGCGATGTTCTCGGCAACCAGCTGAGCGTTGGTGTCGGTGTCGCGCACCTCCACGATCTTCAGGTCAACAGGCTTGCCGGTGAGCTTGACCAGCTGAGCCTCGATCTTCTTGATGTCCTCGCCGCCCTTGCCGATGACCACGCCGGGACGGGCGCAGTGCAGGTAGATGCGGACCTTGGCGTTGTCCCGCTCGATCTCGATCTTGGGGATGCCAGCGCCGTAGAGGGCCTTCTTCAGGTAGTCACGGATCTTCTTGTCCTCCACCAGCAGGTCGCCCACCTTCTCGTTGCGGGCATACCAACGGGAGTCCCAATCCTTAATCACGCCCACGCGCAGGCCGTGGGGATTCACTTTCTGTCCCATATTGTTCCTCCTCCCTTAGCGCTCGCTCACGGCGATGGTGACATGAGAAGTGCGCTTGTTGATCCGATAGGCACGGCCCTGGGCCCGGGGCATAATGCGCTTGATGATGGGGCCGGGGTTGGCGTAGCAGGCGGACACATACAGCTTCTCAGGGTCCATCTGGTGATTGTTCTCCGCGTTGGCCGCGGCGCTCTTCAGCAGCTTGAGCACAGGCTCAGAGGCAGCCTTGGGGGTCTGCATCAGGATGGCGTAGGCAGTGCCCACATCCTTGCCCCGGATCAGGTCCAGGACGATCTTCACCTTACGGGGAGAGATCCGCAGATATTTCAGATTCGCAACAGCTTCCATTGTCTCTCTCCTCCTTACTTACCGGTCTTGCTGCCCGCGTGACCCTTGAAGGTGCGGGTGGGCACGAACTCGCCCAGCTTGTGGCCGACCATGTCCTCGGTGACATAGACGGGCACGTGCTTGCGGCCATCGTGCACAGCAAAGGTGTGTCCAACGAAAGAGGGGAAGATGGTGGAGGCGCGGCTCCAGGTCTTCAGAACCTTCTTCTCGTTCTTGGCGTTCATCTCATCGACCCGCTTCAGCAGCTCGGGGGCGCAAAAGGGGCCTTTCTTAATGCTTCTGCTCATCTTTTTGCCTCCTTACTTCGCGTTGCGGCGCTTAACGATGAACTTATCGGTACGGTTCTTCGTCTTGCGGGTCTTGTAACCCAGGGCGGGCTTGCCCCAGGGAGTGACAGGGCCGGGACGGCCAACAGGGCTCTTGCCTTCGCCGCCGCCGTGGGGGTGGTCATTGGGGTTCATAACAGAACCACGCACGGTGGGACGCCAGCCCATGTGACGCTTACGGCCGGCCTTACCGATCTGGATGTTGGCCCAATCGGTGTTGCCAACCTGGCCGATGGTGGCCTTGCAGTTCTCGCGGATATAGCGGACCTCGCCGGAGGGCAGACGGACCTGAGCCATGCCGTTCTCCTTGGCCATCAGCTGAGCGGCCACGCCGGCGGCGCGGACCAGCTGAGCACCCTTGCCGGGGTAGAGCTCGATGTTGTGGATGAGCTCGCCCACGGGGATGTTGGCGATGGGCAGGCAGTTGCCGGGCAGGATGTCGGCGTTGGGGCCGGTCATGATGATGTGGCCAGCCTTCAGGCCGTTGGGGGCCAGGATATAGCGGCGCTCGCCGTCCTCATACTCGATCAGAGCGATGTTGGCAGAGCGGTTGGGGTCGTACTGCAGGTTCACTACAGTGGCCTTGCCCTCTTTGTCACGCTTGAAGTCGATGATGCGGTACTTCTGCTTGTTGCCGCCGCCGTGATGACGGACGGTGATGCGGCCATAGCTGTTGCGGCCGGCGTGCTTCTTCAGCACTTCGGTCAGGGCACGCTCGGGCTTGGCCTTCTTGTCGATCCCCTCGAAGGCGGACACAGTCATGTGACGGCGGGAGGGGGTTGTGGGCTTATAAGTCTTGATAGCCATTGTTCAATTCCTCCTTACACCATACCCTCGAAGAACTCGATGGACTTGGAGTCAGCGGTCAGGGTGACCATGGCCTTCTTCCAGCTGGCACGGCGGCCGGCGGGACGCATGCCCATCCGCTTCTCCTTACCCTGCATGTTCAGGGTGTTGACCTTGGCGACCTTCACACCAAAGATCTCCTCGATCGCCTTGGCGATCTCGATCTTGTTGGCGGTCTTGGCGACCTCGAAGGTGTAGCGCTTCATCTCAGTCTGCTCCATGGACTGCTCGGTGATGATGGGGCGCTTGATGATGTCATAAGCCTTGGTAGCCATTACGCGTACACCTCCTCGATGATAGCCAGGGCAGCCTTGTCGATGACCAGCTGCTTGGCGTTGACGATGTCATAGACGCTGAGGATATTGGCGGTGGTGGTGACCACACCGGGGATGTTGCGGGCGGACAGAACCACGTTCTGCTCCACCTCAGGGGTGATCATCACGGACTTGGTGACCCCGGCAGCATCCATGAAGGACTGCATGGCGCGGGTCTTGACCTCGGGCAGCTTCAGGCCGTCCACCACCAGGATGGCGCCCTCGGCAGCCTTGGCGGACAGGGCGGACTTCAGAGCCAGACGCTTCACCTTCTTATTCAGGGTGTAGCGATAGGTGCGGGGCTTGGGGGCAAACACGATGCCGCCGTGGGTCCACTGGGGAGCACGGGTAGAACCCTGACGGGCGTGGCCGGTGCCCTTCTGGCGCCAGGGCTTCTTGCCGCCGCCGGAAACTTCGGCGTGGGTCAGAGCGCTCTGAGTGCCCTGACGGCAGTTGGCCAGGTGATTCTTGACCACCTCGTGGACAACAGCCTCGTTGGGCTCAATGCCGAAAATGGCCTCGGAGAGCTCGATCTCGCCGATCTGCTTACCGGCCATATCATAAAGGTTCGCTTTAGGCATGACTCAATCTCTCCTTTCCTTACTTGTTGCGGGCGGAAGCCTTCTGCGGGTTGACACGGGCAGAAGCCTTCTGCGGGTTGACGCGGCCAGCCTCGGTGGCCTTCTTCTCCACGTGGACCTTGACGGTGTTCTTCACGAACACAACGCCGCCCTTGGGGCCGGGGATAGCGCCGCGCACGGCGATCAGGCCCAGCTCCTCGTCCACCTGCACGATGTCCAGGTTCAGGACAGTGACCTGCTCGTTGCCCATCTGACCGGCGCCGTCACGGCCCTTGAAGATGTGGCCGGGAGTGGTGCCGGCGCCCAGGGAGCCCTGGTGACGGTGGACAGGGCCGCCGCCGTGGGTGTTGCGCTTGACAGCAGCGCCGTGGCGCTTAACAACGCCCTGGAAGCCGTGGCCCTTGCTGATGCCGGTCACGTCGACAAACTCGCCGGCGGCAAACAGGTTGGCAGTGAGCTGATCGCCCACCTCAAACTTGGAGCAGTCCTCCAGAGGGAACTCTTTGAGGACCTTCACGAACTCAGTCAGGCCGGCCTTCTTCTGATGGCCGATCTCAGGCTTGGTGAGCTTGCGCTCGGGGACGTTCTCGAAACCCAGCTGAATGGCCTCATAGCCATCCTTCTCGGCGGTCTTCTTCTGCACCACGGTGCAGGGGCCAGCCTGGATCAGGGTGACAGGCACCACACGGCCGGCTTCATCGAAGATCTGGGTCATGCCGATCTTTTTGCCGATGATCGCTTTCTGCATTTGGATTTCCTCCTATTAAGGTTATTGGTCGGCGTAGTTGGTCATCCCATTGGGCTGGGGGCCATTGCTCCGACGACTTGACCCGTCCATCTCAAATAACGCGATGGACTGCGGTACTAACAAAGGAATGCTGCTGAAATCAGGCCTATTACAGCTTGATCTCGATCTCCACACCAGCGGGAAGCTCCAGGCTCATCAGGGCCTCCACGGTCTTGGGGGAGGGCTTGATGACGTCGATCAGGCGCTTGTGGGTGCGGCGCTCAAACTGCTCACGGCTGTCCTTGTACTTGTGGACGGCCCGCAGGATGGTGACGACTTCCTTCTTGGTGGGCAGGGGAATGGGGCCGGAAACAGCAGCGCCGGTGCGCTTGGCGGTCTCCACGATCTTCTCAGCGCTCTGGTCGATGAGCTGGTGATCATAGGCCTTCAGACGGATGCGGATCATTTCTTTCTGAGCCATTTGGGTGTTCCTCCTTAAATACATACGAAGTTGAGTTTTATGGGTCTCGCTCGTCCTTCGTACGGTGAGAGTTCTTTGTACACGCTTTCGTGCGTATCACTCCAGGCCACGAAAAAACCGGCACAATGCAGGCCGGTTTCCTTCCTGCCAGGCGATATACGCCGTGACACGAAGCTCTCAGCCGCCCGATCGTCGGACATACTCCGCGGAAGTTACCTCGTTTCCGAGCAATCTCCCGCATCATCGCAGACTGCGCCCCTTGAGACGCTCGATTATCATACAACACTCTCCCGTGTGTGTCAAGGGTTTTTTCAAAAAAATTTCGTCGGATTTTTATTGAAGTTACCCCAGCGTTTTTGGGCACAATATCTGGACAAAACTGTGGTCTCCGCCCACAATTTGAGCGGAGACCAGGCAGCTTACCAAAAATCTCTTAAATTCAAATTTTCCGGGATTTCTCCCGTCAGCCGGGACAGCTCCTGTCCCTGAGCATCTGCCCAGATCACCGTATAGCGGTTCCCGGCAAAGTCATCGCCAATGGGCAAAAGCTGTCTCCACACCGCATCCAGGACACAGCACTGCTCCTCCCCGTGGTCGTGGGGCAGAAGGCGGAAGAAGTAATAGCCGTTTTCTTCCCGCTGGCACCGGGCGGTAAAGGTCTCGTCTTTCACGATTTCGCCAGGTACACCCCAGTCCGGTTCTACCGCTGCCACCTCCAGGGTAAGTTCTGCCTGTGCCGCCTCTTCCGGCCCCCCAAAGGCGGCCAGCACCGTGGCGTCATCCTTATCCTGAGCAGGAATCACCAGCAGCCCCGGTTCCTCCCGATCCACAATCCGGGTAATGATCGGTTCATCCCGCTCCAGGGGCCTGCTGGTACCGCTTAACTTACGCACCTGTCCGGCCGCTACCCAGCCCTCTCCCTGGAAGAGGTAACCCTGGGTGTCTCCCTGCCGGGTCCGGTAAAGGAGCTCAGAAGGGGTGAGGAGGTATTTGCCCTGCATCTTGGCCAGCGCCCCGTCCTGGGTCAGGGCGGGCCACCCCAGGGCCGCCGGGAGCAGCAGGGCCGTCAGCAGCACAAAGGTGATGTTCCGGACGGTCTTTCCGTTCCGGCTCAGTTTAGGGAGGCGCCCCCACAGCTTCTTCATGCCGCCACCTCCTTTAACTCCACTCTCAGATCCAGACCGGTCCCTGGCAGATAGCGGAGCGTAATGTACTCCAGGTCTCGGGGCACATTCTCTACCATCATATTGATGGAGAGCCCGCTAATGCCGGTCCGCTGTCCCCGTGCGGTGTAGCCCTGCTCCTCTCCGTAGGGGGTTCCCCGGTCGTCCTCCACCCACAGGTAGGCCAGGGGCCCCTCTGACCATTCCCAGGGCAAATCATAGGAGAGGCGGAGCTCCAGATAGAGGACGTTTTTCCCCTGCTCCTCCCACATGGCCGCCCGCGGCACCGAGATGGTACACCGGCCCAGTCTGGTCTCTGCCTCCGGGGCGTAGACCGCCAGGCGCTTTCCCTCCCACTGGGGCTCCCCCTCTTCGTAGAGGGCCTGGGAAATCGCTTCTCCCTCCCGATTGTCCAGCCAGTCCTCCACCCGCCAGCGTACATCCTCCCACCAATTTCCGGTCAGCAGAAGGGTGGCCGCGATGGCACAGGCCGCCAGCACCGCCGCCCACCGGCTGAGCACCCACAAATACCCCAGCCAGGGCTTGTGGATGTTCGCCAGCTCCCGGCCCAGCTCCTCCGGGTCGCCCATGGACTCCAGCACCTGGCGCTCCGCCTCCCCCCGTGTCATATCCGGGAAGATGCGCCGCAAGTCCGCCTGTTTGTCCTCCAGATGGGCAAAGAGCTCCTCCCGCACCGCCATTCGGTCCGGTTTAAAACGGATGCCACGGGTGGCGGCGTCCAGCCATCCGTATTCACTTAAATATTTTCGCTCCATGGTGTCCTCCCCATGTTCTTCACCCTCTTACCGGCACTGTCCCCGTCTGCTCCAGCAGAAGCTTACCCGCCGCATCATAACACCGCAGGGTGTAGGGCAGCCCCTGCACCCAGTCATACGAATATGAACTGAGGCGGCTTTGGAAGGCGAAGAGGCAAAGGCCCCGCTCCAGCACTTCGCTCTCCTCCTGATAGATACCCTCCTCCGCCTCCACAATCATCTCACCCCGTGCCGTTCCCTCCGGCAGTTCCAGGGCCGCCACGGCCATACAGGACTCCCGCTCCGGCCAGTCCTCGCCACGGGTGTCGCTGATGGCAGAGAGCAGCGGCGCCAGCTTCACCTGTCCCGGCTGTTCTCCAAAGGGCCAGCAGACCAGCTGATTTCCGCTGGTGGAAAAGGGATGCTTCCAAAAAGCCACGGCATAGTCCTCTCCCAGGCCCAGGATCTGTTCCTGTGTGACCTTTGGGACCGGATCGTACGGTTCGTGGGAGTGGGCCACGGTGATCTGGCCCGTACGCAGCACAATCTCAGAGGGGGGCAGCAGATTTTTCCGCTCCATGCGGCGAAACTCCAGTTCCAGGGTAGGCAGGGGACAGCCGTACTGGGCCCAGATGACCAGGGCCAACGCGGCAGCCAGCACCAGGTTGCGCACGATCTTTCCGCCACGCCCCAGCTTGGGAAGAAAGCGCCTCTTCTTCATTGGTCCCCCTCCTTTAATTCCACGGCAAAGGAAAACAGCGGCTGTGTGGGGCCGTAATCCAGATAAATCCACCCAGCTTCCGGGTCCAAATTTCGAATGTATACCTCATACCCGCTGTGGAAGGGACCAAAGCCCCACATGCCCAGGCCATTCATCAGACTCCCGTCCTTGGGGTGTTCTCCGGACTCCACTCCCAGGACATAACAGTTGCCCCGGTCGTCGGTGACCTTCATCCATTCCTCCCGCAGCACGCCCCGCTCCCAAAAGCGCCAGGTGTTGACGCGCAGATAGAGGTACAGCTCCAGTCCGTCCTCCCCCTGCCACAGGGCCGCCCGGCGAAGGGAGACGTCCTGTCCCGCAACGCGTTGCGTCTGTCCGATCTCCAGGGCCAGCAGCTGGTTGGGGTCGTCCCCAGGCAGATAGCGCAGGTCGTCATCGTCTCCCATCGTTGCGGTTCGGGGCAGGTCATCCGCATCCCACAGCTCGGAACAGGGGTGGTCGCCCAAATAGGCGTCATCCCCCCGGAAAAATCCGAAGGACACCAGCCACAGGCAGGCCAGCACCGCCAAAACCTGGCTCAGGCGCCATAAATATCCCAGCCAGGGCCTGTGGATTTTGGCCAGCTGTTTCCGCACCTCCCAGGCATCCCCCATGGACTCCACCGCCCGGCGCTGGGCCTCCTCGGGGGACAGGTCGGGGAAAATCCGCTGAAGATCGGTCTGTTTATCCTCCAGATGGGCCGCAAGCTCAGCTCGCACCGCCGCCCGGTCGGGCTTAAAGCGAATCCCCTGGGTAGCGATGTAAAGCCACTGAAACCCATTCATCTGATCCCGCTGCATGGTCTCCTCCTGTCATTTTCATAGGGGCCTGGGAATGGCTCCCTCCCGCTGCTTCAGCAATGTATCCTTCTCATCATAAAGGCGCAGGGTGTAGGAGCCCTCCAGCCACGGGGAAGGGGACTGGCCGTCCTCCCGCCAGGCTCCAACCAGCCACACTCCGCCGCCCAGGCCCCAGCTGTCCGCCTGGTAGGGCAGTATCTGCGTTCCCGTTTCCTGCCGCAGCTCCAGGCTCAGCTCCACACGCCGGGTCTCCCCCGGTACATCCAGCAGAAGAAACGGCACAAAATTGTGATAGGTATAGTGGGCGCCCACACTGTAATCCACTTCCACCCAATAGGCCCGTGGAATCTCCCACTCGGACTGGGAAAGCGGGAGCAGCAGAGGCCCGCCGTCTCTGGCATAACCCCGCAGCTGACCATCACCGGCCAGCAGCAGGCCCCGCTCCACCGAAGCGATCACCACGCTCTCTTCTGTAAGCCCTGCAAACCAGCAGTCCTCCAGATAGAGCTTTGTGCCGTCCAGTGCCTCCACCATCCGGTCCCGTTTGGATGCGGCATCGGTACCCTGTCCATACTCCGGCGTAGAAAAAACCAGCTCACTGGGGGAGAGCAGGTGCTGCCGCTCCAGACGGCGGAAGGTCATCTCCGCCGTGGGCAGGGGATAACCCCAGAAGCTCCAGAGCAGATATCCGCCCACCGCCCCCAGCGCCAGATTCCGCACCAGCTTCCAGCCCCGGCTGAGCTTGGGCCGCCGGGCCCAGGTGTTTTTCCACCAGGTTCTCATGGCTCTCCCTCCAGTACCACAGGGATGGACAGGTCCGCTCCCCCATAGGTATAGCGCAGCTTCACCTGCCCGGTCTCTCGGCTCAGCACCGGGAGTACCACTTCATAAACGCAGCTGAAAGGGGTACGGGCAAGGACGCCGCAATGGAGAAGCTGCGCCTCCCCCCACCGGGGCATATCGTCTGCGTTATGATAGTAGTCCTCGTAGCTTACGTAGCCGTTCCCCCGGTCGTCCTCCGCCCACAGTTCCCCACTGAAATTGGCGGCCAGGGGCTGGTCGGGCCGGCTCCATTTCACCCGCAGGGTGAGCAGCACCGCCTGCTCATAGGGAACAAAGCGGTTTTCGGGCATCTCCGCCAGCGGCTCCCACACCGTCCCCTCCTCCACCGTGAAGGTGTATCCTCTATATTCCACCGTCCCTTGGACAGGCAGGGGGCGGGACTGGATTTTGCTTCCAAACACGATCCGCTCCAGTTCCTCTTGCCGGTCCTCCGGCTGCTCTCCCAGCCAGGACGGGTTGGTATGGACCCAAATGTCCGGCGGATTGGACCCGCTCATGGCTCCCCACAGCGCAGCCAATACCACCAGCGTGCAGAGCACCTGGCTCATCCGCCACAAATACCCCAGCCAGGGCCTGTGGATTTTGGCCAGCTCCCGGCCCAGCTCCTCCGGGTCCCCCATGGCCTCCAGGGCCCGGACTTCCGCCTCCTGGGGCGGAATATCCGGAAAAATCCGCTGGAGGTCCGCCTGTTTATCCTCCAAATGGGCCGCAAGCTCAGCTCGCACCGCCGCCCGGTCCGGCCGAAAGCGGATGCCGGCCACGGCTTTGTCCAGCCACTGGGCTTGCCCATATTTGTCATCTGCCATGGTCTTCTCCTATTCTCACATGCCGCAAAAAAGTGTTTCCTCCGGTGAAAGGCGGGCCTCACCTATGCACACTCCCTGTTCATCATAAAACGTGGCCTGGGCTAAAAAGTCCGGGTTGTGTTCCGATCCTGTCTGGGTGTACAAGTAATCCCAGGCCAGCTCTGCCAGCGCCATCTGCTCCCCCACCCGTCTGCCGGGTGCTTCCTGCCAGGGGGTCTGGTCGTGGGCGTCCACCCGGAACAAAAACTCCCCGGACAAAAGCCGTTCTCCCTCCACAGAGTAGCTCCAGCGTTCCTGCCAGTATTCCCCCTCCCGGTTCTTGGGCAGCTCCAGGACGATTTCCTCCCGGTCCGGTCCGATCTTCACCATCCAGGCGGACAGCTCCAGCTCCAAACGGGCGGTGACCGCATCTTCCGGTGCCCTCATGGACAGCAGCCAAGTGGTGGGAACATTGACCTTCCGGCTACTCCCGGCCACCATTAGCCCCGTCCCCTCCTCCGGCAAGCTCCAAAAGGAAAGGCTGCCCCCCTCCAGGTCACCCAGAACCGCCTCTTGTTCGCCAAAACCCACTACATAGGTTTCTCCGTCCTGCTCCACCTGGGCCACAATTTGGGAAGGCTCCCGCAGATAGCGCAGCTCCAGGCGGTGGAAGTCCAAGGAAGGGGGGAGAGGGGCGCCCAGCGCCGCCCACACCAGCACCAGCAGCAGCAGAGAAATGGCCAGATTCCGCAGAATCTTGCCCCCTCTCCCCAGGCGCGGGAGGGACCAGCCCCGTTTTCCGCTCATATCCTCTCCTCCTTCAAGGGGACAGTCAAGGTCCAGTCCACCCCGCCCCAGCTGTACTCCAACCGGAACCACTCCGCCTGCGGGGGAACCTCCCACACGGACAGGCGGTACCGCTGGTTCAGTCCTTTCCCAGCCAGCTCCATGGCCAGGATATAAGCTGTCTCGGTACCGTGTCCCCCTCTGGTGTTTTGATAGGTGTTGCCCAGACTGTCAAAGCCGGAAATGTGATAGGCCGCTTCTGGGTGGAGGGGCAGGCCGGGCAGCCCCGTTACCGTCAGCTCACATTCCAGAACGTACCGGGGCGACTGCGTTCCAGGCTCCTGGATGCCCTCCCCCGCAAGCCTCCACAGGGCTCCCCGGCTCACTGCCAGGGCATAGAGCCCTGCCCGAATGGTCTCCGTCTCCTCCGCCCAGCGCACCGGAGTGCGGGTGATCCCGGTTTCCACCTCATTCTCTCCCTCTTGTTGGGGGAAGGGAGCCTCCGGGTCCCCGGCCAGGTAGTACTCATAGACCTGCTCCCCATAGGGCGCCTTGCCCTGGTTGACCTCCTCCAGCGTCCGCCGGTTTTCCAGCTCAGACAGCCCTCTTCCGCCCCAGAGCACAAGCGCCAGAGCCAGAGCCACCCCTAAGGCCCACTGGCTGGCCATCCACAGGTATCCCAGCCAGGGCCTGTGGATGTTGGCCAGCTCCCGGCCCAGCACCTCCGGGTCCCCCATGGCCTCCAGGGCCCGGACTTCCGCCTCCTGGGGCGGAATGTCTGGGAAAATCCGCTGGAGATCTGCCTGTTTATCCTCCAAATGGGCCGCAAGCTCAGCTCGTACCGCCGCCCGGTCCGGCCGAAAGCGGATGCCGGCCACGGCTTTGTCCAGCCACTGGACTTGCCCGCGTTCTCCGGTTTCCACGGTCCCGTCCTTTTGCCGGCCCCGCCTCGTTTCATCCTGATTCATATTCTCCTCCCTCGGATTCCCTAGAGGGGCGAAACGCAGTTTTGCATCAATTCTTTTGCTCCTTTTCTTTTTAAGAAAAGGAGAGGGCGTTGGCCCCGCCGGAGAGCACATCCTCTACGCCGCGGTGAAACTTCTCCCATTCGCTTTTCTTCTCTGTCAGCAGCTCCCGGCCCTTCCGGGTCAGCTTATAGTACTTGCGCATACGCCCTGTGGGAGCCTGCTGTTCGTAGGAGGAGAGATACTTTCCCTTCTCCAGGGTGTGCAGGATCGGGTAGAGGGTCCCCTCCTGCATCTGAAACACCTGGTTGGAGCGGCGGGAGAGCTCCTCAATCATCTGATAGCCATACATGTCCCCCGACTCCAGCAGCGTCAGCACCAGCATGGTGCTGCTGCCCGCCATCAAGCCCTTGTCCAGTTTCATATCCGTCATCCTTTCCCGGGAAATTCCCGTGGCAGCATACCTTGTTCTTCCAGGTATATTATACCTAGAGTTTCAAGGTATTGTCAAGAAAAAAAGAGAGCGGCAGCCGCCGCTCTCCCGAAGGTCAGTTGAACTTATAAATTTTCCGGGCCATCCGGTACAGGGCCACGGAAAGCCGCCGTCCCTGATAGGTAGGAATGTTGGTAAAGGCAGGCACGGCCAGGTAGCGCATGCGCCGGTACAGCCGGGAATCCTGCTGGCGGATGTGCTCCCAGAGCTGCTTTTTCTTCCCCAGGGCCTCGGGGCTTCCGTCAATGGTCAGGAAGATGGAGGAGATGGCCACCATCATAGCCAGGTAGTTGAACATATACTTGCCCAGCTTCCGGTGCTTGGCGGTGACCTCGTGGAGGTCGTGGGCGTCGATCATGTAGTAGTTGACCCGCAGCTGCTGGTCCACACGGGTAACCATCACGCTCTCGTTGACGCTCTGGTCGGAGCGGCCAATGAAGTAGCGGTACAGGTCCACATCCATGTAATACATATTCTTCACATAGGGGAGAGGCTGGTAGACAAAGATGTTGTCCACATAGAAGGTATGCTTGGGCAGCTCCAGCTTGCAGTCCCGCAGCAGCTGGGTGCGGTAAATGACCGAGTGCATAAGCAGGTACTGGGAGGGGCGGAAGCGTCCGATCTTGTCCCAGCCGAAGACCCGGCCGGTGGGGAAGACGTTGGTGTAGCGGATGACCCGCTGGGTGTTGTCCTCCACATGCTCATAGACATAGTTGGCAATGAGCATGTCCACCAGCTTCTCGTCCCGGACAAACTGGCGCAGCTTATTGAGCACCTGGTGCAGGGCGTCCACATCCACCCAGTCGTCGGAGTCCACCACCTTATAATAGATGCCCCTGGCGTTGCGGATGCCCTGGTTCACGCCCTCCCCGTGGCCGCCGTTGGGCTGGTGGATGGCCCGGACAATGTCGGGGTACTGCTCCTGATACCGGTCGCAGATGGCGGGGGTATCGTCCTTGGTGGAGCCGTCGTCCACCAGAATAATCTCAATGTCGTCTCCCCCCTGGAGCAGGGTGTCCACACAGTGCTCCATGTAGGCGGCGGAGTTATAGCAGGGGACCGCAAAGGTAATGAGCTTATCCATATGTTTCTCTCTCCTAATTCATGCTGTCCGCCAGCTCCAGCGCTTTGGCCGCGATGGCGTCCATATTATAATATTTGTACTCTGCCAGCCGGCCCAGTAAGTACAGGTTGCCGAATTTGGCCGCCTCCTGCCGGTACTGGCCGTACCGGGCGTTGTTTTCCGGGTTGATGATGGCATAGTAGGGCGTCTCTCCAGCCGCCCCGGTATAGGCCTTGGAGTACTCCCGGACGATGGTGGTCACGCCGGGAATGGTCTGGCCGGTGAGGTGTTTAAACTCGGTGATGCGGGTGTAGGGCTCGTCCACGGTGTAGTTGACCGTGCCATACCCCTGGAAATCGTCCTGGGGAAGGGTCTCAAAGTCGAAATCCAATGTACGGTAGGGGAGGGGACCAAAGGAGAAGCCAAACAGCTCGTCCGCCTGGCCAGTGTAGATGACTGCCCCCGTGAAGACCGCTCCGTCCACCAAAATCCGCTCCCCGTCCAGCTTCAGCCGCTTGAGAGCGTCGGTGCCCAGCTCCACGGTGATGTTGGGGTGGTCCAGCATGCGCTCAAACATGGGGGTGTAGCCCTCCAGCGGCATGCCCTGGTAGGCGTCCTGGAAATACCGGTCGTCCCGCGAGAGAAACACAGGCACACGGGCGGTGGTGTTGGGGTCGATCTCCTCGGGCTTCTGCCCCCACTGCTTCATGGTGTAGTGGACAAAGACGTGCTCATAGACATAGTCCGCCAGGTGGGAAATTTCCGGATCCGGATTCTGCCGCAGCTCCAGAATGGTCACCTTTTTCTCCGCCCCGTAGGCGGCAAGGAGCTTGTCCCCCAGGCGCTTGCCCTCCTGGGGGCCGAAGGCGGTCTCCAGGGAGGTAAGGTTAAAGGGGACGGGGTAGGTCATGCGGCCGCCCTTGCCGTCGGGAATGTTGGCAATGACCCGGTGCTGGTAGTCCCGCCACTGGGTGAACCGGGACAGCCAGTCAAAGACCTTTTTGTCGTTGGTGTGAAAAATGTGGGGACCATACTGGTGAATGAGCACCCCGGCCTCATCCGGGCGGTCGTAGGCATTGCCGCCGATGTGACCGCGCCGCTCCAAGATCCGTACCTTCTTGCCCTGTTCCGCCAGCGCTCTGGCCGCCACGCTGCCGGCGTAGCCGGCGCCCACCACCAGAACATCAAACCCTTCGTTCACGCAACTACCATCCTTTCCAGCCCCGCGCTTGGGGCGTACATTCATTCTTCCGGTTCAGTATACCATATTTCAACCCGAAAACAAATTAAATTTCCTTAATATTTCCGCATTTCTCTCCCCTTCGGCCCTTGACATTCCCAGGAAAAACAGATAAGATATTGAGCACATATCAATGAAATGCGCAGAAAAGGACAAGTACCTGCCCCCAGCACGCACAGAGAGCCGCCGTTTGGTGCGAGGCGGACGGAAAGGGGCCGGGAAGATCACCTTGGAGCAGAGGGCTGAACCAGAAGTAGGCTCCTCCGGACGCCCCCGTTACCGGGCAGAGCTTGAGTGGCCGGACGTTTTCCGGCAAGAAGAGTGGTACCGCAGAGGTTATGCCTTTGTCTCTTTGTGGAGACAAGGGCTTTTTTGTTTTTTGGAAAGGAGCGTTCCCTATGAACTGCCCCCAATGCGGACAAGAAATGCAGTGCGGCAATCTCCACACCCGAAACTACCCCTTTTGGACCCAGCAGGAGCTGCATTTTTTCCGTTCCCCCACCGATACAGTGGAGGTAGCTCCCCTGGATGACGATACCACCAGCCTGTTTACCAGAGACCCCTTTCCCACCTTTCCCGGCGCCTGGCTCTGCCGGAGCTGCGGCCTGGTCGTCTTTTCCGGCAAGCTGCTGGAAAAGAGGAAATAACCGAAGAAAACTCATTCTTTTTCAAGATCAACAGGAGGCATACAAACATGGACTACAACAAGACCATCAATCTTCCCAAGACCGACTTCCCCATGCGGGCGGGTCTCCCCAACCGGGAGCCCGGCATGCTGGAGAACTGGAACAAGATGGATCTCTATCACGAGATGCTCAAGAAGAACGAGGGCAAGCCCCGCTTTGCCCTCCACGACGGCCCTCCCTTTAGTAACGGCAACCTGCACATGGGCCACGCTCTCAACAAGTCCCTGAAGGACTTCATCACCCGTATGTACGCCATGCGGGGCTACTACACCCCCTATATCCCCGGCTGGGACAACCACGGCATGCCCATCGAGTCTGCCATCATCAAGGAGCAGAAGCTCAACCGCAAGCAGATGTCCGTCCCCGAGTTCCGCACCGCCTGCCACAACTACGCCCAGAAGTATATCGACATCCAGATGGAGGGCTTTAAGCGCATCGGCGTGCTGGGGGACTGGGAGCACCCCTACAAGACCATGGACCCCGGCTTTGAGGCCGAGGAGGTGAAGGTCTTCGGGGAGATGTACAAGAAGGGCTACATCTACAAGGGCCTCAAGCCCGTGTACTGGTGCCCCAAGGACGAGACCGCCCTGGCCGAGGCGGAGATCGAGTATCAGGACGACCCCTGTACCACCGTGTACGTGAAGTTCCAGGTGAAGGACGACCTGGGCAAGCTCAGCCCCTACGGCGACATCTCCAAGATGTACTTCGTCATCTGGACCACCACCATCTGGACCCTGCCCGGCAACCTGGCCATCGCCGTCCACCCCCGTGAGAGCTATGTGCTGGTGAAGGCCAACAACGGCGAACAGTATATCATGGCTGAGGCCCTGTGCGCCAAGGTGATGAAGATCGGCGGCTTTGAGGGCTATGAGATCGTCAAGCAGTTTGTGGGCGCTGACTTTGAGTATATGCTGGCCCAGCACCCCTTCCTGGACAAGACCTCCCAGCTTTGTACCGCCGAGTACGTCACCATGGACTCCGGTACCGGCTGCGTCCACACCGCCCCCGGCTTCGGCGCCGACGACTATGAGACCTGCAAGCGCTATAAAATCGACATGGTGGTGCCCGTGGACGACCAGGGCCGCCACACCGACTACGCCGGCAAGTACGCCGGCATGAAGACCGATGAGTCTAACCCCGTCATCCTGGCCGACATGAAGGAGAGCGGCGCCCTCTTTGCCAGCGAGGAGATCGTCCACTCCTACCCCCACTGCTGGCGCTGCAAGAACCCCATCATCTTCCGGGCCACGCCCCAGTGGTTCTGCTCCGTGGACGCTTTCAAGGACGAGGCCTGCGCCGCCTGTGACGACGTGCGCTGGGTGCCCGCCTGGGGCATCGACCGGATGAAGTCCATGATCCGGGAGCGTGCCGACTGGTGTATCTCCCGTCAGCGCCGGTGGGGCCTGCCCATCCCCGTGTTCTACTGTGCCGACTGCGGCAAGCCCATCTGCACCGACGAGACCATCCAGGCCGTCTCCAAGCTCTTTGGCGAGAAGGGCTCCAACGCCTGGTACGAGATGGAGGCCTGCGACATCCTGCCCCACGGCTTCACCTGCCCCCACTGCGGCAAAAACAGCGGCTTTACCAAGGAGGAGGACACCCTGGACGGCTGGTTCGACTCCGGCTCCACCCACTTTGCCTCCATGAAGAAGGACCAGGGCTTCTGGCCCGCCACCATGTACCTGGAGGGCCTGGACCAGTACCGTGGCTGGTTCCAGTCCTCTCTGCTCACCGCCGTGGGCGCTCTGGGTCAGGGCGCGCCCTTTAAGGAGTGCGTCACCCACGGCTGGACCGTGGACGGCGAGGGCAAGGCCATGCACAAGTCCCTGGGCAACGGCGTGGACCCCGCCGACATTTTCAAGAAGTACGGCGCCGACCTGCTGCGTCTGTGGGCGGGCTCTGCCGACTACCACGTGGATGTGCGCTGTTCCGACAACATCTTCAAGCAGCTTTCCCAGAACTACCTGAAGTTCCGCAACACCGCCCGGTACTGCCTGGGCAACCTGGAGGGCTTTGACCCCAACCACCTGGTGGCCCCCGGCGAGATGCTGGAGCTGGACAAGTGGGCGGTGAGCAAGCTCAATGAGCTGGTGGAAAAGTGCTTTGCCGCCTATGACAACTACGAGTTCCATGTGGTCTCCCACGCCATCAACGACTTCTGCGTGGTGGAGCTGTCCAGCTTCTATCTGGACATCATCAAGGACCGGCTCTACTGCGAGGAGAAGGACGGTCTCAGCCGCCGCTCCGCCCAGACCGCCCTGTTCCTGATCCTGGACACCATCACCAAGCTCTTCGCCCCCATTCTGTGCTTCACCTGCGACGAGATCTGGCAGGCCATGCCCCACCGGGACGGAGACGACGGGCGCAACGTGGTCCTCAACGAGATGAATAAGCCCTTTGCCGACTATGCCCTCTCTCCCGAGGAGATGGCCAAGTGGGACAAGGTCATCACCGTGCGGGATGCCGTCAACGGCGCGCTGGAGTCCGCCCGGAACGAGAAGAAGATCGGCAAGAGCCTGGAGGCCGCGGTGACGCTCACTGTCCCCGCCGAGGACGCCTTCCTGGCTGAGATGGATGCGGACTACCTGGCCGACCTGCTCATTGTCTCTCAGGTGAACATCACCGTGGGCGAGGCCCTCTCCGTGGCTGTGGCCCAGGCCGAGGGCGAGAAGTGTGAGCGCTGCTGGAAGCACCACCCGAAGGTGGGCGCCAGCGCTGACCATCCCACCCTGTGCCCCCGGTGCGCCAAGGTAATGGCTGCCATCACGCTGGACTAAGTTTTCCCGATTCTCCCGGAATGTCCCCTCCGGACATTCCGGGGTTCCTATTTCCCCTGACCCGGCCCCAGTGGGCCGTGCCGTTGGTGTGCCGGTGTTCCCTTGGCCCACCACATCGCTACACAGGAGGGTTATTATGAAAACACGCATCATCACCATCAGCCGTGAGTTCGGCAGCGGCGGCAGAACCGTGGGCAAGCAGACCGCCAAGCTGCTGGGCATCCCCTGCTATGACCAGGAGGTCATTGAGAAGGTGGCCCAGGAGAGCGGCTTTGCCAAGGAATTCATCAAAGAGAGAGGGGAGTACACCCCCTATGGCGGCTGGTTTGCCCAGGCCCTGACCGGCCGCTCCGCACGGGGCACCTCCCCTCAGGACGACCTGTGGGTCATCCAGCGCAAGGTCATTCTGGAGCTGGCCGAAAAGCCCTGCGTCATTGTGGGCCGCTGCGCGGACTATATCCTCCGGGAGGAGGCCGACCTGCTGAAGGCCTTTATCTACGCGGACATGGAAAAGCGGGCCGACCGCATCGTCCGGCTCTACGGCGAGACAGAGGAGGCCCCCATCAAGCGTCTGAAGGACAAGGACAAACGCCGGGCCGCCTACTATAATTTCTACACCGACACCCAGTGGGGCAGTGTCCACAGCTACCACATCTCCCTGGACAGCGGCGTGCTGGGCATTGACAAGTGCTCAGAAATCCTTGCCAGCCTCTACTAAGCCTGATCAAAACCGCCCGGCGCAAGGCTGCGCCGGGCGGTTTTCAGCTCTCTTTTCCCTTTCCTTTGGAGGAGAGGTATTCCTCCATCACCCGCACGATCAGGGCGGATACACTGCTCTTTTCGCTGCGGGCCTGCTGTTCCAGGCGGCTTTTCAGGTCCTTGGTCACCCGGATGCCCAGCTGTGCGTCAATCTTTGCCACGGCGATCTCCTCCTTTTGCCCCTATTATAAAGCCAGCCTCCCCGTTTGTCTATTTTCTTTCCCCGGCCGCAGCGTTGCCCCTGCCGTTTTTCTCTCCCCCATATCTTGTATAAGCAGGCAAATCCGGAAATTTTTTTGAAAATTCACGACTTTTTTCTTTACAGCAAGGGAAAAGTATGATATATTATCCCAGCATAAAAATGCGCAATCACGCCCATCTCCTTCGTTTCGGGGTACGGCTCGGGCAAGAGTCCGGGGCTTCACCTGCCCGATACGCAGAAGATCCGAGGTCCTCCCCCAGGGAGCCTCCCAGGGCAAATTATGATGAAAGGTGGAATTTCCCATGATTCGCAAGGACGAGAAGACGGCCGTTATCGAGGCCAACCGCACCCACGAGACCGATACTGGCTCCCCCGAGGTCCAGATCGCCATCCTCACTGCTCGCATCAACGAGCTGACCGAGCACCTGAAGGTGCACATCCACGACAACCACAGCCGCCGCGGCCTGTACAAGATGATCGGTAAGCGCCGCAAGCTGCTGGACTACCTGATGGCCAAGGACATCGAGCGTTACCGCGCCATCATCGCCAAGCTGGGCATTCGTAAGTAAGATTGTGTTTCATAGGGCAGCGTTTTACCGCGCTGCCCTATGTTCACACATGGATTAAGCCAAATTCGGAGCCAAACCGTTTTTTTAGCAGTTGAATGCGCGCCTGACCTGGGTTCAGACCCGGATTCAAGTGCTAAAAGACTGTTGTGCTCCGAGCAATTTCAGAAAAGGAGTGTCAACATGTCTACTGTAATCAAGCACAAGCAGTTTCCCAACTTCAAGACTTGGACCATGGACCTGTGCGGCCGTCCCCTGACCATCGAGGTGGGCAAGGTGGCCGAGCTGGCCAGCGCCAGCGCCCTGGTCAAGTATGGCGACACCACCGTGATGGTGGCCGTCACCGTCTCCCCCCGTCCCCGTGACGGCATCGACTTCTTCCCTCTGAGCGTGGAGTTCGAGGAGAAGCTGTACGCCGTGGGCCGCATCCCCGGCTCCTTCATGCGCCGTGAGGGCCGCCCCTCTCTGCCCGCCGTGCTGGCCAGCCGCCTCATCGACCGGCCCATGCGCCCCCTGTTCCCCTACGACTTCCGCAACGACGTGTGCATCCAGTGCACCGTCATGAGCGTGGACTACGACTGCTCCCCCGAGGTGGCCGCCATGATCGGCGCCTCCGCCTGTGTGAGCTACTCTGAGATCCCCTTCGCCGGCCCCATCGGCTGCCTGGAGGTGGGCTACTGCGACGGCCAGATCGTCCTTAACCCCAACCAGGAGCAGCGCAAGACCTCCCGCATGGACGTGACCGTGGCCGCCACCCGTGAGAAGGTGGTCATGATCGAGGCCGGCGCCGACGAGATCCCCGACGAGATCATGTATGCCGGTATCGTCAAGGCCCACGAGGAGATCCGCAAGCAGATCGACTTCATCGACCAGATCGTCGCTGAGATCGGCAAGCCCAAGATGGAGTATGACCACGCCCAGTTCAACCAGGAGCTCTTTGACAAGATCGTGGACGAGTTCATGGACGAGGCCAAGGCCGCCATGGACACCGATGACAAGAATGTCCGGGAGACCCGCTGGAACGCCATGATCGACAAGTGGCATGAGAAGTATCTGGAAGAGTACCCCGATATGGACCAGTTCCTGGAGGAGTTCACCTACAAGTTCCAGAAGAAGATCGTCAAGGCCTGGCTGCTGGAGGGCCACCGTGTGGACGGCCGCGCCAAGAACGAGATCCGTCCCCTGGCCGCCGAGGTCGGCGTGCTGCCCCGCGTCCACGGCTCCGGCCTGTTCACCCGCGGCCAGACTCAGGTTCTGTCCGTGTGTACCCTGAACACCCTGGCCGCCTGCCAGAAGCTGGACACCATCTGGGAAGAGGACGAGAAGCGGTATATGCACCACTACAACTTCCCCCCCTACTCTGTGGGTGAGGCCCGCGCTCCCCGTTCCACCAACCGCCGTGAGTACGGCCACGGCGCTCTGGCCGAGCGCGCCCTGGTGCCCGTGCTCCCCTCCGTGGAGGAGTTCCCCTACGCCATCCGCGTCGTTTCTGAGGTTCTCTCCTCCAACGGCTCCACCTCCCAGGGCTCCATCTGCGGCTCCACCCTGGCTCTGATGGACGCCGGTGTGCCCATCAAGGCCCCCGTGGCCGGCATCTCCTGCGGCCTCATCCAGGACGACAACGGCGGCTTCACCACCTTCATCGACATCCAGGGCGTGGAGGACTTCCACGGCGAGATGGACTTCAAGGTGGCCGGCACCAAGGCCGGTATCACCGCCATCCAGATGGACCTGAAGAACGACGGTCTGACCCATGAGATCATCAAGGAGGCCCTGGACATCACCCGTGACGCCCGCTTCGCCATCCTGGACGAGATCATGCTCCCCTGCATCTCCGCTCCCCGCGCCGAGGTGAGCAAGTACGCCCCCAAGATGATCACCATGAAGATCGACCCCGACAAGATCCGCGAGGTCATCGGCAAGGGCGGCTCCGTCATCCAGAAGATCACCGCCGACTCCGGCGCCACCGTGGACATCGAGGACGACGGCACCATCCACATCGCCTCCCCCAATGCCGAGGCCTGCGATGCCGCCAAGAAGATGATCGAGACCATCGTCTTCGTGCCCCAGGTGGGCGAGCTGTACTACGGCAAGGTGGTACGCATCCTCCAGTTCGGCGCCTTTGTGGAGCTGGCCCCCGGCAAGGACGGCATGGTCCACATCTCCAAGTTGGCTGAGCACCGGGTGGAGAAGGTGGAGGACGTGGTCAACATCGGCGACATGATCTGGGTCAAGGTCACCGATATCGACGACAAGGGCCGCGTGAACCTCTCCTATAAGGACGCTCTGCGGGAGATCAAGGCCAAGAAAGAGGCCGGCGAGCCCATCAAGTAAATTCCACAATTCCTCAGGGGACGGCTTGGGCCGTCCCCTGTTTTTTGTTTGCGGTTTTGCCCGCCATCCGATATAATGGAAGCAATCATAGAATGGAACCAACATCGCCTCAAAGGAGGAGTTTTGTATGCTGCTGAAGCTATTGGCCGTAGGAGACGTGGTAGGGGAGGGGGGACAGGACATCCTGTCCCGCCGGCTCTCCTCCCTGCGGGAGGAACTGGGGGCCCACTTTACCGTAGTCAACGGGGAAAACGCCTCAGGGGTGGGCGTCACCCCCGCCCAGGCCCGGCGGATGCTGGAGGCCGGGGCGGATGTGATTACATTGGGGAATCATACCTGGAATCGAATCCAGATCGGAGACTATCTGGACAAAGAACCCCGCATACTTCGCCCCGCCAATTACGCCGGGCGGGTACCCGGACGGGGGATGGGGGTCTATTCCTGCCAGGGAATGCGCATCGCGGTCCTGAACCTAATGGGCCGCCTGGAGCTCAATTCCAACCTGGACAGCCCCTTCAAATCCGCCGACTGGCTCTTAAACCGGGGCAATTATGACCTGGCGGTGGTGGACTTCCACGCCGAGGCCACCAGCGAGAAGGGGGCCATGGCCTGGTATCTGGACGGCCGGGCGGCCGCCGTGTGGGGCACCCACACCCATGTGCCCACCGCTGACTGCCAGATCCTCCCAAAGGGCACCGGCTTTGTCACGGACCTTGGCATGACGGGCCCCCGGCGTTCGGTGCTGGGGATTAAGCCCGAACACTCCATCAACCTCTTTTTAGGCGGACTTCCCCGCCGGTATGAGGAGGCTGAGGGGAACTGCAAGCTGAACGCCTGCCTGTTTACTTTTGACACGGAGAAGAAAAAGTGCGTGGCGGTGAGCCGGGCGGACATTGAGGAGTAATGGTATGGTAAAAATTATTCACGGGGCGGACTTTCATCTGGACAGCCCCTTTTCCGGCCTCAGCCCCCAGCATTCCGCCCAGCGGCGCAGCGAGCTGCGGCAGCTGCCCCGGCACCTGGCTGATTTGGCCCGGACGGAGGGAGCCGACCTGGTCCTTCTCTCCGGCGACCTGCTGGACGGAATGCATATCTACCGGGAAACCGTCCAGGCCCTGGCCCAGGCCCTGGGCTCCATCCCCTGCCCGGTATTCATTGCCCCAGGCAACCACGATTCCTGGTCCCAGCACAGCCCCTACGCCGGCCTTGCCTGGCCGGACAATGTCCATATTTTTTCCGCCCAGACCCCAGAGGGCATCGACCTGCCGGACCTGGGGTGCACGGTTTGGGGCCGGGCCTTCTGCGCTCCCCACCTGGAGCGCTCCCCCCTGGAGGGACTGAATATCCCCAAAAACGGCCGGCTCCACCTGGGCTGTTTCCACGGGGATGTGGCCCCTCAAAGCGACTACGGCCCCATTACACGGGAGGAGATCGCCGCCAGCGGCCTGACCTATCTGGCCCTGGGCCACATCCACCAGTGCAGCGGTCTGCAGCGGGAAGGGGATACCTTTTGGGCCTATCCCGGCTGCCCCGAGGGCCGGGGCTTTGACGAGACCGGAGCAAAGGGGGTCCTCCTGGTGGAGGCGGAGCCCGGCCAGGTGACGGCCCGGTTTGTCCCCCTGTGTCAGCGGCGGTATGAAATCCTCTCTGTGGACCTGACCGGCGCTTCCGATGGGGCCGCCGCCCTGCAAGGGGCCCTGCCGGAGGATGCCGCGCAGCATATTTTCCGCATCCTTCTCACCGGTGAGTGCGAGGCCCCCGATCTCTCCGCCCTGGAGCGCGCACTCTCCCCCCTGTGTTATGGCCTCACCCTCCGGGATCACACCCGCCTGCCCCAGAATTTATGGACCCGGCGGGAGGAGGATTCCCTCACCGGGCTCTTCCTGCGCTCCATGTGGGAAAAATGTCAGGCCGAGCCGGATAACCAGCTCTATCAGCTGTGCGCCCGGTACGGCCTGGCCGCCCTAGAAAACGGAGAGGAGGGCCGTCTATGAAGCTGATCTCCATGACTGCCACCTTTGGCAAGCTGAACAAGGCCCATCTGGAACCCAAGGAAGGCCTCAATCTCATCTACGCTCCCAACGAGGGAGGCAAATCCACCTGGGCTGCCTTCTGGAAGGCCATGCTCTATGGCATCGACACCCGCGACCGGGACAAAAAGGGCTATTTGGCCGACAAAAACCATTATCAGCCCTGGTCCGGCGCCCCCATGGAGGGGGAGATGCGCCTGGAGTGGAAGGGCCGTGACATCACCATCCGCCGGGGCCCACGGGGAAATACCCCCTTTGGTTCCTTTTCCGCCGTCTACACCGGCACCGAGGAGCCCGTCCCCGAACTCACCGCCGCAAACTGCGGCGAGCAGCTCACCGGGGTGGGCCTGCCTGTTTTTTCCCGTTCCGCCTTTTTGGGGGCAGGGGGGCTATCCCTCACCGCCGCCCCGGAGCTGGAGCGGCGCATTGCCGCCCTGGTCACCACCGGGGAAGAGGAGGTCTCCTTCTCCCAGGTGCAAAGCCGCCTGAAGGCCTGGCAGAATCAGCGCAAAGTGAATAAGAGCGTAGGGGAGATCCCCCGGCTGGAGGGAGAGATCGCCCAGGTCCGGGAGGACCTGGCGGCACTAAACGCCGCCTCCCTGCAGGCAGATCAGCTGGAAGAGCAGGTCCGTACCCTGGAGGAGCAGCGCAGTCAGCTTCAGCAGGAGCAGCGCATCCACCAGGCCCTGGCCCGGAGCGCTCTGGAGAAGGAAATTTCCGCCCTGGAGCAGCGCTCTCACGCTCTGGCCGAGGAAAAGCAGCATCTCCAACAGGAACAGGCCCTCCACACCCAACTGGCCCGGCGGGAGCTGGACCTGCGGTATACCCAGGCCAAAGAGGCCCTCGCCTCTGCCTGCCAGCAGCTGGATGCCCTGCAGCGGGAGTCGGAGCGTTGGGGCGCCCTCCCCGAAAAGGAGCTTGTAAAGCGGGCCCAGGGGGAACTTCAATATTTAAAAGTACTGGATGAAGAAATCAAAGCCGGGGAAGATGCTCTCCGCCAGGCCGAGGAGGCCTATGTCCAGGCCCAGATCGCCGCACGGGACAAGTACTTTGACGGACTTACCAGCGAGCAGGCCGGGGAGCAGGTAGAGCGCCAGGTGCGCGCTGGGGAACAGGCCCAGGCCAAAGCCAAAGCCTGGACGCTGCGCGGAATTGGCTCCTTTGTCCTGTCCGCGGCCATCGTGGTCTTTTTCCAGGTCTATTTCTCCATTAACGTCGGGGTATACCCCAACGCCTGGTGGTTCTCCTACGGTCTGCCCGTTCTGGCCGTAGCTCTGGCCCTGTTCGGGGTCTACGCCCTGAGCCGGGGCAGGAAAGGTGCCCGCGGACTGCGCGGGGTGTTTGACCGCTATCAGGTCCACTCCCAGGAGGAGCTCTCTGCCCTGGTCCGGGACTACGCCGCCCGCTGTCAGCAATCTGAGCAGGCGGCTCAGCAGGTCAAGACCATCCGCGGCACCCTCAACGACCGGAAGGCCCGGCGGGAAAATAGCTGGACGGACATCATCCATTTTGTCCACACCTTTGCCCCGGAGGTCCAAAATGAATTCGGCTGCTCCGCCGCCCTGTCCCGCGCCCTGAACCTGGACCACGAGCTCTCTTCCGCACGGGAACGTGTGGAGGAGCGCCGGCGCCGGCTGGACGACCTGGCTGCCCAGGGCGGCCGGGAGGCCGATGGCTCCGCCGCACCCCCTGTGCCTGTGCACACGCCGGCACAGACCCAGGCGGCGCTGGAGGCGGCGGCACGCCAGTGGGAACAGACGGACCAGGCCCTGAACCAGGCCCGAGGAAAGCTGTCAGCCCTGAAGGCAGAGGGGGAGGAGGTTCTTCCGGATTGCCCGGTCCCCCAGCGTTCCCCTCAAGAGACCCAGCAGGCCCTGGAGCAGGTGCTGGTCCAACTGGAAGGGCTGCGTACCCGCCTGAACCAGGCCCAGGGCGCTCTGGCCTCCATGGGAGAGGAGGCCGTCCTCTCCGAGCGTCTCTCTGCGCTCTCGGAGCAGCTGGCCCGGCGCACACTGGAATATGACGCTCTGGAGCTGGCCATGAAAACTATGGAAGAGGCCAACGCCCGCCTGCAGGAGCGCTTTTCTCCCGAGCTCAACCGCCTGGCCGGGGAATACCTGGCCAGGCTCACCGGGGGGCAATATCCTTCCGTCAGCCTAAGCAGGGAGCTGGAGGGCTCTGTGCGCGGACGGGAGGATGTGCTCCCCCACAGCGCCCTGTACCTCTCACGGGGCACGGCGGACCAGCTCTATCTGGCTGTGCGGCTTGCCATCTGTCACCTGTGTCTGCCGGAACGTCCTCCCATCTTTCTCGACGATGCCCTTACCGCCTTTGATGACAGCCGCCTCCAGGCCGCCTTGGACCTGCTGCGGGAGCTGGGACAGGAGCAGCAGCTTCTGCTGTTCTCCTGCCACCGGCGGGAGCAGGCGCGGATGGCAGGCATCCCCGGCGTGACCTGTCTGGAGCTTTAGCGGGTTGCATTCCCGGAGAGAACCCGGTATAATACCCTTATCCTCATACCCATAAGGAGGCCCCATCAATGGACGAATTGAACGACCTGCCTCAGTCCCCGGAGCAGGAACAGCCCCGCCGAAAGGGCAACGACCTGTTTGAGTGGCTGCAGCTGCTCATGGGCTGCGTACTGGTGGCGGTAGTCCTGTTTAACTGCTTTGCCCGCCTGACCAGGGTGGACGGAAATTCTATGGACAACACCCTGAAGGACGGGGAGATGATGCTCATCTGGTCCCTGGGCTATCAGCCCAAACAGGGAGATATTGTGGTGCTCAACAAAACTGACCAGGTGACTGACCAGCTTCTCCACAGCAAGGCCATTGTCAAGCGGGTCATCGCCACCGGAGGACAGAGCGTGGACATCGACTACTCCACCGGCACCGTCTATGTGGACGGAGAACCCCTGGATGAGCCCTATATCAAAGAAGAGATGTATCTGCCCGCCAATCCCATGATGTACAATACCCATTGGGACATTCCTGAGGGGTCCATCTTTGTCATGGGCGATAACCGCAACGCCTCCACCGACAGCCGCCATGAAATGGTCGGTCCCATTGATGAGGACTATATCCTGGGCAAGGTAGTCTTTGCCCTGTGGCCTTTGGAAAAATTCGGTCCCATGTAATGCCTGGGGCCAGAGGACATACCAGTCCAACGTCAGGTGCTCCCAATAAATTAAGGTGACTTATCCACTTTTTTATGTTAAAATAAACGCAACTGATTGAGTGAGGAGGCCTCATGGGCTATGTCCAACGTCGATAATAACCGCAGTCAGGCAATCAACCAGCTATTCCACGGGATCCTGACCCTGCAGGATGTTGACGAATGCTATCGCTTTTTCGGAGACCTGTTTACTGTGCAGGAGCTTGCCGCCTTTGCCCAGCGGTTTCAGGTAGCTGAGCTGCTGGCACAGGGCTACACCTATGACGGTGTGCGGGAAAAGGTCCCCACCAGCTATTCCACCATCACCCGCATCAACACAGAGCTGCGCTATGGCTCCGGTGGATATCAGCTTGTGCTGGACCGGCTCAAGCCGGAGCAGGAGCAGGAAGCTTCTCAACAGGCCCTGAAAAATTTCCCCTTTATTTGATAATAAAAAACCCCGGCCAGCTTTTTAAGCTGGCCGGGGTTTTTTTATCGATCAACCTGGATCACCGGGTCCAAAATCACTGGGCCGCCAATGTAGGCGGCGGTCACGGCTCCCTTTGTTCGCACCACGGCCGCCCGTACCACACCGGCGGGCTGGACATAGTCCCGTGCAAATTCTCCTTCCGGCAGTCCTTCACTCTGGGCTACCGCACAGGCCAGGGAACCGGAGCCACAGCTCCCCTCCCAAACCAGGGTGTTGGCGGCGGGAACCTTGACCAAGGGGGTCATCTTTCCCGTCTCCGGCTCCAGGAAAATTACACCGTAGGCATCCAGCCCGGAAATGTCCTGAAATACCGGCTCTGCACGGTCAAAAAACGTCTGGCTGGGCTCTACATGCTCCACCACCAGGTGGGCAATCCCTCCCAGGTGGACCAGCTTTCCGGTCACGCCGCCTGCTTCCACCTCTTTGACCCACAGGGGAAGGGGCATCTCCGACCGGGCGGTCCCGGCCTCCAGATCCACATCCACGGTGACAGGGTGGTCACATCCGCTGACCTCCACCTGCACCTGCTTGAGGCCGCCATGTTCCTTGGCCATCAGCATCCCAAAGGCACGGGTGGCGTTGCCGCAGAACTCACCGCCGGCCATCTCCATCCGGCCCACACAGCCCTGCTCCGGCTGGCAGAGAAAGCCCACTTGCTCCCCATGGAGCTCTTCAATTTCCATCAGCCGCCCCGCCAATTCCGCACGCGCGGCCTTTTCAACGGGGTCCAGGACAAACAAGGTAATGTTTCCCGCCGGATTTGCCCGCAAAATGCTTACCTTCATGGTGTTTCTCCTCCGATAAAAATAGAAGCCCCCAGAGGAGAGGGGCCTGGGTCCCTCCCCTCCGGGGGCAGTTTGTGTTTTCTCTTACTGGAAGTCAGGCATATACTCCTTGACGATCTCCAGCAGCTCGCCGCTGCGGACCATCTTCTCCACCTCGGCGATGTCGGGCCAGATCTCACGGTCCAGCTCGAAGAAGGCAACCTTCTCACGCACGTGCTTGTACAGAGCCTCATGCAGGGGGGTGATGCCCTGGCCATGGGTGTTCAGGCGGCGGCGGATGTCAATGGCCTGGCAGGCAGTCAGCAGCTCCAGAGCCAGCACGGACAGGGTGTTCTGGACGATCATGCCCGCCTTGCGGCCCGCGGTGGTGCCCATGGACACGATATCCTCCTGGTTGGCGGAGGAGGGGATGGAGTCCACGGAAGCGGGGTGAGCGTAGACCTTGTTCTCAGACACCATGGAAGCGGCGGCATACTGCACGATCATGTAGCCGGAGTTCACGCCGCCCTCAGTGGTGAGGAAGGGGGTCAGGCCGTTGGACAGAGCGGCGTTGACCATACGCTCGGTACGGCGCTCGGAAGCGTCGGCGATCTCAGAGCAGGCAATGCCCAGAGTATCGAAGGGGATCGCCATGGGCTCGCCATGGAAGTTACCGCCGGAGATAACAGCCTCGTCCTCCAGGAACATCAGGGGGTTATCGGTGACGGCATTGAGCTCGATCTCAACCTTGTCCAGGACATAGTCCAGGGCGTCACGGACAGCGCCGTGCAGCTGAGGAATGCAGCGCAGAGCATAGGCGTCCTGAACACGGTCGTTCTGGCAGTTGTCCAGGATCTCGGAGCCCTCCAGCAGCATCTTCATGTTCTTGGCTACCAGCATCTGACCCTTCTGGCCACGGACCGCGTGGATGCGGGGGTCAAAGGCGTTGCGCAGACCGGTCAGGCCCTCGAAAGCCAGAGAGCCGATCACATCGCCCAGCTGAGCAGCGCAGATGGTGTCGTACAGGGCCAGGGAGCCCACGGAGGTCATGGCGCAGGTGCCGTTGGTCAGGCCCAGGCCCTCCTTGCTCACCAGGGTATCCAGAGTCTTGATGCCGGCCTTGGCCATAGCCTCGGCACCGGTCATCTTCTCGCCGTGATACATGGCCATGCCCTTGCCCAGCAGAGGCAGAGACATGTGGGCCAGAGGAGCCAGGTCGCCGGAGGAGCCCAGGGAGCCCTTCTGAGGCACCACGGGGTGGACGCCCTTGTTGAGCATCTCAATCATCATTTCCACCAGGATGGGGCGCACACCGGACACGCCCACGCACAGGGCGTTGGCACGCAGCAGCAGCATGCCGCGCACCACTTCCTCGGCGTAGGGCTCGCCAGTGGCGGTGCAGTGACTGAGGATCAGGTTGGTGGACAGCTGGTTGCTCATTTCCTTGCTGACAGCCACGCGCTGGAAGTCACCGAAGCCAGTGGTGATACCATAGGCAACACGGCCCTCCTCAGCGATCTTCTCAGCCAGGGCGCGGGACTTCTTCATGGCCTCCAGAGCGGAATCAGCCAGCTCGACCGTGGCGCCGTAACGGGCCACTGCAACAAAGGTCTCCAGGGTGAGGCTATGCCCATCCAGGACAACGTGCTTTACTTCTTTGGGATTGTACATGACTGTGATGTCTCCTTCCTTGATCCGTAGTACGGATGGTAAATGATGGTTGTATTGAGTGGTTAATCATTGGAAACTCTGGTTCAGCGTGAAAAACCCGCCGAACCAGAGCTCCTTAATTCGGGATGGATTTAGATGAACTGAGCCACAACGATGGCGCAGATCATCAGGGGGATGTTGAAGTGCAGGAAAGTGGGCACGCAGGTGTCCCAGATGTGATCGTGCTGGCCGTCGGCGCTCAGACCGGACGTGGGGCCAAGGGTGGTATCGGAGGCGGGGGAGCCGGCGTCACCCAGAGCAGCAGCAGCGGACATCAGCAGGATGGTAGCAGCGGGGGAGAAGCCAATGCTCTCGCACAGAGGCACGAACAGCACGGCCAGAACGGGGACGGTACCGAAGGAGGTGCCGATACCCATGGTAACCAGCAGGCCGATCAGAGTGATCACGGTAGCGGCAATGATCTTGCTGCCGCCCATGGCGTGGATACCGGCCTCAACCAGAGCCTCAACGCCGCCGGTAGCCTTCATAACGTCAGCATAGCCGCCAGCAATCAGCATAACGAAAGCGATCAGGCCCATCAGCTGCACGCCGCCGGCCAGCTGCTCGTCGATCTCTTTCCACTTGATGGCGCCGAAGACGATCATGACCAGAATGCCGGCCAGAGCGGACAGAGCCAGGTCCTGGCTGAAGATCTGGATCACGACCACGGCCACGATGGCGACCAGGGTCACATAGTGACGGTACTCCAGCTTCTCGCTGACAGCATCGGAAGCGGAGGTGTCGGCCTCGAGCATCTGATACTCACGGGGCTTGCGATAGGTAACAAACACGGCGATCAGCAGGCCGATGAACATGGCCACGCCCAGATACCAGTTGGCAGCGGTAACATCGCTGACGGTCACTTCCATACCGTTGGCAGTCAGGTTGTCAGCAATGATGCCCTGGAAGATCAGGCCGAAGCCGAAGGGGATGGTGATGTAAGGAGCCTTATGACCAAAGGCCAGGGCACAAGCCACGGCGCGGCGGTCCAGCTTCATCTTGTTCATCATGCTCAGCATGGGGGGGATGAGGATGGGAATGTAAGCAATGTGGATGGGAATCAGGTTCTGAGACAGGCAGGCGATGATGGTGATCATGCCCAGCAGAATCAGCTTGTTGCCGCCGATGACCTTGGACATCTTCTTGGAGAGGATGTCAGCCAGGCCGGTGGTGGCAATGGCGGTAGCGAAGGTGCCCAGCAGGATGTAAGCCAGGGCGGTGGTGGCGTTGCCGGCAAAGCCGCCGGTCAGGATGCCGAAGATGGTGGACTCGGTCTCGCTATAAATGGGAATACCGCCCACAAGGCCGCCGACCACACAGGCGATCAGCATGGACAGCAGTACGTTCAGCTTCAGCAAGCTGAGCACACACAGGACCAGGACCGATACGGTTACCGGGTTTAATAGGATTTCCATAAAATTGTTACCCCTCTTTCTTCTTTCCTCTTACGGTTGCTTTTTTCGAAACGCTCCGCTCCCTCATGCCCATCACAGCTTCTCCCATCCCAAATTGACGACTCCCATCGCCAAGAAGAAGTTTTTCCTAAACATGAAGGCCCCTCTGCGGAGGCGTCCCGCTTGCCCTTATCATAGCACGCATTTTGTGTTAAATCAACAAAAACTTTGGCGTTTCAAAAAAGTTATTTGTGCTCTATTTCAATTTTCCCCTGGTTTGTTAGCTTTCCATTGCTAGGTTGAATTAGTTTATGAAAGTTTTCTGTCATTTAGCTTGCTACATTTTCCTGCACAAAGTAGACAAAAACCGCCTGTTTTTCCCATTTTATTTGATCTTTTCCCCAGCTATTTCTGGTAATTTTTGGATTTCTGTCTTTTTCTGTTTTTCGCCCCGGCCGTCTGAAACCGTAATTTTTCCAGAATTTTCGCCGAAATTATTTTATTCTTTTTTCACAAGCCTCCTTCGGCCGAAAAAAGAAAAGCGCCCCTGGATTTTATCTTGAAGGTTTTCTGTCCTCTATGCTATAATAAAAAAGTTAATATGCCGTATTGTACCTACCTTTTTGCGGGTAAGACTGACTGGGGGTGTCCACCAAATGAAATACAAACACTGGCAGGTGGCCGCTCCCTGTCCTGAAGATCAATCTGCTTTGGAGGCGGCGGGAGTGCCTTCCCTCTTGGCCGCCATCCTGTCCGCCAGAGGGATCGCCGATCCGGAACAGGTCCGGCAGCTTTTATCTCCTGCCAAAGAACCCATCCTCTCCCCACATCAGATGAAGGATATGGACCGGGCGGCCGCCCGTGTGCGCCTGGCCTTGGAGCGCGGCGAGGTGATCGCCGTTTACGGCGATTATGATGTGGATGGGATCACCTCCACCTGTCTGCTGACCCGGTTCCTGCAGGAACGGGGCGGAAAGGTGCTTGCTTATATCCCCTGCCGGTTAGAGGAGGGATATGGCCTTAATCTGGAGGCCGTGCAGACCCTGGCCCAACAGGGAGTAAATCTCATTCTCACCGTGGACTGCGGCATCACCGCCGTGGAGGAGACGGAGCTTGCCAACCGTCTTGGGATGGAGGTGGTCATCACCGACCACCATACCTGCAAAGACGCCCTGCCCGCCGCCGCCGCGGTAGTGGATCCCCACCGCCCGGACTGCCCCTACCCCTTTAAGGGACTTGCCGGTGTGGGCGTGGCCCTGAAGCTGGCCATGGCCGTGGCCGGCCCGGAGCAGGCCGGCGCAGTTCTGGAAGAATATTGTGACCTGGCCGCCATCGGCACCGTAGCCGACGTTATGCCCATGGAAGGAGAGAACCGGGCTATCGTCAGCCTGGGGCTGTCCCGGCTCAATCCTCCCCGGCGGGTGGGTCTGGCCAGCCTGCTGCGGTGTGTTGGACTGGAGGATAAAGACATTACCTCCGTCTCCGTAGGATATACCCTGGCTCCCCGCATCAACGCCTCCGGCCGCCTCGGCCGGGCGGAGGTGGCGGTGGAGCTGCTGCTCACCCAGGACCCCGTTCGGGCCGACGAGCTGGCCATGGAGCTGTGCGAGCTGAACCGGGAGCGCCAGGGCCTGGAGGGCGAAATTTTTCACCAGTGCGTCCGCCACCTCACCGACGCCCCCCAGCAGGGGGCCATCCTCCTGGCCGGAAGCCAGTGGCATCAGGGCGTGGTGGGCATTGTGGCCTCCCGTTTGGCGGAAAAATACGCCTGTCCCTGCTTTATGATTTGTCTGGACCAGGGCATGGGCAAGGGCTCCTGCCGCTCTTGGGGGGGCGTCAATCTCTTCGAGCTGCTCTCCTCCTGCTCCCACCTGCTGGAGAACTTCGGCGGGCACGCCCTGGCCGCCGGCTTTACCGTGCGGGAGGAAAATATTCCCGCTCTGGCCCAGGCTCTTCGTCAGACTCTGGCCCAGAATTGCCAGGGGGCGGAGCTGCCCTCGGTGCTGGAAGTGGATATGGCCGTCCAGCCCCAGATGCTTTCGGTGGAGGCGGTGGAGGCCCTGGACCGGCTGGAGCCCTGCGGTACCGGCAACCCCCGCCCCATTTTGCTCCTGCAGGGGGCCCAGGTGCACACCCTGTCTCAGGTGGGCCGGGGACGGCACCTGAAAATGCGCCTGGAGGCCAGGGGCGTCAGCCTGGACGCCATCTGGTTTTCTGCCGACGCGGAGGAGACCGGGCTCTATCCCGGCTGCCGGGTGGACCTGGTCTTTTACCCTCAGATCAATGAGTTCCGGGGGCGGCGGGACCTTCAGCTCCAGGTGGTCGACCTGCGGGTGGTTCCCTCCCGTGCCCAGCTGGAGCGCGCGATCTATGAAAAATTTGTCCGGGGAGAGGTCCTCTCCGTTCAGGAGGCTCAGGTACTGCTCCCCAGCCGGGAGGATTTTGTCTGGCTGTGGCGGTGGCTGGAGCGCCAGTCTGCCGCGGGCAGCGTGGTGGAGGACACTCCCGTACGTATTGCCCGTGCCGTCTCCCGGTCCAGCCGGCAGCGGGAGGTACCCGCCCGCACCATGCTGTGCCTGAAGGTGATGGAGGAGCGCGGCCTCATTTACCTGACCCACCGCACCGACCGCCTTCAAATCACCCTGCGCCCGGTAGAGCGCAAGGTGGATTTGGAAGATTCTGCTCTTCTGAAGCGTCTGCGGAGCATTCTGGAGTGCGGCTCCCACCCAGACGCCCCACTTTCCTAACTCAACCGAGGTGATTTTATGGATCCCATTCTGGAGAGCTATCATGCCCTGGAACGAAAGGTTTCCACCTATACACCCAATTTGGATACCAAGCGGCTGTTTGACGCCTTTACCTACGCCGATGCCTCCCACCACGGCCAGCTGCGCAAAAGCGGCGAGCCCTATATCATCCACCCCATCGCCGTGGCGGAGATCGTGGCCGACCTGGAGCTGGACGTGGACAGCGTCATTGCCGCCCTGCTCCACGACTGCATCGAGGACACTGCCTCCACCCACGAGGAGATCGCCAAAAAGTTTGGACCCACGGTGGCCGAGCTGGTGGAAGGGGTCACCAAGCTGACCAGGGTGCAGTATGTCACCAAAGAAGAGGAGCAGATGGAAAATCTGCGCAAGATGCTCATTGCCATGAGCCGTGACATCCGGGTCATCCTCATCAAGGTGTGCGACCGGCTGCACAATATGCGCACCATGGAGTACCAGTCCCCTAAAAAGCAGCGGGAGAAAAGTCTGGAGACTATGGAGATCTACGCCCCCATTGCCCACCGCTTAGGTATGCAGCGGGTGAAGTGGGAGCTGGAGGACCTGTCCCTGCGGTATCTGGACCCCATCGGCTATAAGGAGATCGAGGACCAGCTGGCCGAGCGCTCCGCCGCCCACGAGGAATTTCTGGCGGGGATCCAGCACCGTATCCAGCAGCGCCTGAGCCAGGAGGGCATCCACTGCACCGTCTACGGCCGGGTGAAGCACATCTACTCCATTTACCGGAAAATGTACGCCCAGAACAAGACCCTGGATGAGATTTTCGACCTTTACGCTTTCCGGGTTATTGTGGACGACATCCCCGAGTGCTATAACGTCCTGGGCTGTATCCACGATATGTTCAAGCCGGTGCTGGGCCGGTTCAAGGACTATATCGGCACCCCCAAGCCCAACATGTACCAGTCCCTCCACACCACCGTCATCGGCCGGGAGGGCATCCCCTTTGAGGTGCAGATCCGCACCTGGGAGATGCACCAGACCGCCGAGTACGGCGTGGCCGCCCACTGGAAGTACAAGCAGGGCATGGCCAACAAGAACCTGGGCACCGAGCAGGAATTTGAATGGGTCCGCAAGCTTCTGGAAAGCCAGCAGGACACCGACGCGGAGGAGTTTGTCTCCACCATGAAGGTGGACCTGTTTGCCGACGAGGTGTTTGTCTTTACCCCCAACGGCGACGTGGTCAATCTCCCCGCCGGCGCCACCCCCATCGACTTTGCCTATAACATCCACTCTGCTGTGGGCAACAGCATGGTGGGCGCCCGTGTCAACGGGCGCATGGTCCCCTATGAAACGGTTTTGAAAAACGGCGACATTGTGGAGGTGCTCACCTCCAAGTCCGCCAAGGGCCCCAGCCGGGACTGGCTGAAGCTGTGTAAATCCAACGAGGCCCGCAACAAGATCCGCCAGTGGTTTAAAAAGGAGCGCCGGGAGGAGAACATCGCCACCGGCCGGGCCGCCTTTGAGTCGGAGCTCAAACACGCCAAGCTCTCCCTGGCCGCCGTCACCGCCGACGAGGTCCTGCCCCACATTCTTCATAAAGTGCGCTGCGGCACATTGGATGAGCTGTACGCCTCCATCGGCTACGGGGGCACCACCGCCGCCAAGGCAGTGGCCCGTGTGCGGGACGAGATGCTCCGCCTGGGCCGGCTCCAGGCGGAAAAGGCCGCCGCCGCATCCAAAACCACTGCAGAGAGCGTGATCGTTCCCGGCACCGCCGCGGGCGTCCCTGTGGCTGCGGCCGGTACTGCAGTGAAGTCCGACTCGGGTATCGTCGTGGAGGGGCTGGGCAACTGCCTGGTGAAGTTTGCCAAGTGCTGTACCCCCGTCCCCGGCGACCCGGTGGTGGGCTTTATCACCCGTGGCTACGGCGTATCCGTCCACCGCTCCGACTGTCCCAACGCCGCCCCGGACAAGCGAAAGCCCGAGGAAGCCGACCGCTGGGTGAAGGTATCCTGGGTGGACAGCAAGCTGCCCAACTACAAGACCGCTCTGGAGCTGTCCTCCAAGGACCGGGACGGTCTGACCCTGGACGTGGCTATGGCCCTGTCCACCGCGAAGGTAAAGGTCAACGCCCTGTCCGCCCGCTCCATGCCCGACGGCCATGCCATTGTGAACATGGTGCTGGAGGTCAAGGACAAGGACGAGCTGGCCACCGTTATCAACAAGCTCAACAACATCCAGGGGGTCTACCATGTGGCCAGAGCCTCTGGCAAGTAACGAAACAAGGAGAAACTCTATGCGTGCAGTCGTCACCCGTGTCTCCTCCGCCAGCGTCACCATCGACGGGAAGGTAGAGGGGGCCATTGAACAGGGCTACCTTATTTTGCTTGGAGTAGGCCCCAACGACACCGAGGCCGTATGCGACAAGCTGGCCGAAAAAATCTGCAATCTGCGGGTTTTTGAGGATGAACAGGGTAAAATGAATTTAAGTCTGGAGCAGGTGGGCGGTTCCATGCTGGTCATCAGCCAGTTTACCCTCTATGCCGACACCTCCTCCCGCCGCCCCGGCTTTTCCAAGGCCGCCAAGCCCGACCTGGCCATCCCTCTCTACGAGCGGTTTATGGACCAGTGCCGCCAGCGGGGCTTTTCTGTGGAACACGGCCGGTTTGGCGCAGACATGAAGGTTGCCTCGGTAAACGACGGCCCGGTGACCATTTTATATGATACCGAACAGTAGGAGGGATTGCCCATGAAAGTAAACGTCATGCAGGTGGGCCCCATCGGCACCAACTGCTACATTCTGGAAGACGAGCAGGCCCATGTGGCCGCCGTCATTGATCCCGGAGACGAGGCCGAGCGGATTTTGTCCGTCATGGAAAAGGAAGATGCCCAGGTGGAGTATATCCTGCTGACCCACGGCCACTATGACCATACCACCGCCGTGCCCCAGCTCCACGAGGCCTGGCCCCAGGCCAAGATCTACATCCACCAGGCCGACGCCAACGGGGCAGGCAGCCGCCTGTTCCCCCTGGCCGGACAGGTGGAGGGCCTGCTCACCTATGACGAGGGAGACACCCTTCCTCTGGGCAGCCTGACCATTGAGGTCCTGCACACCCCCGGCCACTCCAAGGGTTCGGTCACTTTGAAGGCGGCAGACGTGCTCTTTACCGGGGACACCCTCTTTGCCGGCGACTGCGGCCGCACCGATCTGGCCGGAGGCAGCTATGAGGAGATCCTCTCCTCCCTGAAGCGCCTGGGCGGGCTGGAGGGCAACTTCCACGTGCTGCCCGGCCATGGGGGCACCTCCACTCTGGATCAGGAGCGCCGGTTTAACCCCTATATGCGGGAGGCTATGTCCCGTTGAAGCTCTATTTTTACACGGATGCCGCTCTTTGGCAGCCGGAGCGGTATCATTACGCCGCCGAGCAGATGATGCTCACCCTTTTCCCTGGAGAAAAGCCGGAATACCCGGCCCAGCCGCCCCATACCCTGGAAGAGGAGCCCTTTGCCTGCTTCTCCCTGTCTCTGGATGGGGAGGAGGGGGTGCTGCGGGCTTCGGTCCAACGAAACGGCGCCCAGGCCCAGGGCCAGTCCCGCTTTCCTGCCCATGAACTGAAGCAGCCCCCTGAGGCGGTCTACCACACCCTTCAGCATGCCTTGAAGCTGGCCTTTTACCAGGCGGGGGTCACGCTGCTGGGGCAGGAGCCCCCCTGGGGGGCCCTCACCGGGGTGCGCCCAGTGAAGCTGCCCACCCGCTCCATGGCCGCCGGGGCCTCCCCGGCCCAGGCCCAGGAGCAGCTGGAGCGGGAGTACCGGGTGTCGCCCCAGCGCGCCCGGCTGGCGGTGGACTGCGCCAAGGCCAGTCTGGCCGTCCAGCGCTCCCTTCGGGAGAGGGAGGTATCCCTCTACATCGGCATCCCCTTCTGTCCCACCCGGTGCGCCTACTGTTCCTTCGTCTCCGCCGATGTGGGCCGGACCCTGAAGCTGGTAGACCCCTATGTGGAGGCTCTGGAGGAGGAAATCGATGCCATGGGCCAGCTTCTCCGGGAGCTGGGCCTTTCCGTGCGCTCCTTTTACATGGGCGGCGGCACTCCCACCACCCTGTCTCCGGAACAGCTGGAGGGCCTGCTGGGCCGCTGCCGCCGGGTTTTGCCCCTGGAGGGCTGCACAGAATACACCGTGGAGGCGGGACGGCCGGACACCATTACCTGGGAAAAGCTGCAGGTGCTGAAGGAGCAGGGCATCGGCCGTATCTCCATTAACCCCCAGACCCTGGAGGAGCCCGTTCTCCAGGCCATTGGCCGCCGACACACCGCCCAGGATATTCTGGAGGCCTACGCCACGGCCAGAAAGGTGGGCTTTGCCTCCATCAACATGGACCTGATCGCCGGACTGCCCCGAGACAGCTTTGAGGGCTTTTGCCGCTCTCTGGAGGGGGTCATGGCCCTCTGCCCGGAAAACATCACCGTCCACACCCTGGCCCTGAAGAAGGGCTCCACCTTGATGGAGCGGGGCGGGGCGCTGCCCTCGGGGGAGGAGACCGCCCATATGCTGGACTTCTCACGGGAGAAGCTGTCCGCCGCGGGCTATCTGCCCTATTACCTCTACCGGCAGAAGTATATGTCCGGCTCTCTGGAAAATGTGGGCTGGGCCGTGCCGGGCACGGAGAGCCTTTATAACATTGTGATGATGGAAGAGCTGCACACCGTCATCTCCCTGGGCGGGGGCGGCGTGACCAAGCTCATCGAGCCAAACAGCGGGAAAATTCTCCGCCTTACCAACCCAAAATACCCCCACGACTATCTGTCCGCACGGGAAAAGCTGGCACAGCAGCGGGGGGAAATTGCCGCCTTTTTTGCTCCCTGATGGGGCGGCAGATCGGAAAGGAGCGCCTATGGCTTACCAACTGCAGGAAATCAACAAACGGATTCAGAGCGATGTAACGGAATTTCTGGCCGAATGCGACCAGGCCTATCACCAGCGGGTCTCCCTGGCCGCGGACAAAATTCTGTCCAATCTGGACAAAAGCCCCATTGTGCTGCTGTCCGGCCCTTCTGGTTCGGGAAAGACCACCACGGCTATGAAAATCGCGGAGGAGCTCCAGCGCCGGGGCGTGGGCTCCCGTGCGGTGGCCATGGACAACTACTTCAAAACCCTCAACCGAAAGACCGCGCCCCGCACGCCCGAGGGCGACATCGACTACGAGTCCCCCCTGTGCATGGATATGGAGCTGCTGGACCAGCACTTTTCCGCTCTGTCCCGTGGGGAGGAGATCATCATCCCCAAATTTGAGTTTGCCCGCCAGATGCGAAACGACTCGCTGGGCACGCCCATGAAGCTGGAAAAAAACGAGATCGTTATTTTTGAGGGCATCCACGCCCTGAACGACGACATTGCCGGCCGCCACCCGGAGGCCACCAAGCTTTATATTTCCGCCCGCTCCAACGTCAACGAGGGGGCCATCCTCCGCTTTAAAGGCACCTGGATGCGCCTGACCCGCCGGGCCGTACGGGACTATAGCTTCCGGGGCACCGAGGTGGCCGAGACCCTGGACATGTGGGCCAACGTCCGCCGGGGAGAGAAGCTCTATATCTCCCCCTTCAAAAACCGGGCGGATATTATCTTTGACTCCTCTCTGCCCTATGAGGTGTCGGTGATGAAAAACTACGCCGTCCCCATTCTCCGCAGCGTTCCCGAGGACAACGAGCGCCATGACGAGATGCTTCAGCTGGTGGACGCGTTCCAGTATTTTGAGGCCATCGACCCCGCCCTGGTGGCCAAAGACTCCCTGCTGCGGGAATTTATCGGCGGTGGGAGCTACAAATATCACTGAGCGGCCAGCTCCCTTTTTCCGATTCCAAACTATTTGGAGTGATCTCTTTGACCTATCAACCTACCTACAATTCTCGGGATGAGCGCTATAAAAGCCCCTACGGGGCCGTGTCCTCCGGGACCGCGGTTCGCTTTTCTCTCCGCCCGCCCCGTGCCGAGGGGTTTTCCCATGCCGCTCTCACGGCCCGGTTTGAAAGCTGGGACAACAAAACGGTGACCATCCCCATGCCCTGGCAGGGCTTTGAGCTGAGTCAGGACGTCTTTTCCACCCAGCTGGACACCCAGGACTATGTGGGCCTGGTGTGGTACTCCTTTAAGCTGGAGCGTCTGGACGGGCGCAAGCAGGAGCTGGGCCCTTATCAGCTCACCGTGTACGACGGTTCCCAGGCTGTCCCCACCTGGTTTGGAGAGGGCGTCACTTATCAGATTTTCCCCGACCGCTTCCGCCGCAGCCGTATCCCCGACCCCACCGGCCTGGTGGGAGGCCGCACCGTCCACCAAAACTGGGAGGAGTCCCCCGAATACCGCCCCGACCACAAGGGAGAGGTGCGCAACCGGGACTTCTTCGGCGGTGATTTTAAGGGTGTGATGGAACAGCTGGACTATCTGAAAAACCTGGGGGTAGAGACGCTGTACTTCAACCCCATCTTTGAGGCGGCGGAAAACCACCGCTACGGCACCGCTGACTACAGCCGGGTGGACCCCATGCTGGGCACCAACGAGGACTTTTCCCACCTGTGCCAGGAGGCCCACAAGCGGGGCATGCGGGTCATGCTGGACGGGGTGTTCAACCACACGGGCTTTGTGAGCCGCTACTTTAACGGCGACGGCTTCTATCCCGATGTAGGCGCCAGCCAGAGCTGGGACTCTCCCTACCGCCCTTGGTTCAACTTCATCCAGTGGCCCAAGAAGTATGAGAGCTGGTGGGGCATCTACTCCCTGCCCGCCGTCAACGAGAGCAATCCCGACTACCGCAATTTCATCTTTGCCGGACCGGACAGTGTGGTGCGCCGGTGGCTCCGGGCAGGAGCGGACGGCTGGCGGCTGGACGTAGCCGACGAGCTGCCCGACGACTTTGTCCACGGCATCCACCAGGCCGCACGGGAGGAGAAGCCCGACGCTGTGGTCATCGGCGAGGTGTGGGAAGACGGCTCCACCAAAATTGCTTATGGAGTGCGCCGCAAGCACATTCTGGGCGGCCACTGTGACGGACTGATGAACTACCCCCTGCGCAGCGCCATTCTGGCCTTCTTCACCGGCGGGGGAGGGGAGCACTTTGTGGAGAGCATGGAGACCATCCGGGAAAATTACCCGGCCTTTGCCTTCTACTCCGCCATGAACTCTCTGGACACCCATGACACCCCCCGTTTCCTCACCCTCATGGGGGCGGGCGGGGAGTACCGGGACCAGTCCAAGGAGTGGCGGGCCAACTTCCGTCTCTCTCCCAAGCAGCGCCGCCGGGGCAAGGACCTGCTGCGGGCGGCCAGTCTGCTGCTGTTCTGCTTCCCCGGTTCCCCCACCATCTACTACGGAGATGAGGCGGGTATGGAGGGCTTTGAGGACCCCTTCAACCGCCAGACCTACCCCTGGGGCCATGAGGACCGGGAGCTGATGGACTGGTACCGGGCTCTGGGCCAGGTGCGGAAAAAGTACCAGGCCCTGCGCCGGGGCTCCATCCGCTACGTCTACGGCAAGGGGCCCCTGCTGGCCTTTGTCCGCCGGGAGGGGAAGCAGCGCCTGCTGTGCGCCTTTAACGCCAGCGAAACTCCCCAGGCCATGTTCCTGGAGGGGGAGGGAAAACCCGAGGCCATCCTGGGCCGGGCCAATGTGGAGATGGAGGAGAGCGGTTTCTCTCTGACGGTGCCTCCTCAGTCGGGCGTTCTCATGGAATTAAAATAACCCCCCAATCCCTTGCGGGACAGGGGGTGCAACCACAGATTGACAAGCTGTAAGGGACGGATGGTAGCCACTTTCCGTCCCTTTCCCTTATACTGGAAACACCAAACCAAAGGAGGTGGCCGCCATGACCCTGGGCCAGCGGATTCAGGAACTAAGAAAACAGCATAACCTCTCCCAAGAGGCCCTGGGGGAGAAGCTGGGGGTCTCCCGCCAGGCCATCTCCCGGTGGGAGATGGACGGGGCCGTCCCCGAGGTGGACAAGCTCATTGCCATGAGCAAGCTCTTTGGCGTTTCCCTGGACGAGCTGCTGGGGCTCAGCAAGCCCGCCCGGCCGCAGGTCAGGCAATGGCCCCGGCGAAAGCTGGTTTTCGCGGCTGGTTTGATGGTAATTTTGCTTCTCTGCGCCCTTCCTTCCCTCCTTCTGTGGCAGGAAAACCAGTCCCTTCGCCGTCAGATTGCAGTTTCCGCCGCCTCTGAGCCATACGTCCCCTGTGACGGCCGTCGTCTGTTCCAGGACTGGGATGTCTCCTTTGGCCACATCTCCATGGGCTTTCCCCAGGCCAGAGGCAGCGAGGATTTGACCATTCGGTTTTCCTTCCAGCTGGCCGAGGGACTGAAGGGGTGGAAGGTCACCGGTCTGGAGACCAAAATCGAGGGCTATGACCCCTGGGGGGAATATCCCGACGGCACCGAGGTGCCCAAGGACAAGCGCCAGTGGGAGCGGATCGAATATCTGCCTGTGAAAACGCCCCTGTTCGGGGACAGCCGTGCCACGCTGACTCTGCCCGACTACGGCGGGGAGGTAGTAACGGTGGCCGCCATCGAGCTGCGGGAGACCGGCACCGGACGCACCGCCACCATCGAGAATTTCCTCACCATTGGGACCGATGCCCAGCGGGGAAACAACTTTACCGTCAGCACCCTCTCCATTCAGGAGCAATACGTTCCTTGCGTTGCTGATCTTCCCCTTTCCGTGGCCAGACAGGTTCCCGGCTGCCAGCTGGAACTTTCCTGACCGCAGAAAAAACCGCCGCAGTGGGGCCCTTTCCCACAGCAGCACATATCCTTCCTTCCAAGATTCCACACAGGAGGTGTCTTAGATGACCCTGGGCCAGCGGATTCAAGAATTACGAAAGCAGCAGAACCTCTCTCAGGAGGCCCTGGGGGAGAAGCTGGGGGTCTCCCGCCAGGCCATCTCCCGCTGGGAGATGGACGGAGCCGTCCCCGAGGTGGACAAGCTCATCGCCATGGGCAAGCTTTTTGGGGTGTCCCTCAATGACCTGCTCCAGGTAGAGACCGGGGACGCCGGGCCGGAACCCAAGATCGTACTGGCCCTGCCCCGCCTGTGGCGTGTGGGGGTCATCATCCTGGCCCTGCTGACCCTCCTGTCTCTGGGTACTACCGCCTATCTGGGCTGGCGGCTGGGCGGGGTAGAGCAGCAGCTGGCGGCGGAGCAGAACGCCCTGGACCCAGAGCAGCCCCTGGTGGCCGACTTTGATCTGGACGTGAGTGTGTGGGGAGATCAAACCCACATTGACTACATCTTCTATCTCACCATGGCCCGGCAGGTGGAGGGGATGGAGGTCTCCCTCCAGCTGCTGGACGGAGACGGCCAGGTCCACACCCTTCCTCTGGAGGTGTTGGAAGGGACCATTTACACCGGATACACCTATCTTTCCTTCCCATCCGGGCACACCCTGACCATCAGCGCGGTCTTTCAGGATGCCCAGGGTACCGCCTATACCCAGCCGCTGGAAGAAATTCTTGTCTCCTCTGATTCCAATTGGCGGAGCACCGTTCTCTGGGACACGCTGAATCATACTCTGGGATAAGCAAAATATTTTCCTGCCCCCCGCAGCACAAAGGGCCGCCGGATTGTCCGGCGGCCCTTTTCGTTCCCTTGATTATACTGTGATAACCTGCCCGGAGGCCAGGTACTGAAGTTGGTCTCCCATGCGCTCTTTCAGGTACTGGAAGGGCTCCTGGCCCGTGCAATGGCAGGTATAGTAGTCCGTCTTGTGCTCCCGGAGCACGTGGGCCGCCTGGTCCAGAACGGAGTTGCCCTGGGGTGTGACCTCCTGCTTCATAAAGTGGAAGCCGCCGATGAGCACATCGGGCTCCAGCCAGTCCATGATGTTCAAAATCCCCTTGTGGGAGCAGCCGCTGATGAGCACTTTTTTCCCCTTCTCCCGGACCATCAGGTACTGCTCATGGAGAAATTGGTCGGGCTTTTGCTCTCCGTTCTGCTCCTCCGTCAGTCCCGCACTATCCAGCGGGTATTTTCTGGCCTTCTGATTACAGGAATACAGGGATAACTGGTCATCCAGCTCCAGAATATCCTCCACAAACCGCAGCCGTCCGCTCTCCCGGAGGGCAGGGTCAAGCCCGATGTACTTGCCCACCCCATTATACCGCTTGCCAAAGGCGTGGGCGCTGAGGTAGATGGGGGCGTGGTCATTCACTTCCAGAAAACGGCCCAGACCACCCCCGTGGTCGTAATGGTCGTGGGAGAGGATGACCAGCTCCACCTGGGACAGATCCACCCCCAGCCGCTCTGCGTTGTCTGCAAAGGCCCCGGAGGCACCAGTGTCAAAGAGGATCTTGTGCCGGTCGGTCTCCAGATAGAGGCTCAAACCGTGCTCCGCGGCAAAGGCCGGCTCATACGGGGTGTTTTCCATGAGCGCGTAAATCTTCATGGTGTTTTCCTCCCAACGACTACTGTTTCAGCCGCTCCAGACGGTTTATGAGGGCCTGGGCGGCCACGCCGGTAAAAAGTCCGGCGATGATCCCCGCCAGAACGAGGTAGGGGAGATAGGCCAGCACTGTCCAGGTCTTCATCACTGCCGCCGCGGCCAACAGCTGCCCCAGATTGTGAAATACTCCGGCCACCGGGCTGCACAGCCAGATCTGCCCGCGCTGGAGCATCCTGCGCAGCACCAGCAGCACGCACCAGCTCAGGAACCCTCCGGCAGCGGAGTAAATAAGGGTCATCATCTGCCCGGAAAATACCGCCCCCAGAAACACCCGTCCCGCCAACATCATCAGGGTATCCCCAGGCCCCAGGGTAAACATGGCGTACACGGTGACGATGTTGGCAAGGCCCAGCTTGATGCCCGGCACGATGGTGACCACCGGCAGCTGGGCCTCCACCATGAAGATGGTCAGGGCGATGGCGGTGAGCAGGGCCAGGCGGGTCATGCGCCCCGCCCCTTTAACCGGCTGCGGCGTCAAACGCGCTCCCTCCCCCCACGATCTCGATCATCAGCTTGTGGGGCAGGCACACCACCGGGACGGTACCGTCGGAAATAAACCCCTGGCTGACGCATACCTGGTCGGGGCAGTCCGCCTCGCTCACCCGGATGCGGCCGGGCTCCACCAAAATGGTATTGCAGCCCCCCTCGCTGTCTACGGTAAAGGAGTAGCTCTCCTCCACCTCATCCAGAGGGATCTCCTCCAGCACCTCCCCGTCCAGGGTGATCCGGGCCACCGGGGAGACAGGCTGCTCCCTTTGCAGCAGAAGATATCCCACCGAGAGGACTGCCGCCGCCAGCAGCAGGATCAAAATGATCTTGGCGTTTTTGCTCATGTCAGCACCTGTACCTCCCGGTCCTCATATCCCTGGGCCAGGGAAAATCGCTCGTCCATGCCAGGGGTTACGTATAGGGTCCCGTCCTCGGTGACAAAGAGGACCTCAATTTCAAGCTCCGGATGGTCGCGCCAGAACTGGGCGCCCTCCTCCAGGCCCATGACAAACAGGGCCGTGGACAGCCCGTCGCACACAAGGCCCGAGGGGCCCACCACCGTCACCGAGGTGAGGCCACTGCGTGCGGGGGCGGCGGTGTCCGGGTCTAAGATGTGCCAATAGGTCTCCCCGTCCTGCTCAAAAAACCGCTGGTAGCCCCCGGAGGTGCCTACTGCCAGATCGGTGAGCTCAATCACCCCCAGATAGCCCTCTCCCGCCGGGTCCTGGACGGCGATGCGCCAGGGGGAACCGTCGGGCTTGGCGCCCACGGCCATAATGGTGCTCTGGCCCAGGTCCAGCAGGGCGGTGTGGACGTCGCAGGCGGCCAAAATACCAGCCAGGGTATCCGCAAGCTTGCCCTTGGCCACCGCCCCCAGCTCCGCCTTCATCCCGGCGGGGAGCGAGACAAACCGCCCGCTCTCCGTTTCCTCCCCCAGGACGATGCGGGTATAGTCGATCTTCTGGGCCAGCTCCGCCAGCTCCTCCGCAGCGGGCACCCGGTAGTCTCCGGAGATAAAGCCCCAGGCCTCCACCGCCGGGTAGGCGGTGATATCCAGGGCCCCGCCGGTAAGCGCGCACAGCTCTATAGCCTCCCGCAAAAGACTGGCCGTGGGGTTGTTGACCTCTGTTGGTTCCCCGTTGGCAGCGTTCAGGCGGTACAGATCACCCTGGGGATCGGTGGCGGAATAAAAGCCCTCCAGCCACTTCACTTCATACTCCAGCTCTGCCAGCACCTCTTCCGCTGTCTGGGTCAATCCGTCGCCGTAAACGGTCAGGGTCATAATGGTGTCCATGGCGAAGACCTGCCTGTCATGCTTCTCCGGCTGGCGCTGGCAGCCCCCTAACAGGGTCAGGGTCAGGGCCAGCACCAGAGCCAGACCTTTTTTCCAATATCCCGCCCTCAGGACCATCTCAGAGTACCTCCCGGTACATGGCCGCCGCGTCTGCCTTGCCCACATTGTCGGCCACCACCAGCACCTCCACCTTGACGGTGTTGGTACCGAATTTCAGCTCCAGCTGGTCGCCCACCTTCACGTCATAGCTGGCTTTCACCGGCCGGCCGTTGGCGGTGACACGGGCGTTGTCGCAGGCCTCGTTGGCCACGGTGCGGCGCTTGATGAGCCGGGAAACTTTCAGCCATTTATCCAATCGCACAATGATCGCTCCTATTCTAAAACATAAGCGGGGGACGCCGTGACACAGCGTCCCCCGCTTTTCTTGGAGATTACTTGGACACAGCGTCCTTCAGAGCCTTGCCGGCCTTGAACACCGGAGCCTTGGAGGCAGGAATGGGAATGGCCTCCTTGGTCTGGGGGTTGCGGCCCATGCGCTCAGCGCGCTTCTTCACCTCAAAGGAACCAAAGCCCACCAGCTGAACCTTCTCTTCCTTCTGAAGCGCCTCAGTAATGGCCTCGATGGCGGCGGTAATGGCGGCCTCGGCGTCCTTCTTGGACAGCTCCGCCTTCTCGGCCACGGCGGCAATCAGTTCGGTTTTATTCATGTCATTTTTCCTCCTGTACATGTTGGCAGTCTTTCCCGGCTGCCGCTGATCTATACTTAAAGCCCTGGAATCAGGGGGCTTTTAAGTTGTCATTTGACGTTTGGGCGCGCTCTTCCCATTTGGCCTTCTGCCAAAGCCGTTCCAGCTCAGGCACATCCAACCCGGTTAAGGGTCCGCCTGCGGACTGCTCCACCCGGCGGAACCGCCGGATAAATTTCTCACAGGCCTTTTGGAGGGCGGTCTCACTGTCCACACCGGCAAACCGGCCTACCTTCACCGCAGCAAAGAGCAGGTCGCCCAGCTCCTCCTCCACATTGGAGTGCTCCCTCACCGCCTGCCGAAGCTCCCCGACCTCTTCGGACAGCTTGTCCAGGGCAGGGGAGACCTCCTCCCAGTCAAAGCCCGCCTTCCGGGCTTTTCCCTGGATTTTCTCCGCCCGCATAAGGGCGGGCATGGCTCGGGCCACGCAGTCCATGGCATCGGCGGTGGTGCGCTGGCCCTTCTCCCGGCGCTTCTGGGCGTCCCAGGTACTGAGGGCCCCCTGGGCGTCCTCCGCCTCCACTGCGCCAAACACATGGGGGTGGCGGTAAACGAGCTTTCGGCACACACCGTCCACCACATCGTCAAAGGTGAACTGTCCGGCCTCCTGGGCCATGCGGGCGTGAAACACCACCTGGAGCAGTACGTCACCCAGCTCCTCCTTCAGGTTCTCCATGTCTTCATGGTCAATGGCGTCGGCAGCCTCATAGGCCTCCTCCAGCATGTTCTGCCGGATGGACTGGTGGGTCTGTTCCCGGTCCCAGGGACAGCCCCCCGGAGCACGCAGGGTCTTCATAATTTCCAGCAAATCATCCATCTGATACTGGGCGTTACATTGAGAATTTACCACAGTTCCTCTTCCTTATCAAGCTATTTTTCTATTTTCCACAGAAAAGAGGGGGAAATGGCTCCACTTCCCCCAGTTTTCCCTATAATGTGGAAATTTATGTCAAATTCTCAGCAGCTTCGCAATTTTCTCCCCTTTGGGCATCAGGGCCAGGTCCTCCCGTGACACGGCCCGCAGCGCCGCCACCAGCACCACATACACGATCATGGCCACGCCGATGGCGCCTAAGGTGGCCATCGCGTTGCCCATCCAGGTGATGACCCGCTCGGTCTCTCCATCGGGCACATAGGACAGCACCCGGTACAATAGGCCATACACCGCCCAGGCCGCCGCACCCATCATGGCCGAGGCAAGGAAGGGTTTTAGGAAAATGGGGCCAAACTTGGGCCGGTGGGGGATGACCCGTGCGATAATCGCCAGGTCGAGGATCAGGCACAGGGCAAAGCACAGTACGCTGCCCGTGGGGGCTCCGTAGATGCCGATCTGGGCGGTGCCCACCAGGTTATAGTTGGTGACAATTTTCACGATTCCGCCCAGCACCATGACGATGACGGGCAAAATCACAAAGCCATAGGCCTGGAGCACCGAGTTGCACACCAGGGTCACACAGGAGAAGATGGCCGTCAGTCCCAGGGTGGACAGCAGAGAACCGGCCAGCTCCGCATTGAGGCTGGCAAACAGCAGCCGGACAATGGGCGTGCCCAGCACAAACAGGCCGATGCCCATAGGGAAGGAGAGCAGGGCGGTAATGCGCAGGGCAGAACCGGAGATCCGGGCCGCTCCTTTCCGGTCACGGCGGGCCAATCCGCCGGAGACGGCGGGAATCACCGAGGCGGTGATGGCGGCCATGAGGGAGGTGGGCAGGTTATAGATGTTGATGGCACCGGAGTAGTTGCCATAGAGGGTGCGGCTCAGGTCCTGAAGCACCTCGTCCACGGCCAGGGCGGCCGTCTGGATGGCATTGGGATGCTGGGCCGCTGCGGCGGCCTTCAGCTGCTCTGTCAGCGTGGTCATGGTGACCTGTGCCCCCGCGCCCATGGCCTGCTTCCAGGCGTCAATGGCATCCTGCAGGGGGGCAAAATCCGCCACCCCCGCATACAGGGTCCAGCTGCTGGGGTCCTCCAGCAGCACCTTCTGCACCTGTCCCTGGACCAAAGCGGAATCAATGACGGTCACAATGCCCACCATGGAGGAGCTGAGGGTGATGGGGATGGCGATCTGGAGCAGCTCCTTAAGAATCCTGCCCGCCGCTTCCGGCTCATCTCTGGACAGCCGGGGCTCCTCCAGGTTCTTTTTCACATGGTGCAGGGCCATGTAGACCACTGCAACCACGGTGCCCACGGTGACGCCGGTGATGGCGCCGGCGGCGGCGTTGCTCTGTCCCGCTCCGCTTTTGATGAGCCAATAGGCCAGACCCAGACCCACCACCAGCTTGCACAGGGCCTCGATAATCTGGGAAATGGCGGTGGGCGCCATGTCTCCGTGTCCCTGGGCATAGCCCCGGAAGGCAGACAGGCAGCCCACACACACCACCGCCGGGGCCAGCGCCCGGATGCCGATGGCGGCCTTGTCGTCGTTCATCATGCCCGCCAGCATCTCCGCCTGGAAGAACATAACGAGGAAGGAGATGCCTCCCAAGGTCAAAAACACCGTCAAAGACAGGCGGAAAATCTTGCGCACCTGGTTTTGGCGCCCCAGGGCATTGGCTTCACTCACCATTTTGGACACCGCCACCGGCAGGCCTGCGGTGGAGATGGTGAGCAGCACGGTATAAATATTATAGGCGTTGGTAAAGTCCGCAGTGCCCTGCTCTCCAATGATGTTGGTCAGCGGAATTTTATAGAACATCCCGATAACCTTGACCACCAGAATACCCACAGCCAGAATGGCCGCGCCGCCAAAGAAGGTGTTTTGCTTTTGCCCGCTCAGCCGGCGGGGCGGAGAATTACGCTGGGCCATAGGAAGCCTCCTACATCAACCAAAAATAAGGGGCAGGGCATAGTTCTCCACCTCGGAACGGATCTTTTCCAGGTCCAGGGTGAAAAACTCTCCCTTTTCATATATGATCTTGCCCCGTGCCATATTCATGGACACATCGCCCCCCCGTGCGGCAAACACCAGGTTTTCCTCCACATCGTGGCAGGGGATCAGGTTGGGGCGGTTAAAGTCCACCAGGATGAGGTCGGCCACCTTCCCCGGCGCCACCACGCCGGTGTTCCGGCCCAGGGCCCGTGCGGCATTCACCGTGGCCATCTCCAGGGCCTGGCGGGCCGTGACGGCCATGGGGTCCCGGCTGACGCCCTTGTGAAGCATGGCGGCCAGCTTGATCTCCTCAAAGAGGTCGGCGCTGTTGTTGGAAGACACCCCGTCGGTGCCCAGGGCCACATTGACCCCGGCTTTGAGCATCTGGGGCACCCGCGCCACGCCGGAGCCCAGCTTCAGGTTGGACACGGGGTTGTGCACGGCAGTGACATGCTTTTGGGCCATGATGGCCATGTCCTCGTCGCTCACCCACACGCAGTGGGCGGCGGTGCCGCCCCGCTCCCATACGCCATACTGGTCCAGAACGGCCAGGGGCGTTTTCCCGTGGCGCTCCAGACTCTGCTCATGCTCCAGCTTGGTTTCGGAAATGTGCACATGCATGCCCAGCTTGTTCTTCTGGGCAAAGTCCGCGGTCCACTGCCACAGGGGGGCACTGGAGGTGTATTCCCCGTGGATGGAGGCATCCACCAGGATCTGGCCATCTCCCGCTCCGTGCCACTGCTGCATAAGCTCCTGCTGGTTTCGGCAGTCGGTGCACTTGTCAGGGGAGAAGTCCTTGGGATCACCAAAGTAGAGCCCGCCGCAGGAGAGGTTGGCGCTGATGCCGGCGTCCATCACCTGCTGGGCGATGGTGCCGGTCTTCATATACATATCCACAATGCAGGTGGTGCCTGTGGCGATCATCTCCGCCAGGCCCAGGGCCGCCCCGGCGGCCACTGCCCGCTCATCCAGCTTGGCCTCGGCGGGGAAAATATAGTCGCTGAGCCAGTGCTGCAGATCATGGCCGCCGCCATACCCCCGCATGAGGGTCATGGGCACATGGGTGTGGCAGTTGATGAGGCCGGGCATGAGCACCTGGCCCTTGCCGTCCACCACCCGGTCAAACTCCCCCTGGGGACGCTGGGTCCCCACAGAGGCGATGGTGGTCCCCTCCACCGCCACATAGGCGTCCTTCAGCAGGGGCTGGGCGGGGTCCATGGTGAGGACGGTGACATGTTGGAACAGTACAGACATAGTAAAACTCCTTACAGCTTCTTCAGGCAGGCACGCACCAGGCCGGAAAATTTCTCCCGTGCGGCCTCAGCGGCATCCAGCACCTCTTTTTCGGTAAGGGGCTGGTCCAGAATACCGGCGGCCATGTTGGAGAGCAGGGTCAGGCCCAAAATCTCCATGCCGCAGTGGCCGGCCACAATGGCCTCGGGGGCGGTGGACATCCCCACCGCGTCGCCGCCCAGAATCCGGGCAGCCCGGACCTCGGCAGGGGTCTCATACTGGGGGCCGTAGCAATAGAAGTAGACGCCCTCCCGCAGGGGGATGCCCATCTCCTTGGCCGTCTGGCGGGCCAGCTCCTGCAGACGCAGGGTATAGAGGTGGGACACATCGGGGAAGCGCTCGCCAAAGGCGGGCAGGTTCTCGCCCCGGAGGGGGGACTCGGAGAAGAGCTTGATTTGGTCGGTGATGAGCATGAGGTCACCGGCCTCCCACTGGGTGTTCACACAGCCGGCGGCGTTGGTGACGATCAAGGTGTCGCACCCCAGCAGGCGCAGCACCCGCACCGCATAGGACACGTCCTCATAGGAATAGCCCTCATAGTGGTGCATGCGGCCCTGCATCACCGCCACCTTCTGGCCCTCCAGGGTGCCGAACACCAGCCGGCCCTTGTGGCCGGGGGCGGTGGAGGACTTAAAGTGGGGAATGTCTCCGTAGGGGATGGCGATGGGGTTTTCCACCTCGTCCCCCAGATAGCCCAGGCCGGAACCCAGCACCATTGCTACCTTGGGGACAAAATCCCCCAACTGACTGCGGATGGCCTGTGCGCTGGCCTCATACTGTTCCATGGTATACTGCATGTTTTTTCCTCCTTAAAGTGCCTGGCCGCAGGTGCGGCAGAATTTGTCGCCCTTCCCGCAGGGAGCGCCGCATGCGGGACAGGTCTGGGCCTGGCGCAGGTCTGCGATCCGGGCCTTTACCTCGGCAATTCTCTCTGCAAGCTCATCTGCTTTTATAAGAAGCTGGGTCACCGGGTCACCCTCAGGGGCCTGCCCCTTGTGGGTGTCGTACATCACCTGGCCCAGCTGGCGCATAACCTCGTTATAGTCCCCGTTCAGGTCAAACAGCTGCACATTGAGCTTGGCCACATCCACCATCTGGCCGGCCTTTTTTCCGGCCACACGGGCGGTGTCAGCGGCGGCATCCGCCGCCACGCTGGCGGTTCCCCGGATTCGGTCCAGCAGATCCTTTACCTTGTCGTCCATACCTGCGCGCTCCTTTCCAGTATTCAAATTTTCCTTATAATTTCACCAAGTGTGGATATATTTTACACCAACCGCCCCTGGAATGCAACCGAAACCGGGCTGGAGACGGCCAGGCCCACCTTTTTCATTGCTATTTCCCCCAATGGGTGGTAAAATAAAGTGATATGGTATGTCGTGAAGGTACACGCGCTTTGGGAATGCAGGAACCAAATTGGATCGGAACCATCCCGAGATAAAAAAAGGGGGCCTTTTTATGCGCAAGCTGATCATTGACAAGTCGGCGGTGAAGCACAACCTCTCCGTCATTAAGGACCGGGCCGCGGGGGCGGCCATCTTTGGGGTGCTCACCGGCGACGGGGGTGGAGCGGGCATCGTCCCCCTGGCTCAGCTGCTGCGCGCGGAGGGCATCGGCCGGTTTGCCGTGTCTGAGGTCAAAGAGGCCGAGAAGCTTCGCCAGGCGGGCTTTGTGGACGAGGAGATTTTAATGCTCCGCTCCACCACCGACCGGGAGGAGTTGGAGCGGCTGGTGGACCTGAATGTAGTGTGCACCATCTCCTCGGTGGACACGGGCATGGCCCTCAACGCCCTGGCGGAAAACCGCTCCACCGTGGTGGACGCCCACATCCAGGTGGACACGGGCATGGGATTCGGCGGCTTTCTGGTCAGCGAGCCGGAGAAGATCCTGCTGGCCTACCGCTCCCTGCCCAACGTGGCCCTTTCCGGCATTTACACCCAGCTTCACGCCGCCAAGCTCAAGGACGCCCAGGCCCAGCAGCAGCTGGAGCAGTTCTCCCAGGTGCTGGATGTCATTCACAAGGCCGGGTTTGAGACGGGCCTTGTACACGCGGCGGGCTCCTTCGCCCTGCTTCACAACGACGGCGCCCGGCTGGACGCGGTGCGGGCGGGCTCGGCCATCCTGGGCCGGTGCCGGCGCACCAAGGATGACCGGCTGAAAACCGTGGGCTATGGGGAGGTCCCCCTGGCGGAGGTGCGGTGGCTGCCCAAGGGCCACATCATCGGCACCGACCGGCCCATCGTCCTGAGAAAGCCCACCCGTGTGGCGGTGCTCCCCGTGGGCTACCAGAACGGCTACGGAGTCACCCGTCCCAGAGAGAGCGGCTTCTGGGCCTTTTTCCACGCCTGGCGCCGGAACAAACACCGCACCGTGCGCATCGGCGACCAGCGGGCCAAGCTCCTGGGCCCCATCGGGGCAGGGGAGACCCTGCTGGACGTGACCAACCTGAAGTGCTCCAGCGGCGATTTGGCCATTTTCGACCTGGACCCCCTGTTTGCCAAGGGCTGCCAGATTGAATACCGATAAGCTTTCACAGGTCCCATCCTGTATGACAACTACTACAACAAAGGAAGTTATTCTGTTATGAATCAAGCCCTTCCCTTCCAGCCCCTTCTCTTCGGCGGCGACATCAACGTATACAGCGTGGCCCGTGCCTTTCACGAGGCCTATGGGGTGCGCTCCATTGCCTTTGGCAAATACCCCTCCTTTCCCTGCCACGGCAGCGCCATCATTGACTACCGGGTGTGCCCGGAAAACGAGGATATGGATGCCTTCCGCCGGAATGTAGAGGCGGTTTCCCGGGAGTTTCCGGATAAGAAAATCCTCCTGCTGGGCTGCGGGGACAGCTATGTCCAGCTGGCGGCCCACTGCAAGGACAACCTGCCGGACAATGTCATTGCCCCCTACATTGACGGGGAACTGCTGGACACCCTGATCAACAAGGAGAAGTTCTATGAGCTGTGCGACCAGCACGGGGTGGATCACCCAGCTACCTTCATTTACGACAAGTCCATGGGCCACGACTTCTCCCTTCCCTGGGGGCCGCCCTACATCGCCAAGCCTGCGGACTCTGTGGCCTACTGGGCCTGCGGCGACCACTCCCTGGCCAAGGTGTACATCTGCCAGAGCTGGGAGGAGCTGCTTGAAAGCCTGGACCATGTCTACGCCGCCGGCTACGCCGACCACATGGTGCTCCAGGAGTTTATTCCCGGAGACGACAGCTACATGCGGGTACTGACCAACTACTCCGACCACAATGGCAAGGTGAAGCTCATGTGCCTGGGCCACGTGCTTCTGGAAGAGCACTCCCCCCACGGCATCGGCAACCACGCCGTCATCATCACCGATCACGATGAGGCCCTGGAGGAGAACATCAAAGCCCTGCTGGAAAGCCTCCACTTTGTGGGCTTCTCCAACTTTGACATCAAGTACGACCGCCGGGACGGCAAGTACAAGGCCTTTGAGATCAACTGCCGCCAGGGCCGGAGCAACTACTATGTCACCGGGGCGGGGCACAACATCGCAAAGCTGGTGGTGGAGGACTATGTGGAGGGGAAGGAGCTTCCCTTCCGCATGACCAAAAACCGCTCCCTGTGGCGGATGGTGCCCCGGAAGGTGGCCTTCAAGTTTACCCCCAAGAAGTACCACCCGGAGATGCGCGCCCTCATCAAGGCAGGGGCGGACTGCCACTCCCTGGTCTACTCCGGGGACAGCTCTCTGAAGCGCCGGATTCGGGTGTGGAAAAACCACCTGGGCAACATCAAGCGCTTTGACCAATACAACAAGGTACCCAGCGAGGATTAAACTATGAACAAACGTCTCGGCGTCCTGGGCGGCATGGGGCCCCGCGTCGTCGCGGGCTTCCTATCCCTCCCTTTGCCCTGACGGGCAAAGCTCGCTCACTGCGCCGCTCCTCCTTTCCAAATGGAACCCGCTTCGCTGGGCTTCCATTTGGGGGCGGCTGTGCCGCCTTTTGCGTGGCCTGTGGCCCCCTTTTGGGAGAAACAAAACCCTCTCTTTAAATGGTGATACTATGAACAAACGTCTCGGCGTCCTGGGCGGCATGGGGCCCCAGGCCACCAACACCTTTTATCAATTTGTCATCGACCGCACCGATGCCCGCACCGACCAGGAGCATGTCAACGCCCTGATCCTCTCGGACAGCGACATGCCCGACCGCACCGCCGCCATTTTGGGCAGCGAGAAGGCCCGGCAGGCGGTCTATGAGCGCCTGCTCTCCGACGCCCGGCTGCTGGAGTCGGCAGGCTGCACCGCCATCGCGGTGCCCTGCAACACCTCCCACTTTTTTCTGGACCGGGTGCAGGAGCAGATCTCCATCCCCATCCTCCATATGATCCGGGAGACTGCCAAGCTGCTGGCCGCCCAGGGCTACAAACGCCCAGGCATCCTGGCCACCGACGGAACCATCCAGACCGGACTATACCAAAAGGAATTTTCTGCTGTGGGAATACAGGCTGTCATTCCTTCTCCCCAGGCCCAGGAGCTGGTCATGTCTCTCATTTACGACGACATTAAAGCCGGGCGGGACGGCGACCCCCAAAAATTTGCCGACATCCATCAGGACCTGCTCAGTCAGGGCTGCGACTGCGGGGTGCTGGCCTGCACAGAGCTGTCCGTCTTTGCCGACAAGCACCACCTGCCTCCCTTCTACACCGACGCCATGGCCGTGCTGGCCGAGCGGGCCGTCCAGGCCTGCGGCAAGCCCCTGCGCCATATTTTCATCAAATAAAAGAGGTGCCCTATGGTACACACACTGAAGGAATATCTCGCCCTGCTGGAGAAAGAGAACCTGCTCTCCGCCCCCATTTCCCCGGAAATGGACCAAAATTCCCCCATTGCCCTGGTCTCTTACGACTCCCGTGAGGTGGTGCCCGGCACCCTGTTTCTCTGCAAGGGCGCCCACTTCAAGCCGGAATTTCTGGACATGGCACGGGAGAAGGGGGCCATTGCCTATGTGAGCGAAACCCCCTATCCCCAGGCGGGACTGCCGGGCATTTTGGTCCATGACATGCGCCGGACCATTGCCCCCCTGGCCGACCTCTTCTACGACCACCCCTCCGGGCGGTTAAAGGTCATCGGCCTTACAGGCACCAAGGGCAAATCCTCCACCGCCTATTACCTGAAGTATATTCTGGACGAGTATATGGCGGAAAAAGGGGGGCAGGAGAGCGGCATCGTCTCCTCCATCGACACCTACGACGGGGTGGAGCGCTTTGAGTCCCACCTGACCACCCCCGAGCCTCTGGAGCTCCAGCGCCACTTTGCCCACGGAGCCCAGTCGGGGATGGAGTACCTCACCATGGAGGTGTCCAGCCAGGCCCTGAAGTACCACCGCTCCCTGTGTACCGACTTTGCCGCCACCTGCTTCCTCAACATCGGCTACGACCACATTTCCCCCATTGAGCACCCGGACTTTGAGGACTACTTCTCCTCCAAGCTGAAGATCTTTGCCCAGGGGGCCGTCAACTGCGTCAACCTGGACTGCGAACACGCCGACCGGATCCTGGCCGCAGCCCAGGGGGCCGGAAAGCCGGTCTATACCTTCTCTCAGAAAAACGAGCAGGCAGACGTCTACGCCTCCCAGGTGCGCAAGCGGGGCAACGACATTCTCTTCCGGGTGCGCACCCGCCGCTTTTTCCGGGAGTTCCGGCTGACCATGCCGGGCCTGTTCAATGTGGAAAACGCCCTGGCCGCCATCGCCGTGTGCGAGGGGCTCCAGATCCCCGAGCGGTGCATCTATGTGGGCCTGATGAAGGCCCGTGTCCCCGGACGGATGGAGGTCTACTCCAACGCCGACGACACAGTCATCGCCATTGTGGATTACGCCCACAACCGCATGAGCTTTGAGACCCTGTTCCGCTCTGTCCAGGCGGAGTACCCCGGCCGCCGGGTGGTCACGGTCTTTGGCTGCCCCGGCAAAAAGGCCCTGGACCGGCGAAAGGATCTGGGGGAGATCTCGGGCAAGTACTCCGACCTTGTCATCCTCACCGAGGAGGACAGCGGGGAGGAGGACACCCTGGACATCTGCCGGTGGATTTCCCAGTATGTGGCAAAGGAAAACTGTGAATATTCCATCGAGCCCAACCGGGGAGAGGCCATCCGCCAGGCCATTCTGGGCTGCCATGCGCCCTCCGTCCTGCTTATCACCGGCAAGGGGGCAGAGACCCGCCAGAAGCGGGGCAACCAGTATATCGACACTCCCTCGGACGTGGACTATGTCCACACCTTCCTCCAGGAATACGACGTGCAGCACGGCCTGGACGGCATGGAGAAGGTGCGAAACCTGCTGTCCATTCTCCCCATCCTCAAGCGCCACGAGGGAAAGACCGTGGTGGTGAAATACGGCGGCTCGGCCATCGGGGCAGCGTCCGACCAGGACACCACCCTCCAGGACGTGGCCGCCCTGCGGATGGTGGGCATGCGGGTGGTGCTGGTCCACGGAGGCGGCAAGCACATTACCGCCCTTTTGGACAAGCTCCAGGTACCCACCCACTTTGTAAACGGCTACCGCTACACCGATGAAACCACCCTGGAGACCGCCGAGCTGGCCCTGTCCGCCCAGGTGAACAAGGCCATCGTGGCCGACCTGGCCCGGCTGGAGGTGTCCGGCGTGGGGATCTCCGGCAAGGACGGCAGTCTCATCACCGCCGCGGTGAAGGACCCCGCTCTGGGACGGGTGGGGGAGATCACCAAAGTCAATCCCAAGGTATTAAATACCCTTCTGGACGCGGACTTTGTTCCCGTCGTCTCTCCCATCGCTCTGGGTGAGGACGGGGGGAGCCTCAACTGCAACGCCGACGATGCCGCCCGTGCGGTGGCCGAGGCCCTGGGGGCCGAGCACCTGGTATTCCTCACCGACGTGGGAGGTATCCTCATCGACAGCCACAACAGCAAAACCGCGGTGGACCGCATGGACATCAAGCGGGCGGAGGAGCTCATCGATGCCGGGCTCATTGCCGGGGGCATGGCCCCCAAGGTCCGGGGCTGCGTCCACGCCATCCGCGCCGGGGTAGGGGAGGTCTCCATCCTGGACGGCCGGGGGGAGCATGCCCTGCTGCTGCACATGCTGGGCCAGCGCTCGGCAGGTACTACCATCATCGGATAAATCCCATGGAAACAGCGGCAAAATGAAATTTTATTCTGCCGCCTGCGGGCGTCAGAACTCCTTGCAGCAGGACTTTTCAATAGGCTTAAAAAAACGGATGGCGTTTGCCATCCGTTTTTTTGCCTTAATTGTCGTGGAAGAGCCGATAACCCCCATTGGGCAATCCCATCTCCTCCAGGCAGGCCAGAGTGTGCTTTGCCTGGGGCGTGACGGCAATGGTGCATTCCTCATAGAGGATGGACTTGGAGCCCTCCCGGTCTGAGGTGGGGCTTCTGCTATCCGTCTCAAAAACCCAGGTAAACTCCAGCTTCGGGTTCATGTCGCCCTGGCCGGGGTCGGTGAAGAGGGTGTGTACGCCGATGTTCCCTTCCTCAAAGTCCAGACGCACCGCCTCCCACAGCTTGCGCAGATCGGCAAGGGACTGGTCCTCCAGGAAGAGGGTCCCAAAGTACTCCTCCTTCTCCTGCCAGACATCCACCAGATAGGTCTGGGTAAGCTGGCCCTGCTCATAGTAGTCAAAGTTATACATCTGCTCGATGAGCTCCCGGTCCTCCAGCATCCCCTGGGCCCAGCCGGTGAGGGTATCCGGATCCTGGAGCTCGTCTTTGTAGACCGGAATGCTGGTATAATTTCGGCTGATGGTGGAACCGTTTTTCAGGGTGTAGTCGATATTGAAATAGATATAGTCGTCCCCACCCACCTGCTGGGCCCGGCCTTTCTCCTCCACAGCCTTCTGATGGAGCTGGGTGACCATTTCAATCAGCCGGGGGTCGCTGGTGTTGTCAAAATGCAGCCGCCCGTCATCATAGGGGTAACCGATGTCCCCGTAGAAGTAGACCTTTTCCACACTGTCCACACTGGGTACCCGCTTCTCCACCCCAAACAGGTCGAAAACGCACACCGCACACAAAAGGCCCATCACCGCCACGGCGGCCACGCCGCCCTTCCAGGCCTTCCACACCCGGAAGGACTTTTTCAGCAGCATTTCGGCGGCAAAGTAGCCCACCGCCGTCCAAAGGAGCACGCAGACAATCAGCCCCGTGGGGGGATCGTTGCGCCAGTTGAAAAAGCTTGCCGTAAATACGCCCAGGCAAAGGCCGGAGCACAGGGCCACACCATACTTGAAGATGGGCCGCACCACCTTCACCGACACCACATCGCCCGCACTCTCCACATGGCGGCGGCGGTAGACGCTGAGGGCCGCCAGGGCGAACAGCACGCCCACCCCGGCATAGACCGCCACCATGGTGGGGGAGGCCAGGTGCCAATCTTCTACCGTCATCGTACGATCAGAAAAGCTGGTCAATTCCCACCGGCAGGCCTCGCTCAGGGCATAGACCGGAGTGCAGCAGGTCACCCAGAAGTTGTAGTAGCTGGCGTTATATCCGTAAAAGAACTGCCGCAGGAGCATGGTCACCAGATAGTAAACCACATAGACCAATCCGTTGAAAATCAGGTAAAAGGCGGGCAGGGCCAGGATGTGCCCGGTAAACATGGCGCAGAAGCTGGCAAAGGAGAAGAAGAAGATGCACACCCCCGCCTGGATCAGCAGCGCCACCCCCAGGCTGGGGACGGTGAGCGCCCACTGTCCCGAGGGGATCAGGATCAGCTCTGCCGCCAGGGTAATGACCCCTACTGCCGCCAGGGGCAGCAGCAGGAAGGACAGGCCCGCCAGATACTGGGTGATAAAGAGGCTCTCCCGCCGCAGGGGCAGGGCGTGCATCATGCAGGCAGAGCGGGTGGAGTAGAGATACCCGAACACCGCCATGGCCGCCAGCACCCCGAAGGCGCAGGCCAGCCACACCCCCGGAGTCAGCAGCTCACCCAGCCGCTGGGCATCCTGATAGATGCTCTGCCGGGCCTCTCCCATGCTTCCACTCCAGCGCAGAATCTCAAAGTAGTTGTTGAGCATACGCAGGGGAATCAGGAACATCCAAATGAGGCCCCACAGCCCCCACAGGGGCCAGAACCGGGCCAGGGACTTGCGGTACAGGGTTCCATTAAAGCACGATGTCCCGAACGCCATAGTCCTCACCTCCCATTTCATAAATAAAGATCTCCTCCAGACTCAGGGGCAGCGCCTCCATGAGAATGGGGTTATATTGCGCCATACGCTTGCGGATGTCCGCAGGATTGCCCCGGACGATGAGGGTATAGACCCTCCCCACCTGAGTGGTGTGGAGCAGGTTCAGATCCTCCGGCAGCTGGGGCAGCTGGCCGTCGGCAAAGGCGATCTGCAGCTTGACCACATTGTCCTGAAGGTCGGTAAGGGAGCGCTCCAGCAGCACCTTTCCGTGGGACAGCACCCCCACATGGTCACACACGTCCTCCAGCTCCCGCAGGTTGTGGGAGGACACCAGCACCGTGGTCCCCCGCTGGGACACGTCGCCCATAAGCAGGGACCACACCTGGCGGCGCATCACCGGGTCCAGGCCGTCCACCGGCTCATCCAGCACCAGCACCTCAGGATTGCAGCACAGAGTGAGCCAAAAGGCGCTCTGCTTCTGCATGCCTTTGCTGAGGCGGCGGATGGGCTGCTTTTCATCCACCTCGGGGAAGGCCTCCTTCAGGGCCTCGTAGCGCTTGTTGTCAAACTGGGGATAGAGCCCCCGGTAAAAATGCATCATATCCCGTGTGGTGGCGGAAGTAAAGTAGTAGAGCTCGTCGGGAATGGCGGCGATCTTTGCCTTCACCGCCGGGTTTTCATACACCGGCTGCCCATCCACCAGCACCGACCCGGAATCCGGGCGGTAGATGCCCATAATGTGACGGAGAATGGTGGATTTTCCCGCTCCGTTGGGGCCCACCAGACCGTAGATGGAACCCTTCTCCGCATGCATGCTGAGCCCGTCCAGGGCCCGGAACCCATCAAAGGTCTTGACCACATTGTTGACCTGTATCATCCGTTTTTTCCTCCCTCCAAACGGCCGATCCTGCCGCGCAGCTCCTGGCCCTTGACCCCCAAAAACAGCAGCTCCGCCGCCGCCTGGTCAAAGACCCGGTATAGCTCGGTGCGCCGTCCTTCATCCACTCCCGTATTGGGGGCGGCAAAGGAGCCCTTCCCCGGCACGGAATAGACATATCCCTCCGCCTCCAGGGCCTCATAGGCCCGCTGGATGGTGTTGGGGTTGATGGCCAGCGTCCCGGCCATGGTCCGCACGGAGGGAAGCTTTTCCCCCTCCCGGATGACGCCGGTGACCATCAGACGGCGCAGCCCGTCTTTCACCTGCTCGTAAATGGGTCGGGCATCCCGATAATCCAAATGGAGCATGGTTTCCTCCTCTCTCCGGGATTTCCCGGTTTTACGCGCTCCGCCCACAAAGGTGGAGCGAACTGTACTAGCTGTATTAGTACACATAGTATATTTCATCCCGGCGGCAAATGCCATTAAGGTTTTCTTAAGGTTTTCTTATCTTTTTCTTCCCACATCTTTAACTTCCCCTTCTCCCCAATCCTGTGATACAATAGCCCTAATCTCAAAATGATTTGCCGCCCACCTGCGGGGAAGCGGCAGTAGGAGGATTTGCCATGTACAACTGCATTGGTTTCATCGGTACCGGGAACATGGGCAGCGCCATTGCCACCGCCGCCGCCAAAAGCGGCCTGGCCGGGCGTATTCTGCTCTCTAACCGCACCCCGGCCAAAGCCCAGGCTCTGGCCCAGGAGCTGCCTGGGGGAGGGGAGGCGGCGGACAATGCCGCCGTGGCCCAGGAGTGCCAGCTCATCTTCCTGGGGGTCAAGCCCCAGATGATGGCCGGGATGCTGGAAGGCATCGCCCCCATCCTGGAGCAGCGCCGGGACCGTTTCATCCTGGTGACCATGGCCGCCAGCCTCACCTGTGAAAAGATCCGGGCCCTGGCCGGGGGAAACTATCCCGTCATCCGCATGATGCCCAACACTCCCAGCGCTCTGGGCGTGGGGGTGGTCCAGTACTGCGGCCTGGACGTCACCCAGGAGGAGCTGGACGCCTTTGCCGCCCTTATGGCCCCGGCGGGGCTCATCGACCCGGTGCCGGAGTCCCTCATTGACGCCTCCAGCGCTGTGTCCGGCTGCGGTCCGGCCTTTGCCTACCTCTTTTTAGAAGCTCTGGCCGACGGCGGAGTGGCCTGCGGCCTGCCACGGGACAAGGCCCTGCGCTACGCCGCCCAGATGGCGGCGGGGGCGGCCCAGATGGTGCTGGAGAGCGGCAAGCACCCCGGCGCGCTGAAAGACGCGGTGTGCTCTCCCGGCGGCACCACCATCCAGGGGGTGCGTATCCTGGAGCAGCGGGGCTTCCGGGCGGCCGCCATGGACGCGGTCATTGCCGCCTATGAGAAAACCCTGGCCCTGGCCAAGTAAAAATCTCCTTATCTTCGATCAAACACACAGGGGGTTTCGTTTATGAGAATTGTGGTGAAGGTGGGCACCTCCACCCTGGCCCACGCCACCGGGCGGCTGAACATCCGCCATGTGGAGGAGCTGGTCAAGGTGCTCTCCGATCTGAAAAATGCGGGCCATGAGATGATCCTGGTCTCCTCCGGGGCCATCGGCATGGGGGTGGGCAAGCTGAACCTCCCCGGCCGGCCCGCCGACATGCCCACCAAGCAGGCCGCCGCCGCCGTGGGCCAGTGCGAGCTCATGTACACCTATGATAAGCTTTTTGCCCAGTATAACCACACCGTGGCCCAGATCCTCCTCACCAGTGAGGACGTGGACCACCCCGACCGGCGGCAGAACTTTGAAAACACCATGGCCCGGCTGCTGGAGCTGGGCGCGCTGCCCGTCATCAACGAAAACGACACCATCGCCACCGAGGAGATCAAGGTGGGGGACAACGACACCCTGGGGGCCATTGTGGCCTGCTCCGTGAAGGCCGATCTGCTGGTGCTCCTCTCCGACATTGAGGGGCTCTACACCGCCGACCCCCGGAAGGACCCCACCGCCCGGCTCATCCCCATGGTGGAGGAGGTCACCCCCGAAGTGGAGGCCCTGGCCGGGGGCGTGGGCTCCAGCCTGGGCACCGGCGGCATGGCCACCAAGCTCCGGGCCGCCAAGATGGTCACCGCCGCCGGGTGCGACATGGTGATCACCAACGGAGAACATCCCGATCGCCTTTATGACATTGCCGAGGGCAAGGCCGTGGGCACCCGGTTTTTGTCCAGGAACAAGGAGGGAATCTGACATGACCACACAGGAACTTCTTTTGCAGGCAAAGGGAGCCAAGGGGGCCATGGCCCTGGCCGACACCGCGGCCAAAAACCAGGCCCTGCTGGCCATGGCGGATGCCCTCGTAGCCCATGAGAGCGCCATTTTAGCCGCCAATACCCTGGACCTGGAGGCGGCCCGTGGGACCATCTCTGCTGTCATGCTGGACCGCCTGGCCCTCAGCCCCCAACGCATCGCCGGTATGGCCCAGGGCATTCGGGAGGTGGCCGCCCTGCCCGACCCGGTGGGGGAGGTACGAAGCCGGGTACAGCGGCCCAACGGCCTGGTCATTGAAAAAACTGCCGCCCCCATGGGGGTCATTGCCATCATCTACGAGTCCCGGCCCAACGTCACCTCCGACGCCGCCGCCCTGGCCCTGAAGGCAGGAAGCGCCTGTGTGCTGCGCAGCGGCAAGGAGGCCCACCGCTCCGCCGCCGCCATTGTAGACGCCCTGAAGGAGGGCCTTACTCAGGCCGGCCTGCCCGCCGCTGCCCTCCAGCTGGTGGAGGACACCTCCCGCGCCTCCGCCAACGAGCTGATGGCCGCACGGGGCCTCATTGACCTGCTCATCCCCCGTGGGGGCGCGGGTCTCATCCGGGCCTGTGTGGACAACGCCGCCGTCCCGGTGCTGGAGACGGGCACGGGCATCTGCCACATCTATGTGGACCGCTATGCCGACCTGGACATGGCCCTGGCCATTGTGGAAAACGCCAAGTGCTCCCGGCCCAGCGTGTGCAACGCCGCCGAGGTATGCCTGGTGGAGCGCTCCATTGCCGGGGAGTTCCTGCCCCGGCTTCATAAGCGCCTGGTGGATGACCGCTGCGCCCAGGGCCTGCCCCCCGTGGAGCTGCGGCTGGACGAAACGGCCGCCGCGATCATTCCCGGAACTCCGGCCGGAGCCCAGGACTTTGACACCGAATTTCTGGACTACATCCTGGCCGTCAAGGTGGTGGACGGGGTGGAGCAGGCGGTTTCCCACATTGCCGAGCACTCCACCGGCCACAGCGAGGCCATTGTGACCGGGGACGAGGCCCGTGCAAAGGCCTTCCTCCGGCAGGTGGACTCCGCCGCCGTCTACTGGAACGCCTCCACCCGCTTTACCGATGGGGGCGAGTTTGGCCTGGGCTGTGAGATGGGCATCTCCACCCAGAAGCTCCACGCCCGCGGACCCCTGGGACTGCAGGAGCTGTGCACCTATCAGTTCCTCATCAAGGGGACGGGACAGACACGGTGAATTTTTAAAAATTTATGAAATGACATTTGAACCACTTTGGTGTAAGATGAAGATAGAACAATGGGCTTGCGCCCGGAAAGGACTGATTCCAATGAGCCTGAAAATCCGTGAGCATGAATTCTTGGAACTGACCCGCGAACTGTTGGATTCCGACCTAGTGCGGATGATGGGCCGATGGAAACACCACGGTCCCGTCACCACCCTGGATCACTCCCTGTTTGTGGCCTACAATTCCTACCGTGTGGCCCGCTTTCTCCGTCTGGATGCCCATGCCGCCGCACGGGGAGGATTGCTCCATGACCTGTACCTGTACGATTCCAAAGATAAATCCGCCCATCCGGGCAACCAGTGCTTCGACCACCCCCGCTTTGCCGCCCGAAACGCCGCTCGGGTCACCAAACTCACCCGCAAGGAGGAGAATATCATTCTCTCTCACATGTGGCCGCTGGGAGGTGCCCTGCCCCGGTCTCTGGAGGCCTGGCTGGTGGACCTGGTGGACACGGTCTGCGCCGGACTGGAGCTGTCCCGGATCTGCCGCCCCTCCCGCCTGCGGGAGCGCCTGGGGGTACGTCCGCTGACATCTGTCTGCTAAACACAAACAAATGGCCGCCTCTCCCACACAGGGAGGGGCGGTTTTTGCAATATTTCACAGATTTTCACTGGTTATATTTGGTTTCTTGACATTTTGAAAAATTTTGGATTGTCATGGAAAAAGACAAAATAATATGCTATAATGAACACAGTTAATTTTTTGCCCTTTTTCGGGGCGTTTTGATCAGGAGGAACCATGAAAGACTACCAAGCCGCTTTTCAGGCAAAGCGGGAACAGCTGCTTCAGTCCGGCGTTGTGATGATGGACCCTTCCAGCGTCTATGTGGAAGAGGAGGTCACCGTCGGCCCCGGCACCCTGCTGCTGCCCGGCACCATTCTCCGGGGCAAGACCACCGTGGGCGCCAACTGCCAGCTGGGCCCCAACGTGATGCTCACCGACTGCCAGGTGGGGGATAACTGCACCATCAACGCCTCCCAGTGCGAGGAGAGCCAGATTGAGCCGGGCTGCCAGATCGGCCCCTACACCCACATCCGGCCCCACTGTGTGGTGGGGGAGGGCTCCAAAATCGGCGCCTTTGTCCAGCTGAAAAACTGCAACCTGGGCAAGGGGACCAAGATGGCCCATCTCACCTATGTGGGCGACAGCGACGTGGGCGACAACTGCAACTTCGGCTGCGGCACCGTCACCTGCAACTACGACGGCTTCCACAAGCACCGCACCACCATCGGCAGCAACGTCTTTGTGGGCTGCAACACCAATTTCGTTCCCCCGGTGAAGATCGGCGACGGGGCCTTTATCGCCGCCGCCACCACCGTGACCGAGGATATCCCGGTGGACGCCATGGTCATCGGCCGCAGCCGCCAGCAGGTGAAGGAGGGCTGGGCGGCAGCCAACCGGGAGAAAAAAGGAAAAAAGTAACGTTGTGGACAAGATTCCACCGGCAATAGACCCATCCGCATATTTACAATGGGCGGCAGATGCTGCGCCGACCCAAAAAAGATTTGGAGGATTTCAACTATGATTGCACACGGGAAGGACATCAAGGTTTTCACCGGCAATTCCAACCCCAAGCTGGCCAAGGACATCTGCATGGAGCTGGGCATCCCTCTGGGCAACTGCGAGGTAGGCAGCTTCTCTGACGGAGAGAATTTTGCCTCCATCTATGAGACCGTCCGTGGTTCCGACGTGTTCGTCGTCCAGTCCACCTGCTCCTTTGTGAAGGACGGCAAGCCCGGCACCGTCAATGACGCGCTCATGGAGCTGCTCATTATGATCGACGCCCTGAAGCGTGCCTCCGCCGGCCGGATCACCGCTGTGATCCCCTACTTCGGCTATGCCCGTCAGGACCGCAAGACCAAGCCCCGCGATCCCATTTCCGCCAAGCTGGTGGCCAACCTCATTACCCAGGCCGGCGCCGACCGGGTGCTGACCATGGACCTGCACGCCAACCAGATCCAGGGCTTCTTTGACATCCCCGTGGACAACCTGCTGGGCTCCCCCATCTTTGTGGACTACTTCAACCGCAAGTTCAAGGACAACAGCGACGACACCATGGTCGTCTCTCCCGACGTGGGCTCCGTGGCCCGTGCCCGTGCCTTCGCCCAGAAGCTGGGCATGCCTCTGGCCATTGTGGATAAGCGCCGTCAGAAGGCCAACTCCTCTGAGGTCATGAACATCATCGGCGACGTGAAGGACAAGCACGTCATCCTCCTGGACGACATGGTGGACACCGGCGGAAGCCTGTGCCACGCCGCCAAGGCCCTGGTGGAGATCGGCGGCGCCAAGGACGTCACCGCCTGCGCCTCCCACGGTGTGCTCTCCGGCCCCGCCGTCCAGCGCATCACGGACAGTGTCCTCACCGAGGTCATGTTCCTCAACACCATTCCCCCCAGAGAGGGCCTGCAGTGCGACAAGATCAAGTACATCTCCGTGGCTCATATGTTTGCCGAGGCCATCAGCCACATCTACATGGAGACCTCCGTATCTCCTCTGTTCCTGTAAGAACCATTTGATGACGCCAGCACAGGGGCGGGTAGCTTTACCCGCCCCTGTGTTTTAAGCATTAAGCGAGGAAAGACTATGCTGTTTAAAAAAGATTCCGGGGGAGCCGGCTGGCTGCTGGTGTGTCTGGGCAACCCTGGGGACAAGTATGAAAACACCCGGCACAATGTGGGGTTTATGGTAGCCGACGAGATCGCCGAGCGGCAAAGGAAACCCATCCAGAAGCTGAAATTTAAGGCCCTGACCAACCTTTTCACCATTTCCGGGGAAAAGGTGCTGGTGATGAAGCCCATTACCTATATGAACCTGTCCGGGGAGGCCGTGCGCCAGGCCGCGGATTTTTACAAAATTTCCCCTGACCACATCCTGGTGGTCTCGGACGACACGGCCCTGGCCGTGGGCCGGCTGCGCATCCGCCTGAAGGGCTCCGCCGGGGGGCACAACGGCCTGAAAAATATTATCCAGCACCTGGGCACCGACCAGTTCCCCCGTCTGCGGGTGGGGGTGGGGGAGAAGCCCCACCCGGACTATGACCTGGCCGACTGGGTACTGGGCAAGTTCCAGGGGGAGGACAAGAAGGCCATCGATGCCGCCGTCAAACGGGCTGCTGACGCGGTGGAGTGTATCCTCAGTGAGGGCCTGGACCGGGCCATGGGGAAATTCAACGGCTGATTTCCCGGCGCAGGGGCCAATCCTTCCAAAACAAAGAAAATTTTATTGCTTTTTCTTTCACGCTCTGCTATGATGACAGAAAGAGCGGATTAAAATCAGGGCGCTCAGGCCGGGCGCCGTTATCAAACGACTGGAGGTAAACACTATGAAAGACATTTATGTTGTTAGCTGCTGCCGCACCGCCATCGGCTCCTTCGGTGGTTCTCTGAAGGATACTCCCGCTGCTGATCTGGGCGCGGTTGTCATTAAGGAGGCCCTCAATCGGGCCAACGTGAAGCCCGAGCAGGTGGATGAAGTCATGTTCGGTTGTATCCTCACCGCCGGCCTGGGCCAGAACGTGGCCCGCCAGGCCGCCCTGAAGGCCGGTGTGCCCACCTCCGTCCCCGCCTACACCGTGGGCATGGTGTGCGGCTCCGGCATGAAGTCTGTTATTGAGGCCGGCCGTACCATCGCTGCCGGCGACGCCGACATCGTGGTTGCCGGCGGTACCGAGAATATGTCCGCCGCCCCCTATGCCATCCCCGCCGCCCGCTGGGGCGCTCGTATGGGCGACAACAAGATGATGGACACCATGATCAAGGACGGCCTGTGGGACGCTTACAATAACTACCACATGGGCACCACCGCTGAGAACATCTGCGACGTGTGGGGCATCACACGGGAAGAGCTGGACGAGTTCGCCGCCTCCTCCCAGAACAAGGCCGAGGCCGCCCTCAACTCCGGCCGCTTCAACGACGAGATCGTCCCCGTGATGATCAAGAAGAAGAAGGAGACCGTGGAGTTTAAGGTGGACGAGTTCCCCCGCGCCGGCGTCACTCCTGAGAGCATCGCCAAGCTGCGCGGCGCTTTCCCCGTAGGCCCCGAGGGCGTGGAGGACGAGATCGTCCACACCTTTGAGCCCACTCAGATCCACGAGGCCGACGCCAAGAAGCATGTTCAGCGCGTCACCGCCGCCAACGCCTCCGGCATCAACGACGGCGCTGCCGCCATCATCCTGGCCTCCGGCGAGGCTGTGGAGAAGTACGGTCTCAAGCCCATGGCCAAGCTCATTTCCTGGGGCCAGGGCGGCGTGGATCCCAAGATCATGGGTGTGGGTCCCGTTCCCGCTTCCCGCCAGGCCATGGAGAAGGCCGGCCTGAAGATCGAGGACATGGACCTGGTGGAGGCCAACGAGGCCTTTGCCGCCCAGTCCATCGCCGTGGCCCGTGAGCTGGGCTTCGACATGAGCAAGGTCAACGTCAACGGCGGCGCCATCGCCCTGGGTCACCCCGTTGGTGCTTCCGGCGCCCGCATCATCGTCACCCTGCTCCACGAGATGCAAAAGCGTGACGACGCCAAGAAGGGTCTTGCCACCCTGTGCATTGGCGGCGGCATGGGTGTTGCCACCATCTTCGAGAAGTGCTGATCGCTTCCCAATTGATAAAAAAGCGCCCCGGCGAAAGCCCAATGTCACTTAGTTAGCAAGTAAGGAACCTCACAAAGGCAGCACACAGCAAAGCGAAAGCAAGCTGTGTGCTGTCTTTTGCGACATTAGGGCATGACAACAAAGCGGATC